>QKAN01000065.1 GCA_003246365.1 Clostridia bacterium
ACACGTAAATGATTGATTCCGATGTATCCGGCGGGAGGAACAATATGTCTGAAACACTGGTAATCGTCGAATCGCCGGCAAAGGCGAAGACGATCGGAAAGTTTTTAGGAACAAAATATAAAGTGGTTGCTTCAAACGGCCACGTGCGCGATTTGCCGAAAAGTCAGATCGGGGTCAAGATTGAAAATAATTTTGAACCGAAGTATATTACGCTGCGCGGACGCGGAGACGTTTTAGAAAAAATTCGCAAAGAAGCCAAAAATGCAGAAAAAGTTTTTCTCGCAACCGACCCTGATCGCGAAGGAGAAGCAATCAGCTGGCATCTGGCGCAAGTGCTGAATCTGGACGAAAAGAGCAAGTGCCGCATTGTATTTAACGAGATTACATCGTCTGCGGTGAAAAACTCTATCAAAGGTGCGCGCGCAATCGATATGCGGCTTGTAAACGCGCAGCAGGCGCGCCGCATTCTGGATCGTCTTGTGGGCTATGAAATCAGCCCGATTCTCTGGAGAAAGGTTCGCAAAGGACTTTCCGCAGGACGCGTTCAGTCCGTTGCAACGCGAATTATCTGCGACAGGGAAAACGAAATCCGCGAATTTGTACCGGAAGAATATTGGAACATTACCGCGAAACTGCGCGAAGGTAAAAACAAAAAGACGTTTGAAGCGAAATATTACGGTGAAAACGGCAGCAAGCGCGAGCTGAAAAACGAAGCGGATACAAAAGAGGTTTTAGACCGAATCAACGATCAACTCTTTTCGATTTCTGAAGTAAAAGAAGGAACCAAAACGCGCCATCCTGCTCCGCCGTTTACAACGAGCAGCTTACAGCAGGAAGCATCCAGAAAGCTTGGTTTCACGACAAAGCGCACCATGATGATTGCGCAGCAGCTTTACGAAGGCATTGATATTGGCGGCAAGGGCGCTGTCGGTTTGATTTCCTACATTCGTACCGATTCCGTGCGCATTGCGTCGGAAGCGCAGCAGGCAGCGCGCGCCTATATCGGCAATCGTTTCGGAGATAAATACGTGCCGGAAAAACCGAATTTTTACAAGGGCAGGGAAGGCGCGCAGGATGCGCACGAAGCGATTCGCCCAACAGGTGTGGAAAACGACCCGGCTTCGATTAAAGATTCGTTAACCGGCGAACAATACCGCTTATATAAGCTCATTTACGAGCGTTTTCTGGCAAGCCAGATGAGCGACGCGATTTTCGCGACCACGCAGGTTACGCTCGATTGCGCCGGTTCCACGTTCCGTGCAAACGGTATTCGTACGATTTTTGACGGATTTACTGCGATCTATACCGAAGGTCGTGATGACGCGCAGGAAAAAGAAACGGTTCTGCCGGAACTCGCTTCCGGAGAAACCTGCCACGCGGAAAAAATAGACAGCGAACAGAAATTCACGCAGCCGCCGCCGCGCTATACGGAAGCGACGCTGGTGAAAGCGCTGGAAGAAAAAGGAATCGGTCGTCCGAGCACGTATTCGCCGACGATTTCTACAATTGTGGAGCGCGGTTATATTGCGCGCGAAAAGAAACAATTGGTTCCAACAGAGCTTGGCTTTGTCGTGAACCGCTTTATGCTGGAAAATTTCGACGAAGTCGTGGATGTGCAATTTACCGCCATGATGGAAAACGAACTCGACGATGTGGAAGAAGATAAGATCGCGTGGGCGGATGTCCTCAAGAAGTTTTACGGACCGTTCCACGAGAAAGTTGAAGTAGCGCTGGAAAAAGCGCCGCCGGAGAAGATTCCGGATGAAGTTTCGGACATCGTCTGTGAAAAATGCGGTGCGATGATGGTGTATAAGATCGGCAGATTCGGCAAGTTTCTCGCCTGCCCGAATTTCCCGACCTGTCGTAATACGAAAGCTATCGTTGAAAAAATTGATGTTCCGTGCCCCAAATGCGGCGCGGCTTTGATCAAGCGCAAAAGCAAACGCGGCAAAGCGTTTTATGGATGTGAACGCTATCCGGAATGCGATTTCGTATCCTGGGATAAGCCGACAAAGATGGCCTGCCCGCAGTGCGGCGGCATGATGGTGCAAAAGATTGGGCAAAACGGCAGCTATATTGCTTGCATGAACAAGGAATGCGGCTATATTCACCGCAACACTAAAAAGTCGAAAGAAGAAAAAGAGGGCGAAGCCGAATGATAGACCGTCGCGTCGCAATTGTCGGCGCGGGACTTGCCGGTTGTGAGGCGGCTTATCAGCTTGCCGAACGCGGCATCGCGGTCGATCTATATGAGATGAAGCCGCAGAAAATGTCTCCTGCGCATCACAGCGGAGACTTCTGCGAGCTGGTATGCAGCAATTCTCTGCGTTCCGATCGGATTGAAAATGCTGTTGGACTGCTGAAAGCGGAAATGCGAATTCTGGATTCGCTGATTCTGCGCGTCGCAGATGAAACACGCGTTCCCGCGGGCGGTGCGCTTGCGGTAGACCGCGAAGGGTTTGCCGCGCGTGTGACCGGGATTATTCAGAACCATCCAAACATTACTATTCACCATGAAGAAATTACAAATGTGCCGGAGGCGCCCGCCATCATTGCGACGGGGCCGCTTACTTCCGATGCGCTTGCCGAGGATATCGCCCGGCTCACTGGCGCGCCGTTGCATTTTTACGATGCCGCCGCGCCAATCGTCGTGTATGATTCTCTCGACATGACAAAGGTATTTCGCGCTTCCCGTTATGGCAGAGGCGACGATTATCTGAACTGTCCTATGACGCGGGAAGAATATGAGGCGTTTTATCAGGCGCTTATCACAGCGGAAACAGCCGAACTGCATGAGTTTGAAACACTGCGCGTGTTCGAGGGTTGTATGCCGGTTGAAGTGATGGCAAAACGCGGCGCGCAAACGCTTTGCTTTGGCCCGCTCAAACCCGTAGGGCTTGAGGTTGACGGAAAAGAACCGCATGCTGTTGTTCAGCTTCGGCAGGATGACAAGGATGGAAGGCTCTATAATATCGTTGGGTTTCAAACTAATTTGAAGTTTGGCGAACAGCGGCGCGTATTCGGGCTCATTCCTGGGCTGGAGCATGCGGAATTTGCACGGTACGGCGTGATGCACCGCAACACATTTTTAAATTCACCCGGTTTGCTTGGCTGCGATTATCAGATGCGCTCCATACCGGGACTGTATTTTGCAGGCCAGATGACCGGCGTAGAAGGGTATGTTGAATCCGCAAGCAGCGGGCTCGTTGCGGCGCTTTCGATGGCAAACAATCTTGCCGGAAAACCAACTATAGACTTTTCGACAAAAACCGCAATCGGCGCGCTGGGACATTATGTTTCGGAATACAATGGCAACGATTTTCAGCCGATGAACGTTACGTTCGGCATTATGGACCCGTTGCCGCAGCGGATACGCAAAAAAACGGAACGCTATGGTAAAGTTGCGGAACGGGCTTTGGATGTAATTCGTGCGCTGAAAGCGGAATTATAGCGCTGCCATTTGTTCACAAGGTGTAGTTTGTTCATCAAATGCGCAAAAAATAGTGAAAGAATTGAAAACGAATCAACGAATGCGGGCGGATGCGTCCGCTTTGTGTTAGTATGATATTCAGGTAGAAAACGATCTGCCTGCGCGTATGAACCGGCAATTCTTTGCCGGTGTTTATGCGCCTGAAATCAAGGAGGATACCCGATTGGAACTCAGGGGTACGACGATAATCGCCGTTCGTAAGAACGGCAAGTGTGCGGTTGCCGGCGATGGACAGGTAACCATGAGCGAGTCCGTCATCATGAAGGCGACGGCAAAGAAAGTACGCAGATTGTATCACGACCAAGTTGTAGTTGGCTTTGCCGGCTCGGTTGCGGACGCATTTTCACTCTGCGAACGATTTGAGAAAAAGCTGGAACAATACAGCGGCAACCTGACCCGCGCTGCGGTTTCGCTCGCGCAGGACTGGCGCAGCGACAAGATTATGCATAAGCTCGAAGCGCTGCTCATCGTTGCGAATAAAGAAGAACTGTTGATCGTTTCCGGCACGGGCGAGGTTATTGACCCGGACGACGGCATTGCCGCCATCGGATCCGGCGGTATGTATGCCCTCGCCGCCGCAAAGGCGCTGAAAGCGAACACGGAACTTTCTGCCGCAGAGATTGCGGAGAAGTCGCTTCGCATTGCTGGCGACATCTGTGTGTTCACCAACGGCAACATCACGGTGGAGGAGGTATAAGAGTATGCAACTTACACCGAGAGAAATTGTCGACGCGCTGGATAAATACATCATCGGTCAGGATCGCGCAAAACGCGCGGTAGCCGTCGCTTTGCGTAACCGCTATCGCCGCAGCCAGCTTTCCGACGAACTGCGCGAGGAGATTACGCCGAAGAACATCGTTATGATCGGGCCGACGGGCGTCGGCAAAACCGAAATTGCCCGTAGACTTGCTAAGCTGGTCGATGCGCCGTTTGTAAAGGTTGAAGCGACCAAGTATACCGAAGTTGGATACGTTGGGCGCGATGTGGAAAGCATGGTTCGCGATCTGGTAGATGCGGCGATTCGCATTTGCATGAACCGGCGCATGGAAGATGTGCGTCTTGTTGCGGAAGCCGCAGTAGAGCAATCTCTCGCAGATATGCTATTGCCCGGCGCGAAAAAACGTGTGCAGCGTCAACAGCAAAATCCGTTGCAGATGCTGCTGAACGCCGGACAACCGCAGCAGACGGAACCGGAACTCAGCGAGGAAGAAAAAGCGCGGCATTACAGCGAACGCGAGCGTGTTTTAGCCGAACTGCGCGCGGGCAAGCTGGAAAACGAACTTGTCGAAATCGAGGTGGAAGAGCAGGCGGGGAAAAACGACGCGATGTTTGCCGCCGGAATCGACCTGAACTTGGGTGAGATGTTCGGAGACTTTTTACCAAAAAAGACCAAGCGGCGCAAGTTGCCCGTAAAGGAAGCACGCCGCGTACTCGTACAGCAGGAAAGCGAAAAGCGGATCGATATGGACGACGTACACCGCGAAGCGCTGCAACGCGCGGAGCAGGACGGCATCATCTTCATCGATGAAATTGACAAGATCGCAGGCGCTGAGCGCGTTGGCGGCCCGGATGTGTCGCGCGAAGGTGTTCAGCGGGATATTCTGCCAATCGTTGAAGGCAGCGTAATCAGCACGAAGTACGGTCCGGTTAAAACGGATTACATGTTCTTCATTGCGGCTGGCGCGTTCCATACCGCAAAGGTTAGCGATTTAATTCCGGAATTGCAGGGACGTTTCCCGATTCGCGTGAAACTAGACGACCTGACGCAGGACGACTTTGAAAAGATTTTGACGCAACCTGAAAATGCGGTAACAAAGCAATATACCGCGCTGCTCTCTGCGGACAAAGTAAAACTCAGTTTTTCGCCGGACGCGCTGAAAGAGATTGCGAAATTCGCATTTCTTGCGAATGAAAACACGGAAAACATCGGAGCCCGCAGACTACACACCGTCATGGAGAATCTGTTGGACGATATCTCCTTTAATGCAAACGGTCAGCATCCGGAGATTGAACTCAACATTGATGCAGCATATGTGGACGAACATCTTGGAAACGAATTTCACGAGGATGACATTCATAAGTACATTCTCTAAATCAGCTTAAGGATTGAGGGTATTTGCAGAACGTACGCTTTAAAAAACTTTTATTTGCGCTTATTGCCGCCGCAATCTTACCGCTGCTGACCGGCTGCGAAGAAGCGGCGGTGCAACCGCTGACTGTTTCTCTGGCTACGCCTACATTGATACCGGAAATAGTTTCAATTGGCGATGAAGAATCCGAAGGAACCGAAAAATACGGAATTACCGTGCTGTCTCCGTTTGCGGGAACGCTGCAGGAAGACGGAACATACTTAACTGAGAGTGGAGAACGGATCAGCGTTATTTCGATGGACGAACCGACGGCAACGCCGGTTTTAACACCGAGTCCGGTACCAACCGCGCCTCCGGTTACGCCAACGCCGACGCCAAGCCCGACGCCGACGCCGAGCCCGACACCGACAGAAGAACCGGACGCTACGGCGACCCCGAAAACCACGGCGAAAGCGACCAGCACACCAAAAGCGACGGCAACGCCGACACCGAAGGTGACCGCAACACCTACGCCGTCCAGCTGGGCGACCGAAACCGCGACGCCGACTCCAACACCCAGCCCAACACCGACAGCTACCCCTGCGCAGACATCTTCACAGGAAGTGCCGAGTGTCAGCGGCGCGTATAGCGGGGAAGACGTTTTGCTTGCCGCCCGTGTGGCGTATTTTGAGTCCGGCAAATCTGAAGATGGTTATCGCGCGGTCGTCTGCGTAATTCTCAATCGTGTTGAGTCCAGTAAATGGCCGAGCACCGTTTCGGGCGTAGTGTATCAAAAGAGCCAGTTTTCGGTTATCAGCTGGAGCGACTTTTTAACGAAAACCATTCCCGACAGCGTGATTACATACGCAAACGACGTGCTCAACAATGGAAATCGGCTTTTGCCAACAAGCGTCATGTCTTTCCGCAGTGCAACGACGGACAAAGTTTGGGGGACGCGCACGTATTACGCAACCTATGGTGGGAATGATTTCTATAGTTGACGCAGATTTTACGGTGAGCTGTTGGTGGACAAGAAAAAAGAAGTTATAATAACTGAGTAGTTGCAAACGATCAGAACGATCCGATTGCGGAGGGGATGCCGCATTCGGACACTTATGTAAGAAATAATATATTGGGGAAATGATATGGCAAATAAATTAAAAATCATTCCGCTTGGCGGAGTGGGCGAAATTGGAAAAAACATGACCGTGCTCGAATACGGCAACGATGTTGTTGTAGTCGATTGCGGACTGATCTTTCCGGACGAGGAGATGCCCGGCATAGACATCGTCATACCGGACATGGAATATCTGCGTGAAAACCGGCAAAAACTGAAAGGCTTTTTAATTACGCACGGACATGAAGATCACATCGGCGCATTGCCTTATGCGCTGAAGGAATTTGATGTTCCTGTTTACGGCACCGCTTTTACCGTCGCTTTAATCGAACACAAGCTCGAGGAAGCGCATGTTTCAAGCAAAAGCCTAGTAGCCGTGAAACCCGGAGATCATGTGGATCTGGGGTGCTTTAAAACCGAATTCATCAAAACAGGACATTCCATTGCCGGTGCGGTTGCACTGGCGATCAATACACCGATTGGCACCGTGATTCATACAGGCGACTTTAAAGTTGACTTTACGCCGATAGACGGAGAGCCGATCGACATTATTCGGTTTGCGCATTATGGTTCGCGCGGCGTACTCGCGCTTATGAGCGACAGCACAAACATCGAAAGCCCAGGGCACACGCAAAGCGAGCGCGAAATCGGGAAAACCTTTGAGTATTATTTTGACGCGGCGGAAGGGCGCATTATCGTAGCGTCTTTTGCCAGCAACGTATACCGCATTCAACAGATTGCGGATGTTGCGGTCAGCCACGGTCGCGTGCTCTGTTTTCAAGGCAGAAGCATGGAACAAGTGGTACAGATTGCAATGCGCCTTGGCTATTTAAAGATATCGCCGGAGAATATTGTTAAGGTAGATCAGCTCAAGAAATACCGTGACGATCAGGTTTGCGTGATCACAACCGGCAGCCAGGGCGAGCCCATGAGCGGATTGTTTCGCATGGCGACGGCAACGCACAAGCTCAATATCGGAAAAGGCGACACGGTCATCATATCCGCCTCCGCTATTCCGGGCAACGAGCGCGGTGTTTCCCGCGTAATCAACCAGCTCTATCAAAAAGGCGCGCAGGTAATTTACAACCGCATGGCGGACGTGCACGTTTCCGGACACGCCTGCCGCGAAGAACTGCGCCTCATGATGGAACTGACGAGGCCGCGCTATTTTATTCCCGTTCATGGAGAGTACAGGCACCTTGTGATGCACGGTAAACTCGCAGAGGACATGGGTGTGAAACCGGAAAATACGTTTATTGCGGACTGCGGAGATGTCATTGAGCTTTCGCAGCGCGGCGGAAAAAAGAACGGCAGCGTACCTTCCGGAAGCGTAATGGTGGATGGCATCGGCGATATCGACGATGTGGTGCTCAAAGACAGAAAGACCTTGTCGCAGGACGGACTTGTTGTTGCAGTTCTTACAATTGACTGCGAGACAGGACGCATGCTGGCAGCTCCCGAAATTGTTTCACGCGGGTTTGTGTATATGCGTGATTCGGAAGAGTTGATTGCGGAAACGAAAACCCTGCTCGTCAAGGAAACGAGAAAATTTGAGGGCGCGGATCGCAGCGACTATGCAAACATCAAGGCTGGAATCCGTAATTCGCTGAAATCGTTTTTAAAAAACCGCACAAAGCGTACGCCGATGATCATGCCGATCGTAATCGAAATTTAACGGAGTATAGATATGGTTTACGATACCGCGAAATTGCTCGCGAATGAAATGAAGAACAGCATCGAATACCGCGAATATACGGCGGCAAAGGCGCGCGCCATGGAAAACAACACCACGCGCACGCTGATCGAAGAATATAACAAGCTGCAATTCCGCTCTCAGGCTGCGATGATTGCCGGAGAAACGGAAAATGAATCGCTGAAAAAACTGCAAAAAATTGGAGAATTGATGCAGTTTGATACGGATGCATCCGCTTATTTGATGGCGGAATTTCGCTTAAAACGGATGTTGGGAGACGTTTACAAAATCCTCGCGGAGGCGGTGGACGTTGATCTAGGTCCGTTGGAAGCGTAACATAAGCCCCGAATGAAACAGGGAAAATAGTTATGCAAACAAATTCCAGACCAGAAAAAAGAAAAACAAGAAAACAAAAACGCCTTATGCGTTTCTGGCTGATGATACGACCCGCTGTCGTGTTGCTCATCAGCCTTGCGGTCGTTTTTGTGGTTGCGCGTTCTACGGTGAATTATGTGCTCAACAAGTACATTGAACCGGTTGATCGAAACGACGCGACGCCGATTGAAGTAACGATACCGTCCTCTTCGTCTGCCAGCAGTATTGCGCGCATTCTTTATGGCGCATGCGGTTATGATCAGGACGGGTTAATTTCGAGTACCGCGGCGTTTAAGGTTTATGTTGATTTCGTTGGCAAAGCAAACAGCTTGAAAGCCGGCACATATGTTTTAAGCAAAAACATGAGCATTAAGCAGATTGTGGAAGTGCTTTGCGAAGGCAATGCGCCGAAAGCAACCGTAAAAATTACGATTCCAGAAGGTTATACAATGGAAGGAATCGCAAAAGTACTTCTTGAAAAGGGACTGATTACGACTGAAAGTCAGCTGTATGATGCGGCGAAAACCGGAGAGTCGTTTTTGAACTTTGCATTTATCGCAGATGCGGCGACGACTGAAAATTCAATCGCGCGTTACTATCTGCTGGAAGGGTATCTGTTCCCGGATACTTATGAAGTATATACCGACGCCAGCGTAGAGACGATTCTCATCAAGATGCTCAACCGCTTCAACGAAGTGTTCACGGATGAGTATCTTACGCGCGCGCAACAGCTCGGCATGACGATGGATCAAGTGGTCACACTTGCGTCGCTGATTGAGCGCGAGGCTGCCGCTACGGACGACTTTGCGAAAGTTTCCGCCGTATTCCATAACCGTTTGGAACAGGATATGCCGCTGCAGAGCTGCGCGAGCTTGTCCTATGCGCTTGGAGTAACGAAATATGTGTTCTCCGCAACAGAGCAAGCGACGGAATCGCTCTACAACACATATAAATACGATGGACTTCCCGTCGGCCCGGTCTGCAACCCCGGCAAAGCAGCCATTGAAGCGGCGCTGTATCCCAACGAAGAGTATGTTTCCGAAGGATATCTTTACTTCTGCAACCAGAACCCCGCAGAAACGAGCGAGCTGGTGTTTGCAAAGACCTATGAAGAGCATCTGCAAAACGTAGAAAAGTATGAGCAATATTGGAATTGATCGTTGTTAATCGTACACTCCGGCGTAAATTCGCCGGAGTGTTTTTTGCTGACTACGGGTCAATTGACGGTTCTGTCAATGACAAGATCATTTGTATTGCCCGATAAAAACATCTGTGGTAAAATAACTCCGTATGAAACAGAGAATTGAAGCATTACGCAAAAGCCTTTCAAAAGCTTCTCTTGACGCGGCGCTGATCACGAGCGGCGTTAACATCCGTTATTATTCGGGATTTACGAGTTCGGACGGTATCTTCCTTGTAACCCACAAGGGAGCGTATCTTATAACGGATTTTCGCTACACGATTCAGGCGAACGCGCAGACGAAGGGGCTTTGCGAAGTTGTTGAAGAAACCTATATGGAACAGCTCAATCGCATCCGCGATTTTCTGGTGGCTGACGGCTGCAAACGCGCGGCGTTCGAAGAAGGCACAATGACCGTTGGAGATTTCCACGGTTATGAGGCAATGCCCGTTGAATGGGTCGCGTTCGGAGACGATATATCTTTGCCGAGACTCATTAAATCCAGCGAGGAAATTGAGAGCCTGCAAAAGGCGCAGCGCATTGCCGACAAATCGTTTTTAGAATGGCTTGGCCGTATTGGCGCGGGCATGACTGAAAAAGAAGCGACAGCAGAACTCAACTATGTTTGCGCGAAAAACGGAAGCGAAGGCGCTTCGTTTGATCCAATTATCGCGGGCGGCCCGAACGGCGCCATGCCGCACGCCGTACCCGGCGAACGCAAGCTGCAAAAAAGCGATCTGGTTGTAACAGATTTCGGTTGTATTGCGGATGGATATCATTCTGATATGACGCGTACGTTTGCGGTCGGCTCCATCGACAGCGAAAGCAAAGAGATTTATGAGATCGTTAAAACCGCGCAGCAGATGGCGCTGGACGCGCTGGTCAACGGTGTGGAAGGCAAAACGCTTGACGCGGTTGCCAGAGACTATATTGCCTCAAAGGGATATGGCGCACAGTTTGGGCACGGTCTTGGACATGGATTCGGTCTACTGATTCATGAACCGCCTCGCGCGTCGATGACAAGCGTCGATACGCTGACCAGCGGCATGACCATCACGGTGGAACCGGGAATCTATGTGGAAAACAAATGCGGTGTTCGCATTGAAGACTGCTGTGTCGTTTCCGAGGAGGGACACATCAATCTTGTCAGCGTGACGAAGGAATTGATCGTCATTTAAACCGGAGATTTTCAGCATGCGTATTCATGCTGATGATTGCAGAATATACGAATAGTATCAGAATAACGGAGGAAATAACCATATGATCAGTGCAGGCGAATTCAGAAAAGGCATGACCGTGGAGATTGACGGGTCGGTCTGGCAGATTGCTGACTTTCAGCATGTTAAACCCGGCAAGGGCGCGGCATTCGTGCGTACTCGCCTCAAAAACGTCATGACCGGCGCCGTGCTTGAACGCACCTTTAACCCGACGGACAAATATCCGCCGGCGCACATCGAGACCAAGGAAATGCAGTACCTCTACGAAGACGGCGGTCTGTATTATTTCATGGATGTCGAATCCTACGAGCAGCTGCCGCTGAACCACGATCAGGTTGAAGACGCAATCAGCATTATCGTAGAAAACCAGAACGTTAAGGTTCGTTTCTTCAAGGGCGCGCCGTTCTCCGTTGAAGCGCCTAACTTCGTTGAGCTGACGATTACGCATTCTGAACCTGGTGTGCGTGGCGACACCGCAACCGGCACCACGAAGCCCGCGACATTGGAAACCGGCTATACGCTGAATGTACCTCTGTTTGTTAACGAAGGCGATCGCATCCGTGTTGACACCCGTACGGGTGAATACATGGAGCGTGTATAACATACCTACGTAACGAATCTGCTTGTTCGGTAACGAACGGAAAGGCGAGGGAGAAACATGAGTTACATTTCTGAAAAAGTTGCGTATTTGGACGGATTGGCCGACGGTCTCTCGCTGAAGGACGACGCCACGGGTAAAGTTCTTCGCGGCGTGATCGATACCCTCGGCGCAATTGCGGAGGCACTGGAAGAGCAGGATGAGAGCATCGACGATCTCTCTGATTGTGTCGATGGCATCTACGACGAGCTGGATGATATCGAAAGTATGCTGGATGATGATTATGACGGCGACTTGGACGAAGACGACTTTATCGAAGTCGTTTGCCCGAATTGCGGCGAAACCGTTTATTTCGACGAGGACATGATCGACAGCGACGACGGGTTGATTTGCCCGAATTGCAACGTGACCATCGAGCTCGATATTCCCGGCATCGAAGACGGCGAAGAGATCGAAGATTAATCTGAATTAATCTATAGAAAGTCCCGCAAGATTGTACTTGCGGGACTTTTTGATATTATTTCGCACTTAAAACAAGGATAATTTTGAAAAACGGCGAATACAAGTAGCTAGTAGCTGGAAACGGAGGACACGCCCTGATGACACAGGAAAATCCAAGGCAATATTACGAGCGCATTCAGGCGGAGACGTTATCGCCGTATGCAATGCTCGCGCAAAATTCAAGAGGACGGGAAACCGCGATTGAACCTTGTCAATTACGAACGGATTTTATCCGGGATAGGGATCGTATTCTGCACAGCAAGTCCTTCCGCAGGCTCAAACATAAAACGCAGGTTTTTCTTTCGCCAAAGGGAGACCATTACCGGACGCGGTTAACGCACACGCTGGAAGTTTCGCAGATTGCGCGAACGATTTCCCGCGCGCTCCGTTTAAACGAAGACCTGACCGAAGCGATCGCAATGGGTCATGACCTTGGACACACACCGTTTGGTCATTCGGGAGAAGATGTATTAAATGAATTGCTCCCCGGCGGGTTTGAACACAATGAACAGAGTTTGCGCGTAGTCGAAAAACTGGAGAACGATGGCGCGGGGCTGAACCTGACGTTTGAAGTGCGGGACGGTATCGTAAACCACAAAAAGAGCGGAAAGCCGGCAACGCTGGAAGGATATGCTGTTTCTCTTGCAGATCGAATTGCGTATATCAATCACGATATTGACGATGCAATTCGCGCAGGCGTGCTCAACGAAAGCGATTTGCCGGAAAGCTGCGTTCGCGTTTTGGGAAATTCGCACGGGAAACGCATCAACACGATGATACTGGATGTGGTAGAACAAAGCACGGGGAAACCGCTTGTGAAAATGAGCGAAGGGGTTTATGAACAGTTTGACATGCTTCGGGATTTTATGTTTGAGCATGTCTATAAAAACTCAAAAGCAAAAAGCGAAGAGGCAAAAGCAAAGCGTGTATTATACGAATTGTTTTCTTACTATCTTACGCATATTGAACTTCTCGAAGGCGAGTATGCAAAATATATCAATCAGGACGGCGAACAACGCGCGGTTGCGGATTATATCGCGGGTATGACGGATAATTACGCGATATCGGAGTATATGCGCATCTTCGTTCCAAAGTCTTGGATGGGATTATCGACATAAGCGTCGTTCAATTCGATCCGAATATAAAGTAAATTTTCAAATTTTTACAGCAGGAAAATGCCGTATCGAGTCGAATAATAGTTTGGTCGGAAAAAAGAAACCTGTTTAATAATAGACGGACGGAGGATCAATCTTCCCGAAAGACACGTCGGAAAGGACGGCAAATGGCATATCCGGATCAATGGCTGAGTGAACTGCTCAGTAAAAGCGATATCGTTTCCGTCGTCTCTTCCTATGTTGATTTAAAACCGAAAGGTCATAGACTCTGGGGATTGTGCCCTGTTCACGGGGAAAAGACCGCTTCGTTTTCCGTTTCTCCCGATCGTCAACTGTATTATTGCTTTGGTTGTCATATCGGCGGGTCCGTGATCCAGTTTATTATGGACGTTGAACACATGACCTTTCCTGAAGCAGTGGAACATCTTGCTAACCGTGCGGGTATGGCAATGCCGGAGGAAGTGAACGACGCTGCGATGCAGCGCGACCGCGCGAAACGGGAACGACTTGCTGAGGCCTGCAAACTTGCTGCTCGGTTTTATATGAAAACACTGCTTGGCGAACAAGGTGCCTCGGGTAGAGCTTATTTGAAGAAACGAGGCATCACGAGCGAATCTGTCAAGCGATTCGGCATCGGATATGCTCCAGCGGAATGGGAAGCGCTTAAACGATATCTCGGAGAAAAAGGATATTCGCCCGAAGAGCTTGTTGAAGCCGGATTGTTGGTGAAAAACGACCAGTCCGGGCGCACCTACGACGCATATCGTGGACGCGTGATCTTTCCAATTATTGCTGCAAACGGCAGAGTAATCGGATTCGGTGCGCGGGTGCTCAACAACGAAGAGAAACCGAAGTACATCAACACAGGCGACACGCTGCTCTATAACAAACGCAACAATCTCTACGGGCTAAACCTGCAAAAGAGCGGCAAGTTGAACGACCTGGTTATGGTGGAAGGGTACACGGATGTAATCGGTCTGTTTGAAGCGGGCGTAACGAACGCCGTAGCGAGCCTTGGAACCGCGTTGACGCAGCAACAGGCAAGATTGCTCAAACGATACGTAAGCAACGTATATATCGCCTATGACGGCGACGCGGCGGGCCAGAACGCGACCATCCGCGGTCTTGATATTTTAACAGCCGAAGGGTTAAGCGTTCGCGTCATCGTGTTCCCGAACGGACAAGACCCGGATGAATTCGTCCGCAAAAACGGCAAAGAAGGATTCGACCGGCTTAAGGAAGACGCATTGGCACTAAATGCTTTCAAACTCGAAGCGATGGCGCGTAACTTCTCAATGGAAAAAGAGAACGAACGCGAGCAATATGCTATGGATGCATGTCGGTTTATCGCAACGCTTTCTCCGGTTGAACGCGAGCGTTATTATTTGGAGCTTTCCAAGAAAACGGGTTATTCGCTGGAAACGTTGCGCGCGCAGGGCGAAAGCGCCAGACCGCTGGATCGCCAGCAGCCGGTTACGACAAGAAAAGAACAACTGACTGCATCCCGAAGGCGATCGGCAAACGAGATGGAAAGCGAACGGGCACGCGCGGAAAGCGCATTGCTGTTCCACATGCTCCAATCTCGCGCGGCGCTGAATCTTGCGAAAGAACGCGATTTGGAAAAACTGTTTTCCGATGAGGGGCTCCGCGTTTTTGCACGCGCTCTTGTAAACGCAAACGCACGCGGGGAAGAACCAAATTTGCCGCTGATCCTTTCCGGAATGGAAAAGTACGACGCAGAACGCGTAAGCGCAGCGTTCAAAGAAGAAGCAGTCTGCGCAGAACCGGAAAAAGCAGCGAAAGATTGCCTATGCCGCATTGAACGGTGCGAGATGGCAGAAAAAATTGAGGATATTAAACGCGAACTTTCCGAGCCGTCTTTGACGGCAGGGAAGCGGGCGGAGTTATTAAAACAAATGCAGACATTGAACCTGCAGATGCGGGGGTTAAATTGAAAGGAGCGGGTATGTTGGAAGGAAAAGAAGCACGCGCGGCAAAACTAAACGAACTGTTCGAGACCGGCAAACAAAAAGGTATGCTTACCTACAAGGAGATCATGGATGCCTTGGAGGAGCTGGAGCTCGACCAGGAACAAATTGAAAAGATATACGATCATCTGGAAGAACTCAACATCGATATTGTGGAAGACGTTGAGATGCCTGAGGATATCAACCAGGAGATCGCGGAAATTGAATCCACACTGGTCGCCGTCGAAGGCATCAATATCGACGACCCCGTGCGTATGTACCTCAAAGAGATTGGCAAAGTCCCGCTCTTAACTGCCGTTCAAGAGGTTGAAATTGCGCAGCGGATGGCGGACGGCGATCCCGATGCGAAGCATCAACTTGCAGAGGCGAACCTGCGTCTTGTCGTGTCTATCGCGAAGCGCTATGTAGGCCGCGGCATGCTGTTTCTCGATCTCATCCAAGAGGGAAATCTTGGTTTGATCAAGGCGGTAGAGAAATTTGACTACCGTAAAGGTTATAAATTTTCCACGTATGCAACTTGGTGGATTCGTCAGGCGATTACACGCGCAATCGCGGATCAAGCGCGTACCATTCGTATTCCGGTGCACATGGTTGAAACGATCAATAAGTTGATCCGCGTCAATCGTCAGCTCGTGCAGGAATACGGCCGCGATCCCAGACCGGACGAAATCGCGCGCGAAATGGGCATTTCCGAAGAGAAGGTGCGCGAGATCATCAAGATTGCGCAGGAGCCGGTTTCGCTGGAAACGCCGATAGGCGAAGAGGATGATTCCCATTTGGGCGACTTTATTCCGGACGACGACGCGCCCGCACCCGCTGAGGCGGTTGCCGTAACCTTACTAAAAGAGCAACTCATGGATGTGCTCAACTCGTTGACGCAGCGCGAGGCGAAAGTACTCCGCCTTCGCTATGGCCTTGACGACGGCAAAGCGCGCACACTCGAAGAAGTCGGCAAAGAGTTTAACGTAACCCGCGAGCGTATCCGACAGATTGAGGCAAAAGCGCTTCGCAAACTGCGCCATCCGAGCCGCAGCAAGAGACTGAAAGACTTTTTAGAATAATGAGAACGTTACTATACCCGCCCGAACACGGCGGGTATTTTCAAAATTTTTAACTACCTGAATTGAGAGAAGAACCATGAAACACTA
>QKAN01000049.1 GCA_003246365.1 Clostridia bacterium
TCACAATCAACGGCGTCCAATATTCCGTTGATCAAAATCAAAAACTTCTTCCATTTTTGCGAGATACTCTGCACCTGACCAGCGTAAAGAATGGATGCTCCGAAGGCGCATGCGGCACATGCATGGTGCTTATTGACGGCAAGGCAACGAAAGCCTGTGTTCAACAGACGGATCGTCTGGATGGAAAGTCGATTGTAACCGTAGAAGGTCTTTCTTCTCGTGAGCGCGATGTCTATGCGTATTCGTTTGCGGTATCCGGCGCGGTTCAATGCGGTTTTTGTACGCCCGGCATGGTCATCAGCGCAAAAGGATTGATCGACAAAAATCCGAACCCCGAACATGCCGATGTAAAAGAAGCGATCAAAAACAACATTTGCCGCTGCACCGGATACAAGAAAATTGAAGATGCAATCTTACTCGCGGCAAAATTATTCCGCGAAAATACCGCGGTGCCGAAAACTGAACTTCCCGGATCGGTTGGAGACAGTATCAAGAGAATCGAAGTTGTCGATAAAACACTTGGCGAAGCAAAATATGCGGACGATATTTATCTGCCCGATATGTTGATTGCTTCGGCCGTTCGCAGCGCATATCCCAGAGCGAAAGTTCTCTCAATTGATACCGCGGCAGCAAAGGCCGTTCCGGGTGTTGTTGCCGTTTTTACGGCGAAAGATGTTCCCGGCGAAAACAAAATCGGTCACTTGGTTCACGATTATGATGTTATGATTCCTGTCGGCACTATTACGCATTTTCTTGGCGATGCGATAGCGCTTGTCGTTGCGGAAAACGCCGCTGCGTTGGAAGCCGGAAAAGCAGCCGTTCAAGTGATGTATGAACCATTAACCCCCATCCTTTCTGCGGATGACGCAAGAAAAGACGGGTTCGAGCTTGTGCATACAGATCGCAAGGATAATCTTTTATCTTACCAATTCGTCAAGCGCGGCAGCGCGGATGAGGTCATCAAGAACAGCGCGCATGTGGTAACAAATCATTATAGCGTACCGTTTACTGACCATGCTTTTCTTGAGCCGGAATGTGCGGTTGCAGAAATCGAAGGCGACGGCGTACATATTTACAGCGGCGATCAGGGCATCTATCAAACGAGAAAAGAATGCGCTATGATGCTTGGTCTGCCTGCGGAGCAAGTTCGCGTAACGGCTATGATGATTGGCGGCGGGTTCGGCGGAAAAGAAGACATGAGCGTTCAACATCATGCGGCTCTTGCCTGTTATCTGCTCAAGCGCCCGGTCAAAGTCCGCTTTTCGCGTGCGGATAGTTTGCTCGTTCATCCGAAACGCCACGCAATGGAGATGGATTTCACTACCGCTTGTGACGAAACGGGAAAACTCACTGCAATGCGCGCGCGCATCATCGCCGACAGCGGCGCATATGCATCCCTGGGCGGCCCTGTTTTGCAGCGGGCCTGCACTCATGCGGCGGGACAATATGATTATCAGGATGTTGATATCGAAGGATACGCCTACTATACAAATAACCCGCCGGGTGGTGCTTTCCGCGGATTCGGTGTAACGCAGAGCTGCTTTGCTACGGAGTGTAATCTCAATCAGCTTGCGGAATTGGTTGGTATGACGCCGTTTGAATTCCGTTATAAAAACGCGATTCGTCCCGGGCAGATTTTGCCGAACGGACAATTTGCGGACGAAACAACCGCGCTTGTCGAAACACTCGATGCAGTGCGCCCAATTATCGAACGCAATCCGAAGGCCGGAATTGCCTGCGCAATGAAAAACAGTGGCCTTGGCGTTGGTGTTCCGGATGTTGGGCGCTGCCGAATCGAAGTGCTCGGCGGCAAGCTGCATTTGCATTCCTCCGCGGCCTGCATCGGTCAGGGTATGGGGACCATCCAGACGCAGTTTGTCAAAGAAATTACCGGACTTCCGCTGGAAAAAATAGTCTATCACGTACCGGATACGTCAAATGCACCGAATGCCGGTAACACAACTGCATCCCGTCAAACACTGTTTACGGGTGAAGCAGCTGTTCGCGCGGCAAAGATGGTGAAAGAAGCAATGGATTCTGCCGGATCGCTCAACGCTTTGGAGGGACAAAGTTTTCTTGGTGAATACGAGGGCGTAACCGATCCAATGGGCTCTGAAAAACCAAACCCCGTTTCGCACATTGCATACGGTTATGCTACCCATGTTGTAGAACTGGATGACGACGGAAAAGTAACTTGCGTAACCGCAGCTCATGACGTTGGACAGGCGGTAAACCCCGTTGCGCTTGAAGGTCAAATCGAGGGTGGTGTCGTCATGAGTCTCGGATATGCGTTAACAGAAGACTTCCCCTTGGAAAACGGAAAACCAATGCGGAAATTTGGTACGCTTGGCTTGTTTAAAGCGAGTATTACACCAGATCTGCATCCGATCATTGTTGGAAAAGCATCGAAGGATGGTCTCGCATGCGGTGCAAAGGGTGTTGGCGAAATTTGTTCAATTCCTACTGCACCTGCCGTTCAAAACGCATATTATAATCGCGATGGCATTTTCAGAACGAAATTACCGCTCGAAAACACCGCATACAGCAAAAAATAATCCAAGTAGAAGCGTGGTTATAACAAATTGCAAAACAGCGGGATCTCCCCCGCTGTTTTGCATTTATGAGTTGTATTGAGCATACTATGACCACAGTGGTTGGTATGCTATAATAAAACAAGATGACAAAAAAAGGAGTGTTTTATGTTCAGAGATAAAGCAGGAAACTTGGCCGTCGGTAAAGTTACCGGATATATCGTCCTTCTCATCCTCATTGTAGCATTACTTGGCGGCACAATTGTGGTTGTTGAAGCCGGACAAACCGGCGTGGTACTCACCTTTGGCAGAGTCAGCCCCGTCGTGTTGCAAGAAGGCATCCATCTCAAGATTCCCTTTGCGCAGCGTGTTGTTGCGGTAAACAACCGAATCGTGAAAACCGAAGTCACCACGGAAGCATTCAGTAAAGATCTCCAGACGGTATCGACTGTAATCGCGGTGAACTACCATATCAATGTTTCTTCCAGTGCCGAAATCTATAAAGAAGTCGGCCTCGGTTATGAAGATGTTCTGGTCGTCCCCGCAATCAACGAAGTGTTGAAGGCCGTTACAGCGAATTACACCGCACAGCAACTCGTGAGTTCGCGCGGAGATGTCAGCGTTTTGCTGGATGAAAACCTCAACTCTAAATTAAATGAGTACGGCATCATCGTGGATGATCTGAACATCATCAACTGGGATTTCACCGAAGAGTACATCAGCGCAATTGAAGCAAAGCAAGTTGCCGAACAAAACCTGATCAAAACCCGCACCGAACAGGAGCAGGCGCTGGTCATCGCCAACACCGAAGCGGAAAAACAAGTCATCGCCGCGCAGGCTGAGGCGGATAAGATCAAGCTGCTGGCAGATGCAACCGCGGAAAGCAACCGCACAATCGCCGAATCATTGAGCGATCTGCTTCTCCAGTATGAAACCCTTCAAAAATGGGATGGCCAGTTGCCCAAAGTTACGAGCGGCAGCGACACGCTGATCGACATCGGACTTGGAGAATAAGTCGTTCAATCAACAAAAAACAGGCGGTATAACCGCCTGTTTTTTGTTGTTTTGTTATGCTTCTTGTTTTTCTTTCTTTTTTATCTTCTCACTCATCCATTTTACTCCCATTGCAGCATATGGCAGCATCATTGGAACATAAATAATTGCATATTGGGATTTCGCCTCAAACAACGCATGATAGATTACCGCACCAATTAATATCATTGGTATAATCATTCGCTCTTCGCTTCGTTCCTGTTTCTTCGCAAACATCATAAAGAACGAAATCGTCATCATCACGTATACGAACTGCATTAGCTGATTAAAATATTCGTGTATAACATCGCTCGCCGAACCTGTGCCTAAACTTTCCACAAACGCAGATACCGGTGCGCTCTTTAACTCCGGTTCTTCATATGCGCTGCTCCAGATTGACTGAAACTCCGGTTCGTTCCATTGGCTAACAACTTTATGATAAAAAAACGATGCCAGGTAGATTGGCCGCGAAGCAAACAGCGTTGCTCGTTCAATGAAATCTGCCTTGGCTACTTCAAGCGTTTTATCATAATCAAAATCATAACTGCGTAAAATTCCGTTTGTATATCCGTTATACCAGCCGGGTGCATAGCTGGAATCGTTGAACCCTGTTACCAGCCAAGCCATCTGCGGTGTGCCTCTGCCGAATTTCTCGTTAGCGGTCCCTTCATAATACCTTTGCACGAATCCCGGCAGCACAGCCGAAAGCGCAAGCATAGCTGCAATGCCAGCTAAAAGCAAAGCTTTTTTTGTTCTCAGCACAAACAATAAAACAGAAATGCACTCTGCGATTAAAACGATCCAGAAATTCTTTTTTAGCAGTATTGCAATGGCAATTAACAAAGCTGCGGCAATCAATAATGTGAATTTTTCTTTTTTCATCGCACGAATCACAAAATAAATGCTGCAAATCGCGAATGCCATTCC
>QKAN01000146.1 GCA_003246365.1 Clostridia bacterium
AAACGAAATCGCCCGCTCCGGCTCCGCCATGCGCTCTAGCAAACTGAGCTTTTCATATTCCGAATGCTTGGTTACCACCGCGTCCAGCGAAGAATATACTTCTTCTACCGTCTGCAAAAACTCCGGTTCGTTTGCGTTTTTCTTCTTTACATCTTCCAGTACCCGCTGAATATAGGCGTTCATTAACCCAAGATCCTCCAGATTCGACCTTTCTTGATCAAGTTTTCTGACGTTATAAAGAATCGTTTGTTAATCGGCAAACATACGAATAATCGCATCGAGTGTTTGTTCTACAAGCTGATCTCCGCCTTCAGGCCCACACAGTGTTGATGCAGGTTTACTGCTGTAGCTGCCGCCCGAAATCGCAGCTTGGGACGGCAAATATCCGCCAATTCCGTTTGACATTTGTATCACAAACAATTGCTCGGATTTGGCTCTCGCTTTCATGCGCTGCGCAAATTCGCTGAACAATTCAAACGGATTGGTTGCCATCGAAATCTTCCCGATTCGTACCACATGTACTTTACACGGAAAATATTTGGAATCCTGCTGCAATTTCCAGCGAAGAATATCGCCCTGCGTCTCAAACGCGCGAACAATGTCCGTGTTCGACATGCGGTGCTCTTTTGAAAAAGTGCTATGTATCCGTTCAACTTCTTTGAGCGCAGCGAGATAATCCTCCTCGGACACCATTCTCAACGGCAGTTCCAAATTCAGTATTTCATGCGTAAACACCGGATTGAAATCAATTTTTTGCTTTGCTTTCTGATATCCCCGCATAACCGCACCGTTTACACGGGCAGAGATGCCTTCGCAAATTTCGTCCATGTCTATATTGCGATATACTTCATCCGATTGTCCGGCCCAAACTTGAAGTTCATCTTTGTTGTTTTTGCTGATATCGACCAGATCGATCGGGCAAAGATCTCCCGCAGCCCCGCAAAGCGGAAGCACAAAAACATCTCCAAATGTTTTAACAACGTCTCTTCGTACAAATCCCCAGTAATCAGCCGATAAGAATCGATGCAGCTCAAACACTTGAGACGGGCAAGGCACATTGATTGCTACGCCTGTGAGCGCGCCATCCATGCCCCACGTGTACAGAATTTCAACCGCATTATCCCCGCCCGGCTCGAAACGAAGGAACCGATCATCCGAACAATCTCCATACATAATCGTTTCTTCCGCGTCGCCATGAGCAAAAACTGCACGCCGGGAAAACCCGACTGCCGCATAATCATGCGCGGTGCTAATTCCGCCTGGTTTTCTGGATTCCCAAGCATTTGTAATCAATCGAATCAACTTGTCGACAAAATAGGTTTGCGCTTCTTCTCCGCATAAAATATCATCCGGAAAATCCAACTCCGGCAAAACATCGCTGCCTAAGATGTTTTCGCTGTCGATTCTTAAAAAATCTTCATTAAAATCAGTCGAGTTATGCGTATGCGTAACCCCGAATGATATGTTTTCAAAATTTAAACCGTTTAGATCACCCAAACGTTCTTTCAACGGTTGCAGCGCATGCAGCGGCACTTCCGTCATATCCAGTGAAACAAACATAAGGTGCGATTCCCCGTTGTCCAGCGCGAGAGCCGTTGCTGTGATCGGATCGCGCACATATTCCGACACGCGATGATACATTTGTCCAATCATCCACACGGGTCGCTCGGGTGTAATATTTTCATGTGCCCACCCGATCTTAATTTCGTTCATACTACCGTTCTCCCCTAGCCTATACTGACTCATACGTTTCTATGCATGAACCAATAAAAATTCTTATCTTAACTTTCGCGGTATCGCGGTTGTGCTAACCCCTTGCACACCGCGATTTTACTTGCTATTTTTCGTAAACGAAGCCAACACCCATGACAAACGGATGAAATCGAGCTTCATTTGTTTATATTTGTGTTATATCAGGACGATATTCACCAATTTGCAAAAATCGCGGACTGCTTCTCTATGGTCTCCATAGCAAACAATTACATGTTGACTCGAGACTTTATTCGCAAATTCCTCAACACTGCAATCAAGCGGAAACACCTCAAGACTCGGCAGTTGCGGAGCAGGCGGAGCCCAACCGCACTCTTCCCATGTCGCCGGCGTCTTTGCATCCGCCAAATACATATGCATGCGGTATTGTCCGTTTTCATAAACCAATCTCATGCAGGTGACGAGTCCTGTTTTTACGCGTGATATATTCAACAGGCTCTGTGAAAGCAACCCGAATGCAGTTGGTAACACATGAACATCGCCATCCGTCGCACTCTTAGGTACAAAATCCGGCACACCGATGAGCATGCTTTCCGAAAAGAACTCATAATACTCCAAATACGGCACGATTTGTCCGGAAATTGCTTGCGCAATCAGCTGCGTCACCGCTCCCATAACGTCGTTTTCAGGTATGGTCAAAACGCCGTATTCCTGTTCAAGCAGCATAAACACCATCGCCGGTGGAAAACCTAGCAGTTTTTTCATGCCGTCCACATCGATCAAAGTGACTGCTTTGTACTTGCGATCCTCAATTTTTTTGCCAATCGCGAGTGCATATCGCACGCCCGTTTCCAGAACAGAATCCTCGCACGGTTGATCGAATACCCAGCTGTTTCTTATACTAATGATTTCAGCTTCCACTGTGTCCGGCGACAAAGTATCCGCGGCTTGCTGTATTTCTAGCATTTCAAACGGTTCTACCTCTACGCCGAGCTGACCGCGCATGCTGTTTCCTTCAAACTGTGTTCCATACAGCAGCATATCGCGGTAACCCATCGTGCCAACGCGAGCAGAGCGAAGCGAACGGGCCGCATAGGCGGCGCTGATAAACGACTCTATTTTTTCAATCGGCGCCGGTTTACCAACAACGCTGTACACAAATTTAAAACGATACTGCATTGCCGCAAGCGCAGGGCGAATTGCTGTTGTTCCGGCTTGATCCGCCGTCGTCACCAGATGTCCGTTTTCCATCCAGCCGCAAAGGCCCCACAGCAACACCGGCATGTGTCTAAAATGATCCGCAACGCGAATTACCGCATGCGTTGGAACCCAACCGGCAACGCAAAGAATAATGCAATCCAGTGTCTCTTTTTGAAGTATTTGAACCGCAAGGTCGGCGGTTTTATAGGACGGATCGTCGACGACTAAGCCTGCATCCGTTATTTTTGTGTTATCCAACACGAAGAGGGTTTTTAGCGCATCATCGTGCTTGATCGTCAGCCGTTCAATCGGCGTGTTGACCTCTCCAAAACAAACGAAGCCGATCTCTTTCATCGCGGTTCGTTTCCTTCCTGCTTGTTTGATTTTCCCGCGCCTGGCGGACAGGTTGACCCGCGCACAACCAGTCTAGGTTGAAGCGAAACATTCTGCACCACATGCGATTCTTTTTCGTTGATGTTGTCCATCAGCAGTTTCACGGCAAGCGAACTGAGCTGTTCAATCGGGTTTGAAATAGAAGTCAGTTGAATCGGCAGATAGTCGTTTAAAATGATGTTGTCAAACCCAATGATTGAAATATCCTCCGGCACACGAATGCCTGCTTCGGCAAATGCGTCCAGCGCGCCCAGTGCGACCTGATCATAACTGGCCAAAACAGCGGTAACCCGCGGTTCGCCTTTTTCCTGCAGCAATTCCTTTGCGCGCAAATATCCGCCGAGTTCAAAGCGCTCCTTGCCGCGCTTTATATGCTGTTCCCTAACCGGCAAACCCTTTTCTTTGAGATATCGAGTCAGCGATTGATAGCGCACATCCGATGCATACTCTCCAATGTAACCAATTTCGCGGTGACCAAGTTCAATTAAATGATCCAGAGATTGGCGAATCGCGATTTCATTATTGATCGAAATCGTGTCCACCGGAAGGACCAGTTTGTTTTCTGATATCAATACAAGCGGAACGGCGGATTGAACAATGCGTTCTTGTTTATGCATATCTGTTTTTTCGTTTGGCAGAAAGCATTCGTTCACGATCATGCCGCAGATATCATGCTGAAACATCTGATCGAATGCATTGTAAGCACCATCAACATCAAATCCGCTGATCATAACGATCATTGCGTATCCAAGCTTTTTTAGTTCCCGTTCAACGGTTTCCACCATTTCCGAGTAATAATGGCTGCATACTTCCGGCACAATAAGCCCAACCGTGTTGCTTCCGTGACTGCTCGTACGCAGACGATAGCCCATCTGCATTGCGGTGCGCTTCACCATGTTGACCGTCTCCACGTTAATGTCAGGCGCATCGTGTAGCGCCCGGGATACGGTAGAAATATTGAGGCCGGTTTTCTCGGCAATGTCGCGCATTTTCGGCATGATACTGCTCGCTCCTCTGATCAGATGATCCCATCTACTATTCAATCGTTCTATGTGTGCAACATACGTCTACATGCGTCAGGATTGTTGCCATATAGCATTTTCACCCTGTTTTTCTGTCCTGCTGGGCGGCGTCTCAGCGCC
>QKAN01000078.1 GCA_003246365.1 Clostridia bacterium
AAACGACGATCAACCCGAGATCAAAGCTGCGCTCGCTGTGTTTAAAATCGCGTCCGGTTTCAATGCTGCGAATCTGCGGAATTTTATCCTTGAGCGCCAGCAGCATTTCGCTGGCGACGGGCGCCTGCTCGTCCGCGTTTTCAAATCTGGTAAAAACAATGTGCTTAATCATGTATTTTCTCCTTTCGGCTGCGCCGACATTTTTATTTTAAAAATTCTCCTGACACGCGAGCACCAGCGATTCTTCCGCTTTCGCCAGACCCTGCTTTTGTTTCCAGTCGATCGAGATAAAATCGTCCAGCATGTTCAACAGCTGTTCGTATGTCCGTTTTTTCGCGTTTGCAACCGCCTTTTGCGCGGGATATGGTTTCAACCCCAGTATCTGCGCAATCTGCGCCTCGTTCTTTCCGCTCATGAGCAGTTGTTTCGCGTTCAGCACCGTGCGCACATTTCGTTCGCACAGCGTTGCAAGACCCATTGCGCTCTCCGCCGGATCGTTCACCAGCGTGGTCAGGATGCGAATTCCCTCGCGTTTGTTGCCCGACCAGAGCGGGTCCATCATTTTGAACACCTCATACTCGGTCGAAGGATGGACGCAGGCTTCAACAGCCTCAACCGTAACCCTGTTTCCGAATCCAACATATGCGCCAAGCATCAGCAGCGTGTTTTCCAGCGCGCCGAGATCGGCGCCGAGATACTGCACCAGTCGCGTTGCCGCCATTCCATCGAGCGGGATTCCGTTTTCCTTCGCGCGCTTTTGCAGAAAGCTCTGCAGCTGCCCCGGATCGAGCGGATTGAAGCTCACCGCATGATCGAGCGCATAAATCGCTTTGTAGAGCGGATTTGTCGCGGGCGCTTTTCCGGGGCGGACGAACAGAAGAACCGTCGTTTCCGGAACAGTCTTCACATAATCCACGAGCGCGTTGGCGGTGTCCGCGTCAAACTCCTGTACGACGACCACGCGAAGCTCGTCAAAAAACGGCAGCGTTTCCGCCGCAGCCTGAATTTCCGATGACGACGGAGATTTCAAAAACGTCGTGTTCATCTCCCGCAGTTCGGGATTCGTGCGCTCAACGACCGCCCGTATCCCCTTGTTGAGGCTATACGGGTCTTCACCGCAAAAATAATATGCGCCGCCGGGAGATTTGCCGCCCGCGAGCGCGCTTAAAAATGCCATTCCATCCATAGTGGTTATTATACCATCCTGTATGCTTCTTGCAAACGATTGTTCTCAAAATGTGGAAATTTCTTTCGTTTTCCAATGTCTTCCCCGTTATGAAAGTCGGCGGAATATCTGTTTTCATTCCGGGAATTTGCATCCACAAAGTTATCCACAAGCTGGGGAGAACTCTGTTGATAACCGTGGAAAAACGACAGCCAGTTCGCATCATTCCCCGAAAAAACGCCGTTTTTCGATGAACGATCTATGAAAAACCCAAACGGTTGTTCACCCAAAGCACAGAGTTATCCACAATGTGTATCATACAAATCAAATCTATTTCGTCAGCAGCCAAAACGCAATCGAACCAACAAACACCGCGGCGGAAAGCAGCGCGCGCGTGCTCGGCCGGCGCAAACACAAACGCGAGGCAAACACCATTGCCGCCAGCCACAAAAGATACGCCGCCGCATTTGGCGGAGGCAGCGTCAACGTAATGCTGCCGCCGAACCGCGCCACGGATAGTATAACGTCCAACGCCGCGCGCGCAACCCAGCATATCGCGTTGCCCAGCGAAAACGAAACATAGGACAGCAGCGTTCCGAGAAACGCGGGAATCAGAAACACGCCTGCAATCGGAATCACAAACAGATTTGTCACGATAGACAACAGCTGCGCCTGACCGAAAAAGTATGCGCTCGTCGGCAATGTGCCGACCACGACCGCAACGCTCGCGCCGATTAATCCCGACGCGCTGGAACCCAGCCGCGCCAGCGGTGCCTGTAATAGCGGAGCCAGCAGAACCATAGACAGCACCGCGACAAACGAAAGCTGAAACCCTGCATTCCAGAGCGCATACGGGTTATACAACAGCAGGAGCACAAACGCGGCGGAAAGCGCGCTGACGGTATCCAGCCGCCGGCGGAGCGGAAACGCCAGCAGACCGATGCCGAGCATGATGCCGCTGCGCACCACGGGCGGTGAAAACGCCGTGATCGCCGCATACGCCGCGCAAAACAAAACGACGGCGGCAAAACGCACCCAGGCGTTGCGGCGGAAGAGCAGCGAAAACGCCGCCGCAAGCAGAGAAACATGCAACCCCGAAACTGCCAGCAAATGCGCGATACCCGTGTTGCGAAACGCGGTCAACATTTCGTCGTCGATATCTGATGTGTCGCCCAAAATCATGCCCTTCGCTTCGCCGGGCGCATTGGGAAACAGCGTTTCGATCCGGCTGCCGATGGTTTCCCGCAAAGCAAGAAGACGCCCGTACCCATCCTGTGGAGACTGCCAAACAACCTGAGCCGTCCCTTTTACAAACGCAACGGAAAACACGCCGCGATAGCGATCGCTCAACCGGTATTTTTCCGCGGAAGGGGTTACGCTCGCGGTCGCGGTAACAATCTGTCCGTATGCCGGCGGTTCGGAAAAGTAGCCGAACAATCGCAGGCGACCGGAAACGGAAACGCCGTCCAACGTTGCATCTTCAAGATAGACGCGCCAGCTTCCGTCCTCCCGCGCTTCCGGCGTTTCGCAAATGCGGCCTTGTACAACGCCGGTTCCATTCGGCACGGAAGCAGGCGCGGCGAGCGCGACGCGCACGAACCCGACCGCCATCGCCAGCAAAAACAAAACCCACATTGTTTTTTTCGCAAGCTTTGCGCCAAACGCGGCAATCAGCAAAACTGCGGCCGAAATGACCGCGGATAGCAGCGCCATCCCGTCGCCGAGAAGCAACCCGAACAACAGCCCGATTGCCAATATGGCAACAGGCCGCGCATGAAACAGCGGCGGACGGATTTCGCCCGACGAAGCTCGTTCGCCCGAAGCTGATTCGCCAGAGGCTGGTTTTTGTATGATTTCAGTTGTTTTTGTCGTTTTTTCGTGCGGCATTTGTTCGAGTTAATCACAGCCGTCCGCGTTTGTCAATTGGATCGATCTGGCGCGGTTGAAGAAACACGCCGCCGGATGTTATACTGACAACGGTAATTTGAATTTCCCGCGTTTTTTGCGCGGACGGACAGGAACGAAACAATATGAAATGGCTTGAAATCTGCGTCTATACCACCGACGCCGGACTGGACGCGGTCACATTTGCGTTTTCCAACGCGGGGCTCGATCAGGTAAGCATTGAGGAAAGTCACGAGCGCGCAATGGCGTTTTTAAACGAGCGCGCCGTCTATTGGGATTTTGCGGACGCGGACAAGGTCGGCGTGGATGAACCATGCGTCAAAGCGTATGTTGCGGATGTGCCGGAAAGCGAGCCGGTTGTTGCGGAAGTAAAACGCGGAATTGCCGCGCTGCGGGAAACCGACCTCGGCTACGACGCGGGTTCGCTCAGCGTCGTGGTCAACCGCATGGACGACGCGGACTGGGAGAACAACTGGAAAGCCTATTATAAACCGCTCAACATCGGGCAGCGGCTCTATGTGCTGCCCTGCTGGATTGAAGACCCCGCGCCGCAAGGACGCGTTACGCTCAAGCTCGATCCCGGCGTAGCATTCGGCACGGGCGAGCACCACACGACGCGCATGTGCCTCGAGCTGCTCGAAACCGTAGTAAAGGCGGGCGACGATATGCTCGACCTCGGCTGCGGCAGCGGCATTCTCTCCGTCGCCTCCGTTTTACTCGGCGCAAAGCACGCCGTCGCGGTGGATATCGACCCCGTTGCGGAACACGTAGCCATTGAAAACGCCGAGATGAACGGCGTAAACAGCGACCGCTACGACGTATTGATCGGCGACCTGCTGGAGGACGAAGCGCTCCGCAGCCGGATTCGCCGCGATTATGATGTTGTGGCTGCCAACATCGTGGCAGGCGTTATCATCGCCATTGCGCCGTTTGCAAAAACCTGCTGCAAGCCTGGCGCGCCGTTTATCGTCTCCGGCATCATAGACGAGCGGGAGGACGAAGTGAAAGCCGCACTCGTTAAAGACGGGTTCACGATTGAAAAGATTCTGCGCAGCGAGGGCTGGGTCGCCATGCTGCTGCGCGCATAAAGGAAAACACAGATGCGCCGGTTTTTCTGCGACAACATTACGGGCACAACCGCAACCATAACGGGCGACGACGCGCACCACATCACCCGCGTGCTCCGCATGAAAGCGGGGGACGCGCTCTCGCTTTGCGACGGCGCGGGTTATGAATACGACGCGGTCATCTCCTCCGTTGCTTCCGACGCGGTGATTTGCCAACTGGGCGAACAGCGAAAAAGCGGCGTGGAAAGTCCCATTCAAGTTACGCTGTTTCAATGCCTGCCAAAGACGGGCAAGATGGAAACAATCGTACAAAAATGCACGGAGCTTGGCGTTTTTTCCGTCGTCCCTGTCGTTTCCGCGCGCTGCGTGGTGGTTCCGAACAAAGATTTTGAAAAGAAACGCGAGCGGTATAACCGCGTCGCTCTGGAAGCGGCAAAGCAAAGCCGCCGCGGAATGGTACCGGAAGTGAAACCGCTTGTCGAATTGAAAAAAATCGATCCGCATGCGTTCGATCTGTTTCTGGTCGCTTATGAAGACGAAAACGCGCGTTCTCTCAAGCAGGCGCTGCGCGCGGCAGGCGAAATAAAAACCATCGCGCTGCTGATTGGCCCAGAAGGCGGGCTGGAAGAAAGCGAAGTGGAGCGGCTTGCCGCCGCGGGCGCGGTCAGCGTTTCTCTTGGCAAACACATTCTGCGCACCGAAACGGCGGGCATGGCAATGCTTGCGCAGACGCTCTACGAGGTGGAAGAATGAACACAAAGATGACCGGATGCCCGCAGTATCTAGAGGTGTCCGCATGAAAGCGGCGCTGACGACGCTCGGCTGCAAAGTGAACCACTATGAAACCGAAGCCATGCGCGAATTGTTTGTGCAGGCGGGCTGGGAGATTGTCGAATTTTCCGACGCCGCGGATGTTTATGTGGTAAACACCTGCACGGTAACGCAGACGAGCGACACAAAATCCCGCCAGATGATTGCGCGCGCGCACCGCATGAACCCGGAGGCGCTCGTCGTTGCCGTCGGCTGCTATGCGCAGACTGCACCGGAATCCGTTGCCGCGCTGGAAGGCGTCGGCCTCGTCATCGGCACCAGCGGACGAAAAGAAATCGTTTCCCGCGTCGACGAAGCGCTTGCGGCAAAGTCCGGCGAAACGTTCGTTTCTCCGATTTATGAAATGCGCGCGTTCGAACCGCTCTCCGCCGTGCGCGATTCGCGCACGCGCGCTACGCTGAAAATTCAGGACGGCTGCGTCAATTTTTGCGCCTACTGCATCATTCCGTATGCAAGGGGTCCTTTGCGTTCGCGTCCGCCGGAGGAGATTTCCGAAGAGGTCGCCGCTCTCGCACAGGAAGGGTATCAGGAAATCGTATTAACCGGCATCCATCTTGCCAGCTACGGTCGGGATTTACAGGATCAGAACGTTACCCTGCTCGACGCGATCCAGCGCGCAAGCGCGCCGGAGGGCATCCGCCGCATCCGTCTGGGTTCGCTCGAACCGCTGTTTGTCAACGAGTCCGTCGCAAAAGCGCTCAGCGAAAACCCGAAGATCTGCCGACAGTTTCACCTGTCTTTGCAGAGCGGGTCGGACACCGTACTCAAGCGCATGAACCGCCGCTATACGGCGCAGGAATATCTGCGCGCCGTCGATCTGCTTCGCGCGGCCATGCCGGACTGCGCGGTTACCACCGACGTGATCGCGGGATTCCCCGGTGAAACGGAAGAAGAACACAAAGAAACCCTCGCGTTTTGCAAACAGGCCGCGTTCGCGCGCATGCATGTGTTTCCGTTTTCACTCAGAAGGGGCACCAAGGCGGAAGAACTGCCCGGGCATCTGCCAAAGGCAGTGAAGGAAGCGCGGGCAAAAGAATTGATTCAGCTTGGCAAGCGGCTGACGCAAACATTTCTGGAATCCCAGATCGGCAGCGTCGTAGAAGTGCTTGCGGAAAGCGACGGCGCGGGTTACAGCGGCAACTACATCCGCGTAAAAACCGACGCGCCGGAAGGCGAAATCGTACGCATTCGCATCACGGGACTGGACGGAGAAACAGCATACGGCACAACGCCGGATTGAATTTTTCTGACAAAACGGAGTAGAATAGGGAAAAGGAGTTGAGGTAGTTTTTATGGGTAACTGTATCTTTTGCAAGATTGTCGCTGGGGAAATTCCTTCTAAAAAAGTGTTTGAGGACGATGTTGTCTTAGCGTTCCACGACATCGAGCCGCAAGCACCCGTGCATGTGCTCGTCGTACCAAAAAAGCACATTGCCGGCGTCAACGAAATGACCGCGGAGGACGAGGCCATTGTCGGGCACGCATATTCCGTGATCGCAAAACTCGTCAAGGAACTCGGCGTGGACGAAAGCGGCTATCGCGTCGTCGTCAACAGCGGACGGGACGGACAGCAGAGCGTGCCGCACCTGCATTTTCACATACTCGGCGGCAGACTGCTCGCATGGCCTCCGGGCTGATCGTCATCTTTTTAAGAAGGGCGTATGCTCTTCTTTTTTCATTTTATTTTAATTAACACTCAGTTGAATATCATTTCCTAAAATGTGCTTTGGATTCCGTTTAGATTTCTTCACAATTAAATAAACGTTGCGCAGGGGCAAAGTATGGTACTATACATCTATCAAACAACGAGAGGAATACTCCCGCATGTCCCTAACCATCGGAACACGCCTGCTGAAGGCGGAGCTTCGGCTTGCAAAACCTTTTGCACGTTTTTCCGGAATCGAAGCCGCGCGAAAAGCGCAGGATCAGCTGGGCCGCATGACCGCGGCAATACTGAATTCGAAAGTCGGATTCGAACCGGTCGAATTTGAACATTTTTCTGCTTGCTACGCGGTTTCTACCGCGTGCGAGTCGCCATGCGACCGCGCGGTGCTCTATCTGCACGGCGGCGGCTATACCGCAGGCGGGTTAGATTACGCAAAAGGATTCGGCGCGCTGCTCGCGACGCAGACGCGGCTGAACATATTCTGCGCGGCATACCGCCTCGCGCCGGAACACAAGTTTCCCGCCGCGCAGGACGACGCGATGGAAGCGTATCAATTTCTGCTGGACAGCGGCTATCTGCCGGAGCATATCGCCATTGCCGGCGAAAGCGCAGGCGGCGGACTGGCGTTGAGTCTTGCGCTCCGCCTGCGGGACGAAGGAAAACCCATGCCGGCCTGTGTCGTTGCGATTTCCCCCTGGGCGGATCTGACGCTTTCCGGCTCCTCGTACAACAACAACATCCGGCGCGACCCGACGCTGATTCGCGAGTCGCTGGCGTATTACGCAATTGCCTATGCCGCAGGGCACGAAGCCGAACCGTATGTTTCTCCCGTTTTCGGAGATTTTTCGAATTTTCCGCCGTGCCTCATGTTCGCCGGCGGAGACGAAATTTTGCTTTCGGACGCAAAGACCGTACACAAGCGGCAGAAAAGAGCAGGCGCGGAAAGCGAATTTGTTGTAGAAGACGGCATGTGGCACGTTTACCCACTCTACGGCACGCCGGAAGGCAAACGCGCGCTCGAAAAAATGTCACTCTTTATTCGCGCGAAACTGGGTCTGATCGAATCAAATCCGTCGCGCTAAAAGGAAACGTTATGGCAAGAACAAAAAAACCGAAAAAATGGATGAAGCTCGACAACGCGGCGCTCATCTATCCCGCAACGATGAACCGCAACTGGACGGCGCTCTTCCGCCTATCCGCCACGCTGACCGAACCCGTTGACGAAGATATTCTGGAAGTTGCGCAAAAGAGAACCCTGCGCAGACTTCCCTGGTTTGCCTATAAACTCAAACGCGGCCTGTTCTGGTTTTATCTTGAACACAGCGACGATCTGCCCAGAATCGAGGAAGACGTTGCCAATCCGTGCGTTCGCATGCGCCTGAATGAAAACGACGGCTTCTGCATGCGCGTGCGATATTATCAAAACCGCATCGCCGTGGAATTTTTTCATGTTCTGACGGACGGTACGGGCGGACAGGTGTTTTTGCAAACACTCGTTGCCGAGTATCTGCGCCTGAAATACGGCGCGAATATTCCGCGCGGCGATAAAATTTTGGATTGTTCAGAAGAACCGAAACCGGAAGAGGCCGAGGACAGCTTTGCCGTACACTCGGGAAAGATCACCCAGTCCCGCAAAGAGGTGAAGGCCTACCACATCAAAGGCACGGACGAACGCAACGGATTTGTGCACATCATTACGGGTTCCATGAACGCGGAAGATGTGCTCAAAAAAGCGCGCGAAAAGGGCGTCAGCGTAACGGAATATCTCGTTTCGGTGCTGATTCTCTCCGTAGACGCCATCCAACGGCGGCGCGTACCGCACACGCATAAATACATGCCGGTCAAGCTCTCGGTACCCATCAATTTAAGAAACGTGTTTCCGAGCGAGACCCTTCGTAACTTCGCAAACTACGTCAACCCCGGCATCGATCCGCGCCTTGGCGAATACACGTTTGACGAGGTGCTGAACATCGTGCATCACACCATGGCGATGGAGGTAACGAAAAAACTACTCAACGTAAAAATTACCACCAACGTCCGCTCCGAGCAAAACGCCGTGCTGCGCTTAACGCCGCTGTTCATCAAAAACATGGCGCTCAAATATGTCTATTCTCAGGTGGGCGACGCGCTCTCTTCTACCACGCTGAGCAACCTCGGCGTTACAAAACTGCCGGAGGAGATGGCGCAGCATGTGCGCCGCATGGACTTTATTTTAGGTCCGCTGGCGGATAACCGCGTTTGCTCCGCCGCGCTGACCTACAACGGTCGGCTGCGCTTTAACTTTACGCGTACCATCGCCGAACCCGTTTTGGAACGAGAGTTTTTCACGCGGCTCGTCAAGCTCGGCATTCCTGTCAAGGTGGAAAGCAACCAGCAGGATTGACCGCACGCTACTTCGTTTATCAATAAATTTTTCGCACAACATCCGGAGGTGCAATCAATTATGAGTTATTGCGTTAACTGCGGCGTCGAGCTGCAAAAAAGTGAACCGCGCTGTCCGCTCTGCGGCACCGAGGTGATCAACCCGAATGAAATTCAGGAAGAAAAGCCGCTGCGCCCGTATCCAAGCCATGTGGAACACCTCGACAAGACTGTGGACCGCCGGTATATCGCATCGTTTATTTCTCTCCTTATGTTAATTCCACTCTTTACGGTTATGCTTGCCAACATTCTTGTCAACAAGCAGTTGACCTGGAGCTACTTCGTGCTCGGCGGAGAACTCGTGCTCTTTACCGTTTTTCTGCTGCCCATGATCGCGCGGATGCCGAAGATTCTGTATGTTGTAATCGACGCGGCCGCCGTCGGCGTGCTGCTGCTGCTCATTCAAATTATGCAGCAAGGCAACTGGGATTGGTTTTTGCTGCTCGGTTTACCGATTACGGGACTGACCGCGATCATGTGTTGGTTTTTCTCCATCATGGCTGGGCCGAAATTCAAATTGCCAATCTTTGTCCGTTTTTCGCTGGCACTCACTTGCATCGGACTGTTGGTCGTGGCGATCGAGTTTTTCATTGGCCTATACAACCATATGCTCTCTTGGCCGACCTGGTCGCTCTATGTGCTGTTCCCTTGTCTGGTGCTCAGTTCCTCGCTGCTACTGTTAAACCGCAGAGCAAGGGTGAAAGAAGAAATCCGGAAACGGTTTTACTTTTAAAGAATCTTCTTTCGGTTTCAATGAACGAACGTTTCTGAATCCGACTCGAAATAAACCTGTTTCCACCGAAGTGGTCGATTGAATTTGTAAGAGCCGCACTATGCGGCTCTTTCTCGAACAAGTCTTGTGCTCCATTCCTGTATGTTCTTGTTATATATCTATGCACACAATTTTCATTTCATAAAACAGCAAAGGTTATTTTTTAGAAACGGAGCGAATCTATGAACAGAAAAGCGGTCATCATCGGCGCCGGATACGCCGGACTTGTTGCGGGCGCATATCTTTCCCGTGCGGGGTACGAAACGCATGTGTTTGAGCAAAGCGATGAAATCGGCGGCGTTACCGGCGGTTTTCGGAAAAACGGCTACTATTGGGACATGGGGCAGCTCAACATCGAAGGCCTCGGCCCCGGCGAGCAGGCGGGGCGCGTTGTGGATGAGTTGGGTCTGCGCGACAAGCTGACGCTTCTACCCGCGGCAAGGCTATATGATTTCCCGGATTTTTCGATGGCGCCGCCCGCTGAGTACGGCGGCCCGTGGTGGAGAAAAGAGTTTTTGCTGCGCCAGTTTCCAAACGAGAAGCGCGGCATAAACGCATACTACCGTTTTTACCGAACCATGCGCGAAATCATAACCTTTGCCGAGCGCGCCGAGGTTTCCAGCGGCGCGAAAGCCGTCTGGCTGAAGTTAAATATGTATCTGCGGCTGCTTCCGTTGCTCCCGTGGGTCAAATGGTCGGCAAAGAAGCTGATGGATCATTTCTTTTCTTCTGCTGAAATCAAAGCCGTATTTACATCCATCCTCGCCGATTTTGTCGTGAAGCCGGAAGATTTTCAAGGGTTGGGCGTTGCAATCGTAAACCCCGAATCCGCGTTTGACGCGCGCGTGCCGCTCGATTTTTCGCGGATTGCGCATCAGCCGAGCTATACCTGCATCGAAGGCGGTTGCCGCAAACTCGCCGATCTGCTCGCGGATCTGATCCGCGCCAACGGCGGACAGATTCACACCGGAGCCGCAGTAACCGAAATCTGCACAGAAAACAAAAAGGCAACCGGAATTCAATTATCCGACGGTTCATTTCATTCGGCGGATGTTGTGGTTGCCAGCGGCGGCGCACGGGAAATATTCAATCTGGTCGATCCGGCGGCAATCGGCGCGGAGTTTTTGAGCATTGCGCAGGCCGCGCCGCTGATGGAATCGGTGTTCATGCTGCATCTTGGGCTTGATATGGATCCTTCCGAACATCTTGCCTGCGGCATCGACTACTGCTACCGCAGTTACGACATATCCGGCAGCGTGGGTAAGCTGCTTCATGAAACCTATCACGAAGGAGAAGACGGATATCTGATCTATGTGCCGTCCATGTATTCTCCGCAGTCCGCGCCGGAGGGGCGCTATGCCGTTACGATTTACACCGTTGCGCCGAACCGGATCAGCGGACGCGAATGGAGCGAGTGGAGCGATCGCTACGCCGACAAATTGATCGATTTGGCCTCGGAAAAAATCCCGAACCTGAAAGAGCACATCGTGGAACGAAATGTATTTACGCCGGAGTATTTTCAGGCGCGCACGATGCAGGCGCATCACTCGTTCGGCGGCTGCGCTCCCGTTATGAACAGCAAAGCAGTGCCGAACAAAACGCCGGTCGACGGGTTCTGGTTCATCGGCGGGCAGAGCGCAAGCGGCGCGGGCATCGGCAGCGTTGTCGCCGGGGCAAGGCGAATCAGTCTACAGATCATTGCGGAACAGAGCAAGTAACATTTCTGAAGAACATCATTAGAACGAAGCTGCAAAAAAGAACCGCTGAAAAGCGGTTCTTTTGTTTGTTGAGCGTGTTTATTCTTTTTCTTCCGTTGCGTCTTCCGGTTTCTCTCCGGATTCCGCTTTGGGTTCCTCTGATTTGGGTTCTTCCGGTGTAACTTCCGCTTCGGCGGTTTCGACCGACGCGGTTGTTTCGTCCTTCTTTGCTTTCTTCTTCGGCTCTTCTTCCACCGGCATCGGCAAATCGAGCACGGTCTTCTTCAGCAAGCCTGTTTTCACAAGTACCAACAGCGCAATGCCGCCGAGGATGAGGAAGATGCTGATAAACTGTGATGTGGACAGCGCGCCGACAAATCCGCGTTCGTCACTGCGGAAAAACTCAATGGTGAAACGCCACACGCCATAGAGCACCATATACCACGCGGTTACGGTTGCAAACGGCTTCTTTTTCCGCAGGATCATCACCAGTATCGCGCAGAGAATGAAGAGAAACGCGCTCTCCATCAGCTGCGTCGGCAGCAGGGGAATGCCCGCCGGAGCTGCACCGCCTGTCGGAAATACAATTGAGATCGGCGTTTCGCACTCCATGCCATAGCAGCAACCCGCGAAGAAGCAGCCGATGCGTCCGAACGCATGCCCCAGCACCAAACCGGGAACAAAATAGTCCGTCAGAGAAAAGAACGGCAGTTTCTTGCGCAGCGCATAGATCGCTACGCCACCGAGTCCGCCAATGAACGCGCCATAAAACACGAATCCTTCGCGGAGCGTATGCAGTAAGTAGCTCGGGTCGGCAATGACCTGCTTGATCTCAACGATCCAGTACAGAACCTTCGCGCCGAGAAAGCCGAGAATGATGGCCCAGAGCGCGGCGGAAAGCGCCTGATCTTCCGAAAAGCGCGTGTATTTGCGCGTTACGCCGATCAGGATCAGCGCGGCGAGCATACCAAGCGCGGACATGACGCCATACATGGGAACAGACAGCCCAAAGACGGTAAAAGACGGTAACATATTACTCCTTATTTCAAAAAAAGTGCCGATAAAAAAGAGGGGAATCCCCCTCTTTTTGCAAAATTACATGATTTCCGGCAAAATAGCATACTGCCAAATGCCCGCCGCGGCTACGGCCGCAATCGCGATGATAAGAACCGTAACGACAATTGTGAGAATGCCCGCGACAAGACCAACCACGCTGGTGACATAGCCCGCGGTGTTCATGCTGTTTTCTTTGAGTCCGTGCGCCTCGGCAAACTTGCGGTTTGAGCGGCTCATCGAGAGACCCACGATGGCGAGCACGAGGCCGACGATCGGGAACCAGGTGACGACCAGACTCACGATGCCGAGCACCATTGCGGTCACCGAGGATTTATTATGGGACAGTTCTTCCGGGGTCAGCGGTGCCGTGTTTTGTTCCATAGTTGCGCCTCCTTGTTTTTTATTTGATGATGTTTTTCGTTTCAACGGGCGGTGAAATACCACACCTTTGAACGGTTTCGATTGTATCACGATTTTATAGTTGCGTAAAGCAAGGGAAGGTTAAGAATGGTTGACAATATAATATCGTGAGCGTTTTTCTGATTCAGCCTATAAATGAAATTTCCAAACTCATCTATGTTCCTAGATTGCAAATCCTTGAGGCGATTTCTTATGATTCTGCGTCCGTCTCGAATTGACAAACCACCTCAAAAAGGATATGCTTCATATTTAGGAAAGTTTCGGAGGATAGTGTTTCATGCAGGAGCGATACGACCCACAGGCAATTGAAGCCAAGTGGCAAAAAATCTGGGCGGACAGCCATTGCTTTGAGGCAAAGACCGACCCCGCGCAAACCAAGTATTTCCCAATGATCGAATTCCCCTACCCGTCCGGGCAGGGTCTGCACGTCGGCCACCCGCGGCCGTTTACCGCAATGGACGTCATTGCGCGCAAACGCCGCATGGAAGGCTACAACGTACTATATCCCATCGGCTACGACGCATTCGGCCTGCCGACGGAGAACTACGCCATCAAAACCGGTATCCATCCGGCAAAGGTGACGCACGACAACATCATCCGCTTCCGCAACCAGCTGCAGCGGCTTGGTTATTCGTTTGATTATTCACGCGAGGTCAACACAAGTGACCCCGACTACTATAAATGGACGCAGTGGATCTTCCTCAAGTTCTACGAAAAGGGTCTCGCCTACAAGGCGGAAATCCCGATCAACTTCTGCACGAGCTGCAAAGTTGGTCTCGCCAACGAAGAAGTCGTGGACGGCGTTTGCGAGCGCTGCGGCGGCGAAGTTGTGCGCATGGTGCGCTCCCAGTGGATGCTGAAAATCACCGCCTATGCGCAGCGGCTCATCGACGATCTGGACACGGTTGACTACCTCGAAAAGATCAAAGCGCAGCAGATCAACTGGATCGGCCGCAGCGAGGGCGCGCTGGTCAACTTTAAAATCGCAGATTCCGACGAAATGCTCAAGGTGTTCACCACCCGTCCGGACACGCTCTTCGGTGCAACGTACATGGTCGTTTCTCCGGAACATCCGATGATTGAGCAATATGCGGACAAGATCACGAATCTTGACGACGTGCGCGCCTATCAGAAAGCCGCCGCGATCAAGAGCGACTTTGAGCGCAGCGAGCTGGTCAAGGACAAAACCGGCGTTCCGCTCGGCGGACTTTACGCAATCAACCCCGTCAACGACGAAAAAATCCCGATCTGGACTTCCGACTATGTCCTGATGGGTTACGGCACAGGCGCCATCATGGCGGTTCCCGCGCACGACGAGCGCGACTATGCCTTTGCAAAAACGTTCGACCTGCCGATTATCGAAGTCGTCGCAGGCGGCGACATCACAAACGAAGCGTACACCGAGTGCGAACACGGCAAGCTGGTTAACTCCGGTTTCCTCAACGGCATGGAAGTGTCCGAAGCGATCCCGGCGATCATCGATTTCCTCGTGAAAAAGGGCATTGGCGAACGCAAGGTTAACTTTAAATTGCGCGACTGGGTGTTCTCCCGCCAGCGTTACTGGGGCGAACCCATTCCGCTCGTATATTGCGAACACTGCGGCTGGGTGCCGATTCCGTATGATCAGCTCCCGCTTGAGCTGCCGATGCTGGACGACTTCACCCCGACGGACGACGGCAGCAGCTGCCTCGCCCGCGCGAAAGACTGGCTCCACACCACCTGCCCCAAGTGCGGCGCGCCTGCCGTACGCGAGGCGGACACGATGCCCAACTGGGCGGGGTCGAGTTGGTATTTCCTGCGCTATACGGATGCGCACAACGACAAGGAATTCGCCTCCCGCGAGGCGTTGGATTATTGGACGCCGGTGGACTGGTATAACGGCGGCATGGAACACACCACGCTGCATCTACTGTACTCCCGCTTCTGGCATAAGTTCTTGTTCGATCTCGGCCTTGTTCCGACGAGCGAGCCTTATATGAAGCGCACCAGCCACGGTATGGTGCTCGGCAGCAACGGCGAAAAGATGAGCAAATCCCGCGGCAACGTGGTAAACCCCGACGATTATATTCCCGTGTATGGCGCGGACAGCTTCCGCTGCTACATCATGTTCATGGGCGCATTTGACCAGCCGATTCCCTGGAACGAGCAGGGCACGCGCGGCTGCCGCCGTTTCCTGGATCGCGTATGGGCGTTGCAGGACATGGTGGAAGGCGAAGGCGACACAGATGCCGAAATGAAGAAGAAAGTCCACGCCACGATCAAGAAAGTCGGCGAGGACTACGAGCGCATGAAGTTCAACACCGCCATTGCGGCGATGATGGCGCTGACCAACGACTTTTACGCCAAAGGAAAGCTCACAAAGGACGAATTGCATACGCTCGTGCTGCTGCTGGCTCCCGTTGCGCCGCATATCAGCGAAGAGGTCAGCGAAGCGTTAGGATACGGTCAGGTGCACCACGCGGCATGGCCGGTTTACGACGAAAGCGCGCTGGTGGAAGATGCAGTGGAATACGGCATTCAGGTAAACGGCAAAGTACGCGGCCGCGTGACGCTGCCCGCCACACTTGACACCAAGGAAGTGGAATCCGCTGCGCTCGCCTGCGAAGAGGTCAAACCGTATTTGGAAGGCAAGACCGTCCGCAAGATCATCGTGGTACGCAACATCGTCAACATCGTGGTCGGCTGACAAAAGCAGGAACACAAAACGGAGTCGCAAGACTCCGTTTTTTATTTCAGTAAAATCGCTTTCGTTTGATATTGATTTTTAAAGAGTGTTTTCTTCGCGTTCGTGCGAATGTTGATCGTTGGTTTTGTCCGTTCTACTTCTCTTTATGTGAATTCCGACGACTACAACCGCAGCACAAACGATAACGATCAACCCCGCGATAAGCACGCCGACATATGATGTTTTGTCGGTTGTGGTTGCAGCTTCGGGCTGTGTCGTTGGCGTAGGAGTAGCGATTGGTGTTGGGGTGGAAACATCTTCAGATACATTTGCATTTTCATTGGGTTGACTGGAATCAATCGGCCAGATGACGTCGCCTGAGCACGTTTCAATCAACTTTCCATCTTCCATATGGAAAAACGGATTATCCTCAGCGACAATGATTTCCTGCAATATCATGTGTTCCAAATTTATTTGATCTAGTGACTTTGGCACGTCCGAGTGCACATTGAAATATTCCAGAATGAAATCTACGCCTTCTGCAAACCGTAAATCATTAATTTCCATTCCCCAATTTTTGATGCAATATCGATACCATCCTTCTTCGGAATAGATAGTCACGTTATGATCCTGATCAAACGACCATCCCGGGTATTGGGTCACATCCGTGCGGTCCTCATCGGAAAACAACTTGGGTGCCTGCTGTACTATCTGCTGTTCTTCCGTTTTTGTAAGTGCGCGGATCGGTAGTTCGTTCCACTCGGTTTCGCCGTTTGGCGCCCATGTGTTCGCGTATTGCGCCGGATAGCAGATTGTGAACGGGCCGCTGTTTACGTCACCGCCTTTGTAGTTGAAGTGTAAATCCGACACTTCAATATATTGGGGCGGATTACCCCAAAATACGATGCGACCGCTGCCGTCGGCAGGGAAGACAACGCTGCCGAATGTTGTCGGTAAAAACAATCCGTCCGTTCCGCAGAACACCAGTGTTTTGATCCTGCTGGCATCCAATACGCCATACCATTCTGAGCGTCCTAAAAATGGTACTAACCTCGTATTGCGCGGGATGATCAGCGAGTCGAGATCACAGATGCCAAAAGCGTAAGGTTCAATCTCCTCTAGAGTGGTTGGCAACGTAATAGACGTCAGCTGGCAACTCCCATCAAATGCACCAAATTCAATCGTTTTTACGCCTTCTGGAATTACTACAGATTTTAATAAACTGCATTCTTCAAAAGCGGAAAAACCGATCGTTTGTACATCCTTTGGAATAATCACCGATACCACATCGTAACGAGCCATCGTAAGCGTATTTGTCGCAATCTCGATTGCGAGCCCGTCTTCGATTCGATAGTCCTGATTATCTACATAAAACGATAAGTTATCATAGTCGGAGTCATCCTGTTCCTCCGCATAGGATAGATTGGGTGCTGTTAAACAAAGCAGAAAGCAAACGACTATGGCAAACCAGACTGGATATTTGCCGAACAAATGCTGCATGATTCACCCCTTATTGCTCAAATCAAAAATGTTTTCCCTGATCAGGATTCGGTTTTCTTCCCTTTGCGTTTAATTGCAGCCCCGACGGCTACAACTGCAGCACCAACGACAACGATCAAACCAGCGAGAAGCACACCGACGTATGATGTGTTGTCGGTTGTGGTTGCAGCTTCGGGCAGTGCGGTTGGCGCAGGAGTAGCGATTGGCGTTGGAAAAGGTTCTCCTCTTGATAAAGCGACAATCGCGTTCAGCTGGTCCTGCGAAATCTCGTCGATGGGATAGCCGTTCCATTCCGTTTCGCCGTTTGGCGCCCATTCGTCGGCATAGGCGGCTGTATAAAGAAGCGTCGGATAAGGAATAGGCTTATTATTGCGATTAGCATCGTGCGAAATATAGTACCTGCCGTCTGCAGTCTTTCCAAGTTCTCCAAACAAGGTTTCGCCAAATGATTCAGGAGTTCCCTTTGTAAAAATAATCTGGGAAAGATTATCGCATTTATCGAAAGCTTGATCTTCAATCGTAATGCCGCTTGAATTTATAATTAAGGTATGCAACGCATAGCATATCCGAAATGCGAGCGGCTCGATTGTTGTTGCGGTTTCCGGCAGCTCTATGGACTGCATTTTATAACATGCACCAAAGAGGTTAAAACTTATGTTCGTTAGTTTTGATTGTCTGATGTCGAAGAGCTCTATGTTGTTACATCCAGTAAAAGCGGCAAACCCAACCGTAAGTATCTGCTTGTCAAGATGAATCTGTTCCAGAAGATCACAATCTTCAAATGCCTTGAACCCAATTATTTGAAGTCTTTCGGGGAATGCCACAGAAGTCAAACCAATACACCACATAAAAGAGCAATTTCCGATGCTTTCTATACTTTGAGGAAGCAATATTGAAGTCATGTTCCGATAGTTAAAAAATGCCCCATCTCCTATGTGCACAATATAATCGGGAAGATCATTTATTGAAACTAACTGTTGTTTTTCAGGCACATTAGCTGCACCGTATAATGTTTTCGTTATTGTATTGATAACCCATCCGTTTTCTATGACAAAACAATCATTACCGGCTTCGATGATTGTTTTCTTGGGAGCAATCTGATTCCATTCATATATCTCATTTACCAACCAAGTAACATCTTTACCGATGACCAGATTCTCAACATCCTCAAAAGAGTGTTGGTATTTCCATTCACCTGTTTGTTCGTCTTTATCATTACTTACAAAATCAATTAACCCTCCATTATCCGAAATGGTTAATGTTCCATCCAGATAAGTCCATCCGTCGCCTTCTTCATAATCCCCCTCCGCAAACGTGAGACGAGGAATCATAAGAAGAACTATGAGCAGGATAATAACGAGGTGCTTTTTTTGCATGATGATCGTTTCTCCAAATCAGGATTCGGTTTTCTTCCCTTTGCGTTTAATTGCAACCCCGACGGCTACGACCGCAGCACCAACGATAACGATCACTCCCGCGAGAATCACGCCAACGTATGATGTATTGTCAGTTGTGGTTGCAGCTTCGGGCTGTGTCGTTGGCGCGGCGGTAGCAGTCGGTGTCGGGGTGGAAACATCTTCAGCTATCTTTGCATTTTCACTGGGTTGATTGGAATCAATCGGCCAGATGACGTCGCCTGAGCACGTTTCAATCAACTTTCCATCTTCCATATGGAAAAACGGATTATCCTCAGCGACAATGATTTCCTGCAATATCATGTGTTCCAAATTTATTTGATCTAGTGACTTTGGCA
>QKAN01000203.1 GCA_003246365.1 Clostridia bacterium
CGCCAACCGTAAACGGGTTGCAAACGCCTGTGCTAAAGCCAAACCCGACAGCAAGCAAGCTCATGCCGAGACCAACAAGCGCGTCCCAGCCGAGAGAATACGCAAGCGCAACCGCAATTGGAACAAGCGGAACACACTCTTCAAACGATCCTACAAACGCACCAAGGCACATAAAGAACAGCGATACCAGCAGTAAAAGCTTGTATTTCTGCTGCTCAAACATACGGTATACCCTGTTGAACATATAGGAAAGCACGCCGCATTCGTCAAGAGCGTTAAATGCGCCGCCAATGACCAAGAGGAATGCGATAATTGCAATAACGGTTGCTGCGCCGCTGGAACCCAAGGCAAGAAACGGAGAAAGCAGCCATTCCCAGAACGGAATGCCGCCTTGTACAAGATGGTACGTACCCGCAACGATCGATTCCGAACCATCTGTAACAACGCGCTCATATTCACCCCCGGGTAAGATCAGCGTAAGCGCATACGTAATCATCATCAAGACAAACAAAATGATAAGCGCCGCAATAAACGATTGGGTGCCGATGTTAAACACTCGTTTTGATTTTTGTTCCATCTTCTATCCCCCAAATATCACAGGATATTTTTCGGCAATTGCCGTAGAAAGTGTATATTAGACAAAGACTTTAGACAGTATACCATAGCAAAATCGGAAGCGCACCGTTTTCCGATATTTTCTATTCAATTCAACTTCCGCTTTTTCATGTGTTTCAGTTTTATACGTCTATACTTGTTTTCAAAGTTGCAAAACAAAATCGATCTATATATAATAATACTGCGTGAGGGAGTAGTTGGCGCGGCGATACGCCGTGTTCCAAGTCAACATTGTAGCACGACGCGGCGGTGCGTCTGGCTTGGATGAAATAGCGAGACTCATGTACGACAGCGTGTTTGCCGTACATGGGTTTTTTCTTTTCCGGCAAACATTCCGCTGTGTAATCATCGCTCCATACCACACGAAAGGAACCAGTATTCATGCAACAGTATTTACTCGATTCCGATACGGCAATCCGCTCTGTTTCGTCAGACGCGTCCGGCCTTTCTCAACAAGAAGCCGAAAAACGCTTGCTCGAACACGGACCGAATCAACTAGCCAAGGGAAAGAAAACGCCTCTTATCGTTCGCTTTTTTCAGCAGATGAAAGACCCGATGATCCTCATTCTTTTAGCTGCCGCCGCAGTATCCGGCGTTACAGCTGTAATTGAAGGCGAAAGTTTTGCGGATGTGATCATCATCCTCACCGTAGTCATCATCAACGCGATTCTTGGCGTTGTTCAGGAAAGCAAGGCGGAGAAAGCAATTGAAGCCCTGCAAAAAATGTCCGCCGCAACCTGCCATGTACTGCGGGACGGGCAGATGCTACGCATTAAAACAGAAGAATTGGTTGTTGGCGACGTTATTCTGCTGGAGGCTGGCGATGCGGTTCCCGCCGACGGACGCATTTTGGAAAGCGCCAGTTTGCAAATTGAAGAAGCGGCGCTCACCGGCGAAAGCGTTCCCGTTGCGAAGATTACCGAAGCGCTATCGCTTTCCGACGAAAAAGACATCCCCCTCGGCGACCGGAAAAATATGGTCTATATGGGGAGTTCTGTGTCCTATGGCCGCGGTAAAGCCGTTGTAACAGCAACCGGCATGCAAACCGAAATGGGAAAGATTGCAGGTGCGCTGTCTCAGGCCGAGGATGGGCAAACACCTTTGCAGATTAAGCTGTCCCAGCTTTCACATATCCTCACATGGCTTGTTCTCGGCATCTGCGCGGTTATATTTGCCGTCAACCTGTTGCGGTTCCACGGTACCGGAGAAAGTTATATTCTGGATTCGTTCCTGATCGCGGTCAGCCTTGCCGTTGCAGCGATTCCGGAAGGACTTGTTGCGGTCGTCACGATCGTCCTCTCCATCGGCGTAACGAACATGAGCAAGCATAACGCAATTATTCGCCGCCTCACCGCCGTCGAAACGCTCGGTTGTGCGCAAATCATTTGTTCGGATAAAACAGGAACGTTGACACAAAACAAAATGACCGTTGTGGAAAATTACGGCGATGATGTTTTGCTTCTTGCGAAAGCAATGGCGCTTTGCAGCGATGCGGAATTGGATGAAAACAACAACGCCATCGGAGAGCCTACCGAATGTGCTCTTGTTAACTTTGCCGTCACGAAAGGATTGCTCAAACCTGATTTGAAACAATCCGAACCGCGCGTGGATGAAGCGCCATTTGACAGCATGCGCAAAATGATGTCAACCGTACATGAGACGCAAAATGGTTTTATTCAATATACCAAAGGCGCACCGGACGAATTGTTGAAAAAATGTGTGTCTTATTATAAGAATGGAAAAGCTGTACCACTGACCGATGCATTGCGGGAGGAAATTCTACAGGCAAATAAAGAGATGGCGGGCAAGGCTTTGCGTGTTCTAAGCGCGGCAATGCGTGTTTATTCAGACAAGCCAACCGACAACTCCCCTGCTTCTCTTGAACAGGATTTAACGTTCGTTGGGTTGGTCGGCATGATCGATCCTGTACGTCCCGAAGTAATCGAGGCCATAGAGCACTGCCGCACAGCTGGCATTCGACCGATTATGATAACGGGCGACCATCGCGATACCGCCACAGCAATCGCGATAACGCTCGGTATCATTCATGATGCATCCGAAGCGATTACCGGAACGCAGCTAAATGAGATTGACGACGAGACCTTTTCTAAAACGGTTGGACAGTACAGCGTATACGCCCGCGTTCAGCCGGAACATAAAGTACGAATCGTGAATGCATGGCGTAAAAACGGCTATATAACCGCCATGACGGGCGACGGCGTAAACGATGCCCCCAGTATTAAGAGCGCGGATATCGGTATCGGTATGGGCATTACCGGTACAGACGTAACCAAGAATGTTGCGGACATGGTGCTTGCAGACGACAACTTTGCAACCATCGTCAACGCGGTGCAGGAAGGACGGCGCATTTACGATAATATCCGTAAATCGATTCAATTCTTGCTGTCTTCCAACATGAGCGAGGTTCTGAGCATATTCTTTGCGACCATGCTCGGATTCATCATCCTCAAACCCGTGCATCTCCTTTGGATCAACTTGATTACGGATTCGTTACCCGCTCTCGCGTTGGGCACCGAAGCCTGCGAACGGGATATTATGAATCGTCCGCCTCGCAATCCAAAGGACGGTGTGTTCGCCGGCGGCGTTGGTTTTGACGTTGCCTATCAAGGTGTTTTTGTTACGATTTTGACACTGGCTGCCTATTTTATTGGAGAGCGAATTCAAAACGGAGCCTGGGCAATCGTCAACAGCACTGATGGAACGACGATGGCGTTTTTAACGATGAGCATGGCGGAGATATTCCATAGCTTCAATATGCGTTCCCAGCGCAAGAGCATTTTCTCTATGAAGTGCCACAATATCTATCTCTGGGGTGCTGCAATTCTCTCCCTCGTCCTTACGCTCGTTGTGCTTTATGTTCCATTTTTGCAGGAAGCATTCAGCTTTGAGCACATCAGTCTCTTCGAATACGCGATTGGACTTGGACTTGCGTTCATGATCATTCCGCTCGTAGAAATTGTAAAAGCGATTCAAAGATCAGTCACAAAGCAGCAATAAACGATTAACAAAAGCGCACCCGCAAGGGTGCGCTTTTGTTTGTGCAACGTCAAAACATTATTCGTCACTGCAATCGCTTTTCTTCATAATCATCTGTGTCAAAGCATCGATTTTCCCATATACAACCATTCTGTCGCCAACCTGCAATCGTGTGTCCGCATTCGGAAAATCGATCATCTCCGACCCGCGATCAATCTTTAAAACCTGAATGTAGTTTTCTTTTAATTTCAGTTCTCTTAACGTTTTTTCGCAAATAAAACTATCTGTATCTAAAATCATCTCGTATATGCTGAATTCAGAGCTTAGATTCAAAACCTGCTCTATCCTGTTTTTGCTGTTTGCTTTTTTAATGCGCTTTTTTAACAATCGTTCTGTCATTTGATCAAACCGATCCGTCAGATACTTGCTTTGCGTTACCAAAATTACAAACAGCACCATAATCGACAAAGCAATAGAAATACTAAGAATATTTCTCGCGGCTTGTGTAAGCACATTGAACAGCAACGTAATTAACGTAATTTGTGCAACATAACTGACGATCATCAGCACACTTGCAATTTTCCGTCGCGTTGGATGCTGCACAATTAGCTCTGATTCGCGCGTTGTAAATCCTGTGTGCGTCAAAATTGAGATCATTTGAAATCGTGCCTTGCTTAGCTCAAGACCAGTCAGCTTCAATAAAATCGATAAAATCTCAATTAATAGCCAAATTAAAACAAACAGTAT
>QKAN01000143.1 GCA_003246365.1 Clostridia bacterium
CAAACCTCACCTTGTAGCCATGCCGGTTACCAGCGCACAAACAAGACCTCGGCTGGCTCCATCGAAAATTTCCATGCCGATTGTTCAATTTGGCCGCACTCTCATCCGCACCTATTTAAAATATGCTCTGGCATTTTCAGAGATACAGCTTCTAACTCCTGAAAAAATTATAAAAGAAATAAACGATTTCCAATCGAATCAATCACGCCTAATCGTTGCCTTTCGTCATCCATATGGCGACGAACCGCAACTGCTTTTTCATGTGTTTGAAAACTTAATTCCACGCCTCGCAAAAAAGCTCAAAATGCCGCTCCAACACAACCCCGGTTTGCGTTTGCTGCATGATTACGCCGTTCCTCTTTGGAGCAATGCATTTATCCGCTTTCTGCTTCCTCGTGCGGGCGCAATGCCTGTTTATCACGTAAAGTGCGACGCCAGTGGACTTTCCAACATTCGAAGTGTGCTAAAGGATGGTAATAACCCCATCGGACTTGCTCCGGAAGGACAGATTTCGTATCATAGCGAAACGCTTCCTAGAATCGAACTTGGTACAGTCCGCATGGGTTTCTGGTGCGCAAGCGATCTGGAACGCGCAGGGCGATCAGAAGAGGTACGTATTCTGCCGCTTTCAATCCATTATCAATATGACAAGCGGGATTTCAAAAAAGTTCATGCTGCTGTATGCCAGCTTGAATCTCTCTGCGGTATGCAACATATAGAACACACAAAAGGTAACCTTTCTCTTCTGTTGCCGCTTCTGCGGGAAATTGAGCGGGATATTCTGACAAAAACTGAAATATTCTACAGCGAAACATACGCTTACCAGATACCCGAACCTGTTTCCGGCGAAAGCGAGGCGCAGGAACGGCAACGCCGTTGGGATGCATTACTCCCTGCCGCACTCAGCGTTGCGGAACACGCACTCGGAATCGACCCGGGGCAAGAAACACTTGTTCAGCGGATGTACCGCGTGCGGTTTGAGGGTTGGAGCCGCGTCTACCCCGAAAATAAGCTCGATCACCTTTCCCCGTTGGAACGTGCGCTAGTTGACCGTCGTACCGGAGAGGGTTGGTTTGCTATGCGGCATATGGAACTGGTAGATCTGATGTCATACCACGATGAGTCATATCTGGACTATAACGATCCCGCTCCCTCCGATGACAGGATTATCGAGAGCGTACTTAATCTGCAGGACTTATGTTTTAGGCTCATGGGAGGAAACTTCACAAACCGCCCGAATAATATCCGTAAAAAAGCAATTATTGTACCAGGCGAAATTCTGAATCTCACTGCGCAAATGCCACAATACCGTAACAACCCCAAAAAAACTGTACAAATAACAACCGAGACACTCGCGCAGAGATTCAGGGATTGTATTGAACGGTATCAGCAAGAGAAACCCTGCTGATTTCACATCCGCTGGTTCCATCATATGGGATAGCTGTCTCTTCAGATTGTGTTTGTATCAGCAGCATGGTAACACTTTTTTCACTTAGCAAATGTTTCTTTCCCTTCTATTTAGTGAATTCTCCGGGGTATCGCAACACTAAGCGAAACATCCCGAGAATCAGCAAAAATACGCAAGCAATAGGATCATCTCATAATCCAATCATTCAGCCAACATACTATCGCTATCATAGATAGAATTTTCCAATAACAGACTTTCAGAAAGGAGTGTATGATCCGTCGGCGCTATGCCGAACGAATCATGCAAACACACCATGGAGGCTATTCGAAAACTCTCCAAAGGACTAAAGCTCCGCTACGGAATCGGGGATTTTGGCATCGCAGTGATGACCGCAAGTTTGCAGTTCTACATGCTGCTTTATTACACCGACGTGGTCAAGATTGATCCGGGCATCGCGGGAACTGCCATGTTAGTTGGTAAACTGACATGGGATATGGTCAATGACGTCCTGTTTGGGTATATCTCCGATCGCACAAAATCCCGTTGGGGCAGGCGCAGGCCTTATCTGATGTTCTGTCCAATCCCTCTCGCGCTGTCGTTCTGGCTCCTGTATTCATTGCCGCAGGGCATGAGCAACACCACGGCTTTTTTCGCAATCATCGGCACATTTATGCTCTTTGATACCTTCCATACCATGATCACAATGGCATACCAGTCGATGAGCGCGGAACTGACGACCGATTACAATGAACGAACGAGCCTCACCACGGTACGCATGGTGTTCTCGGTTGTCGGTTATATTTCCGGCGCGGCGCTAACAACATTACTTGCAGCCATGCTGCGCGATAATATGGGGATTTCCAACGCAGCAGCTTGGAGCAAAGTTGGTCTGATGTTTGGTGTGCTTGCGGCCATCACAGTTCTCATCACAGGACTTACCGTTCGCGAAAAACCCGTGGTAGACGACACGCCAACCAAAATGCCACCATTGAACGCGCTTGTCAGCACGCTTAAGAACAAGCCATTTCTGCACTTTGTGATCATCTCAAGTATCATGAGCACAGCGTTTACGGTGGTAACCGCCATGCTTCCGTACTATGTGATCTATCAGCTCAACATGGAAAGCATGATGTCTATCATCATGATGCTCATGCTTGTGGTATTGGCTTTGTTTCTGGTTCCGTGCCAAATTGTCGCTATGCGTATCGGCAAGCACAAAGCGTATGCGCTCGGTTTAACAATTGCCTGCGCGGCCCTGCTCGTTTCGTTTTTCCTGCCGCACCATGAAACAGCGCTCATCTACGCAATCGCCGCCATTGCGGGACTTGGCTTTTCCAGTCAGTGGGTCTGTCCGCACAGCATGATGCCAGACGTAATTGAGTATGACGAGCTCGTTACGCATGAGCGGCGCGAGGGCATTTACTTTGGAATGTGGAATATGACCGGCAAAGTCACCGGCGCGCTAGGCATCGCCATCTGCGGTTGGGGATTGAAGTTGTTTGGTTATGTAGAGGGCGCGGAGCAAACAGCAACTTCGCTGCTTGGAATCAGACTTATGTTCTCTGTTTTGCCTGTCGTTCTCTTGCTCGTGAGCGTACTGCTTCTCATGCGCTATCCAATCAATCGAGAAACGCACGCAAAGGTGCTCGAAGAGTTAAATAAGCGCAGACAACAGTAACAGGATGCAAGTTATCAAGACTATCTTTTTTATAGATAATTTGGATAAAGAAACTAGAGAGATCCGCCCATGCAATCCAACAAAACATTCTTGATGAATGCATGTGCGAAATAAGTCTAATATAATAGAAGCAGCATCAATCCGAATCAACCAACAATATGTTACGCTTCGCGAGGATTAAACAAAACCACCTGTTTGTAGTGTTACACTAGAAACGGGTGGTTTTTTACTGCTTGTGTGCTGTACTCGTACACAACGCAGATATTCATCAATCATCTTTTGTTCCATGCATGGAACAAAACCCGACATTAAATCAGTTAGCTTGCATTCGTAATTACAAAATCGTCAACCATCATCGTACCGTTGTCCACACGAAAACCCGCTCCGCCAGAGGGATACAATGATAACGGGTCGAACGCCTGTAAGCATGTTTCTCCAACCCGAGCTTCCAAGTGGTTGTCTTGCACTGTCAACGTCATATTCAACGACTTAAATTCCGAATAAACAAACGCAGTCTTCGCCAACGCCCTGTCTCCCGAAGCATCCCTTACCATGATTGAAAGCGTATTCCCCCCGGAAAGTAACGCGGCATAATATTGCCTGTGTCCGCGTGAACGGATCACCAACCCGCAACTTTGACTTGGCTGAGGCGTAATTTGCGCGGATATGGAATAGTTCACGAAATCCCGCGTACCAATCGTAACCACGCCGTTTTCATCCGGATGCGAAACACAGAGCGTATGCGTTAAACTCAACCCGAAGTTTCTCGCACTCGAAACAAATTGCCGATAGACGAACGGCATCGGATCGGTAATGTTTTTTTGCAGCGTTCCTGCCAATTGATATGCCTGCGGCGCACCCTTCCAGTCGAGAGAACGAAGAACAATCTGATTCGAAGTCTCTTGTTCGCCTTGAACCAAAAAGCCCGCTCTTATGATCGGTTGCCCGCCAAGCTGCGGAATGGTCCAGCGAATCTCTGTCTCCCCTTGCCGAAGCGGTGTTGCATCGTCTCGCATAATCGCGACGGTATCTTGCTTTGAAACATAGCATACATATGTCGTTACTTGTGGAAGAATACCTTCTCCGCAGAAGAATCGCGCCGTCATCGTCTGCCCCTCATATAGGGAAGGCGAAGCGATTGCGTCATATCCTTGCCAACGTATATTTGGATCAAAGAACGTCGGTGTGCTTATGCTTGCGGATTCTCCTGTGAATCGGATCAATAATCCTTGTCCGTCTGGATTC
>QKAN01000174.1 GCA_003246365.1 Clostridia bacterium
CGGCAAATGTGAAAGTCGGCACGCCTGCGGGATTCATAATAAACGCAACGTCTTTGTTTAGAAAGACGATACAAAAATCGATCTGGAATACGAGAAGCAAGAGAGAAAACCAACCAACGGACATACGTAAATATTGGGTTCTGCGCGCGGCAAGATACAGCAGAAGCCCTCCGAAGATGGAAAGGTTGCCGGTAAAGATCAAGATCGCCATGAGTATTTCTATCGGCAGCACACTGCCGAGGATCAAGCCAAGGAAATAAAAGACTGCGAAACATAGAAACGGGGCAAACAGAAGAATCGGCGCAGCGATGGCAAGCCCGATCGGCTTACGTCTGCGCGCGGGACGCGCAGCAATCGTAGGAAGCGGCGAAAGCGGTGGCAGGGGCATATCCTCCGGCGAGACGGAGAGAACGGAAACAATCTCGTCCGCAACGCTGCTTTGCGCGGAGAGGTTTTCTCGCTTCCCGCGAATATTCCTTATCACAACGATTGGTTTTGCCAAAGTGTACCTACCTAATATGAGCTTCCGTTAAAGGTGAATTGGTCTTTCAAGCGTTCGGAACGTTAGTTTGATGCAACGATGGCTTCTTTCGACTGTTTCTGAAATGCACGAATGATGAGCAGCACCGAGAACACGAGCAGCGCGATCATGCACAAAACAGACAAAACCATGGAGGCAGCGGTCAAAATCCGCATCGTGTCTGTAGTGAGCGCTGCAGGGTCGGAAGAGAGGTTATACCACACGGCAATGATGTATAGCGGAACCGCCACGACAAAGTTGACAAGCGCGATCCAGCCAACGGTCTTGCGAAACGCCTTAACTTTGCGCGCGGCAAGATACAGCACGATGCTGCCGATTAATGCATAAAGACGATACCCCAGCACCAGAAACGGATACATCAAAAAAGGCGCATCATACCCATTGATGCTGCTGATCATCATTAATACAGCAGGAATCACAAACGGAGCAAACGACAGCGCAGCACCGACGATGGAAAACACTTTGCCCCACGGCGACGGTTTCCCGTGCTCGATTGGAGAGAGCGGCACGATCGGCTGCTCCTGTTGGCTGGTGAATGCGGTTACGATTTCGTCCGCAACGCTGTTTTGCGCGGAGAGATTCGGGCGTTTGCCAATCATTCTCTTGGGGTCGGTTTTGATCTTATACTGCATTTATCATACTCCGTTTTATATTGTTATTACGCTTCTGGCGTTGGTTCCTGTTTCTTTTGGAAGATGCGTCGCACTAGCACAATCGCGAGGATTGCAAGCGCGACAACTAGAATATTAAAAATGATGATACTCGTTATGACGACGGCGAAATAAGGGCCGCTTTCGGAAGTCGTGCCGGACGCGAGGCCGGATGCGACGGCAATCATGTTGCCCGCAACCAGCGTGACGAGCGCCGCGACGCTGCCCCAGCCGAACCATTTGCGGAATGTGCGCGTCAGCAATGTCGTGAAGATGAGCAGAACAAGGCCGAGCGCGACGATTGGGAACATCTCCGCCAGCATGAGATAGTCAAACAACAATGCTTTTCTCGCGATGCTGCCGAAGATAGCGGTTAGGAACATGAACAGAATCGGCGCCCAGAGCATAACGGTGCCGGAGATGGCGAATATCTTGGTGAGCGCGTTTTTTTGCTTGGGGTTCATGCAGGCACCTCCTTACTGGTAAAGACAAGTTCAAACAGAAACTGTTATTGACGATAGGGTTCCACTGACAATGACATTATATAAGATTATGCGGCGACTGACCAGAACATTCGCGCACAAAAGAGGGGATGAGCGCGTTAACCCGCTTGCCATAACCGGTAAAATGTGTATACTTTGAAGCAGAGAATGGGGTGGCGATTGATGCATCAAGATGATTTTTCCGCCGCGTGGGATGCGCGGGACGAACTTGTCGAAAAACTCAAGTGTGAAGAAAACCTGCCGAAGCGCGTGCTTTATGTGCGCGGAAACGACGGCGAGACGCTCTGCGCAGGGCTTTTGCCCGGGCATGCGGGGCTGTTGCTGATCGATTGGAGGGGCGAAAACTATACGATGCGCCACCTGCTGGAGCCGGAGTTGACCGCTGAGCCAGTCGTGCAGAAAGCGGATGGATTCGGCGGCGTGTTTGGTTTCGGCGAAAAGGGCGCAAACGGCTGGATGCTGCGCTTTTTCAATCATGGAGAGTTCGTTGCGGAGATAGCAATGTTCCCGACGATTACGGCGTTTGCCGACCTTTTAGGATCTGACGATAAATTTCTTTACGGGCGGCGCAAAACGAAGAATATCCCGCTCTGGCAGCTCAAGCCGGAGGGGAAGGAGTTTTGCGAAAACGTGGTCTCGCTCTGGGTGCGGTTGGTGCAGGAGGCAGGGACAAGGTAAAGTAGATTTTATGCGATCGGCTCGTTGTAGGCGTACCAGTCGGCTTCCTCAAGATTCTGCTGACGCAGGATACCATTGCAGTAGCCGATGTTGTACATGATATGGCGCGTCTGAGAAAAAATGGCATCCAATAAGGTGACCTCCGGTTCCTGTGCAAATGCAGGACGAGAGAGGTCGCTTTCTTTTATGGCAGCGAAGATGCGCGTGAGTTTTTCTTTTATCAGGCGAAGATACAAACGCATCTGTTCACGGGATATGGATACATCTGCGGGAATTTTACTTTCAAACTCTGGCGGAATGCGCGGATCGAGAGGCATGCTGGGGAAACCCGCGCCTTCTTGATCCGTGCGGAACCAATAATCGACGAAATAGACCGTGTGATACACCTGATACCAGAACGGGATATCGTTATAGACACCGTTCCAAACGTCGTCGGGGCATACCTCAACCAACGTCTCAAGCATTTGATAGCAGGAGAAGAGTTGGCTGCGGGTGGTGGGGATGAGGGCTCTATTTGGTTCAAAATTCATTTTGCACCTCGGAAATAAAGCAATAACAAAGTTTTTCGGTTCCCGAGCTAAGTGATGGATACATTCCCTTTTTTATCTACAAACATATAAAAGGTGTCCAATTTCTCGAAGAGATAGAGAAAGGAGTTGATATACTAAATTCTAAACACTTAAAGGTGCATATTTAGAGTAATTGCTAACGTTGCTCCTGTTAAGAATGAAAACTCTAGTTGTTCTCGATTAAATTCTGGATGTGCTTGATGGATTAATCTATGATGATTGGGACACAAGATTATAATATTGTCCGAATCGTTGTTTTGAGAATCAGAGAAAGGAAGGATATGATGGGCTTCAACAATAGAGGCTCCAAATTCCTTAGAGCTGAAATTACAAATTTGGCAACGATTTCCGTATAGCTTCTTAAGATTCTCAATAATTCCACGGTTATAAACACGTTGCTTTCGTTCGGATTGAATTAGTAAATACTTGGAGTTGCTATCCTTTGCATTTATTAGCGCTTCAATTTCACTATTACTTAGATTTCCATCTATTGATTCTGCACTGTTGATATCAAGCTCATTTACTGAGAGTGTAGCGGGGTATATCATTTGAGAAACAATTTCTGTAAAATCTGCGAAAGCTATGTTTTTTAATTGTTCGTGCATCCCCAATACATATTTTGAAGCATCGCGGTTTGCATATCCTCGTCGATGACTGTTTGTTAATACATCAAACTCATCTCTACGTAGTTTTAAATAACTATTTCCGTTACCAACAATACGAGAAATTTCCCTAAGAGCTGTTGTTATGTTTTTGTAACCTAACGAGGATGCCCCTTGGACATCAAACTTTGAAAGATAGTAAGCAATTACCGTAAGTTTTACATTTTGTTCAGTCATACATTTACCCGTTCAACTGGTTTTCCTTGTCTACATATTATCAAAACAGTTTTAATTTGTCACAAATATTAGTGGATTTTTAGAATTATCAGATCATAACAAAACAAGAAGGTAGACACAAAAAGCGTCTGCCTAGTCAGTAAGAGATTTTTAAAAACTTGGAATGGTTTAGGTAATACTAACCCTTATAAGCGATCGCATCGATTTGAAAAAGGATTCCTTCCCGAATGAACCTAGTTTCAAAGGCTTTTCTTGCAGGATATTTCCCGTTGAATCGTTCTTTGATGATGTCTCCCAAATACAATAAATCCGAAATATCTTTAAAGAGACAATCCATTTTTAAAACGGATTCTAATGTCAAACCAACCGACCCGAGCCGTTCCTTCAAAACATCAAATGCGACGTTGATTTGATTTTCGATGGATTGCCCTTCGTTTCCCATGCAATAACTGACGAAAACATAATTGCCTGCTTCAACAACGCCGGAATGCGCCCATTCTTCGCTGATCTCTGTTCGGATAATTTCCTTCATTGTGCTGTCCTCCTTTAA
>QKAN01000157.1 GCA_003246365.1 Clostridia bacterium
CCAGATGAGGCTCTCTGGCATACCGGCTGGTGCATTGCGCTTCGAAATTCGGATGAAACGGTGGGTGTTCTTTGGTTTAACGGCTTGCCGCTCGATAAAACCGTAAAATTGAACTATCTTTTTAATGATACGGATGATAACGGGTATATAGAGGAAGCGCTGAAGGCAATCACCAATTGGGCTTTTGCAAGAGAGAATGTATATTTTATTAGAACTGAGATTGACGATACCCAGAATAATGGCGACATTTTCGAAAAAATGAAATTCTATCGAATCGAAACTGAAACCGAAGGGGAATTATACTGGGAGCTTGAACGACCTGCGAGTGCTTGGCTTGCTGTCTATATGAGCATCGGCCTTGCGCTGGGTCTTACACTCGGCGAGAATTTCTTTGGCACACAAACTCTCGGCATGGTGGTCGGCATGTGTACCGGGCTTGCGCTCGGCGCGGCAATGGATTCGCAGGACCGATCTGCGCGAAAACGCGAAAACGAACCGAAAAAACTTAAATAGAGCTATTATCTCAATTACACAAAAAATACAAAAAAAGGCGGCAGAATGCCGCCTTTTTGGTATGCGCTGGCGCAGTCATTGCGCGGGCTGCGGATAACGATAACTGTCTCCCCGGTAGTTCTCCAGAATGACTTCGCTGTCATTTTTGCTGATTGTGTAATCATATCCAACAGGAATCTTACCGCCTCCGCCCGGCGCGTCAATCACATATTTCGGCAGCGCGTATCCCGAAATATTGCCGGTCAGGCGATGCATGATATCGATGCCAACCTCAACACGCGTACGAAAATGCCCGATGCCGCAGCTTAAATCGCATTGGTACAGATAGTATGGGCGAACGCGCATCTTTACAAGCCCGAGCAGCAGTCGCTTCATGGTCTCTGTGTCGTCGTTGATTCCGCGGAGTAGCACGGTCTGGTTACCAAGCGGGATGCCTGCGTCTACGATTGCCGCGCAGGCGCGCGCCGCTTCCGGTGTCAGTTCGTTTGGATGGTTGAAGTGCGTATTAATCCAAATCGGTTGGTACTTTTTTAGCATACTGGTTAATTCGTTTGTAATTCGCATTGGCAATACGACCGGAACGCGCGTGCCGATTCGAATGATCTCTACATGTGTAATCGCCCTGATTTGCGAGATAATGTGTTCCAGTTTTGCGGTACTCATGGTCAGAGGATCACCGCCCGAAATTAATACATCGCGAATTTCGGTATGCGCGCGAATATATGCAATAGCGTTACGCAAACCCGCTTCTGTTATCGGGCGATCCTCCTCGCCAACAGCCCGCCTGCGTGTGCAGTGCCTGCAATACATGGAACACTGCAACGTAACGAGAAACAAGACACGGTCAGGATAGCGATGCACAATATATGGCACAGGACTATCCGCCGTTTCGCCAAGCGGATCGGACAGATCGTTGGCATCCGGCATTGTTTCTAAAATGCTGGGGACCGCCTGCATACGAATCGGGTCAAATGGATCGTCTGGCCTGATTAAAGACGCATAGTACGGGGTAATAGCCATACGAAACAAGCCTAGACAAGTTTCAATGTCCTGTTGATCCTTATCGGAGAGCGGAAGTATTTTTTTTAGTTGTTCTGTGGTCGTAATACGGTTGGCAAACTGCCATTTCCAGTCGTTCCAGCGGTCGAACATGTTTTAATCACCGCCGTTTCAAAGCGCGATACCCGCGCGCTGAGCGCCGGCACGCAGAACCGAATAGACCAAATCTTCGTGCGAAACGCCGCAGAACTCCGCAATCATCGGATAATCGCTGTAATGCGGAGCTAGACCCGGCAATGGATTGATTTCGATAAAATATATGCGCCCCGCTTCATCAACGCGAAAATCAACGCGCGCGAAATCACGGCATTCCAGCACAGAGAATACCTTTTTTGCAAGTCTTACCATTTCTTGTTCCAAATCGATGTTGATTTCAGCCGGACAGCGGTAGGAAACATATTTGGTATACTCTTGTTTTACGGTATAGTTGTAGACGTTATATCCCTCGATTGGAGTATTGTGATAGAGAATCTCCATCGGTGGGAATACTTGAAGCGAGGCTCCGTTTCCAAGTAGTGCAACGGTGAATTCGCGACCGGATATAAAATCTTCCGCGAGTACAGCTCCGCCATAAAGCGTCCAGTTTTTTTGCACCAACGCGCGTAGCTCGGAAGCAGATTTCGCGATGCAAACATCGGAGATGCCTTTACTGGAACCTTCGGCATTTGGTTTAACGATGACGGGAAAGTGCAATCCTTCTGTTCGGACTGGCTCGCCCGGGGTGTATACGCGATAATGAGGCGTGGGGATATGATACGTTGCGAGCAAACGCTTCGTCAACGCCTTGTCAAGAGCAAGACAGAGCGTAGTCTCGTCTGATCCTGTAAAAGGTATGTGAAGGAGGTTCAGCACCGCGGGTGTTTGCGCCTCTCTTGCGCGCCCGCCTAAGCCCTCCGCAATATTAAAAACGATGGTTGGCAATGCTTGCCGTAATTTTTCCGGTAAACTTTCGTCTGCCTCGAGTAATACCGTGTCATGTCCGTGTTTACGAATTGCCGCTTCAATTGCGAGCACGGTGTCGATACTGTCGAATTCGGCCTGCTCGTCAGGCGCTTTGTCATTCGCATCGGCGTGTTTCAGGTTGTAAGTCACGCCGATTTTAACAGGCCCAAGAGGCACGTCATCGGATTGATTTTCCATTTGTGATCACTTCGCTTTCACTAAAAATATCGCAAACGTATATGCCTGCACGCACGTTGTAACTCTCTTTTGAATTTTTGTCAACATAATAATTGTGACGTTTTGCAGGCGGAAAAAATCTTGTTTTTTTCGGATTAAAATTCAACGACAAACAGCTGTAATCTCCGGCGAATTTTTCAGTTTTTTCTAAAATGCACACACAAAAAACGCCCTGTGCGGGCGCTTTTGTGAAATGAACTGTTCGAATTACTTTAACAACGGAGGAAACACGATTGTTACCGTTGTTCCGATTCCAAGTTTGCTCTCTAGCTGCAGGGTGGCGCCCAGCGTTTCCACAGAATGCTTGACGATGGAAAGTCCAAGTCCCGTTCCGCCAATCTGCTTATTCCGGCTGCGGTCTACGCGATAAAAACGCTCGAAAACGCGGGAAAGATGCTCTTCGGGTATGCCGATGCCGGTGTCGGAAACACGCAATTCCACATGGTGATCGACCGTCTTGAGTGTAACGCCGACGCTGCCGTTGGACGTGTTATATTTGACCGCATTATCAATGAGGTTCAGGACGATCTCTTCCAGTATTTTCGGAATGCCGTATACGCTTGCTTCTTCGCAATTTACATTGAGCGTTACGCCTGCTTTTTCTGCGTGCGGCTGAAGCCGTTGACTGACGTCTTCGCAAATCGCCTTCAGATCAACAGGAACCATTTCAGGCAGCGATGTTTTCTCGTCCAGCTGAGACAAGCGAATAATATCTTCAATCAACGACATCAACTGAGATGCTTCGGAATAAATCTTTCCGGCAAAACGACGCGTATCTTCGGGTTTGGCGACGCCGTCGCGCATAATTTCCGCATAGCCGAGAATCGAAGTCAAAGGAGTTTTCAGCTCGTGCGAGACATTGGCGGAAAACTCGCGGCGCATCTGCTCGGCGGCAATGCGATCCGTGATATCCAGAATTAATATGACCATGCCCGCCGACATTTGATTGTCGGTCACGATACTGGCCAAAACCTGATACGTATTTGCGCCGCGAATCAATGTCGCTTGGCCGGAGCCTTCTTTTTTTGCGGCTTCAATTGCCTGCTGAAGCGCGACGCTTCTGTTGAGCATCAATACGTATGCGCCTTTAACGCTTTTTGCATCTGCGCCGAAAATACTTGCCGCACTGCCGTTGATGGCAAGCATGCGGTCGTTTGAATCGAGCAGGATGAATCCTTCCCGCATGTTTTCTGTTACCGCAGTAAACTCGCGCTGTTTTTCAGAGAGCGCACACATACGGTTGGCGATTTCACGCCGCTGACGTTCCATTCCAGTCAAAAGGGGAGCCAGCTCATCATACGTAGCGTTACCAAGCGGGTTGTCCAAATCCAGCGCGTTGATTGGCTGAACGATGGTTTTAGCGGCATATCTGGCAAACAAAATGGAAACCACGGCGATTGCTACAAGAACGAGCAGCATGGTTGGAATCATATTGCTGACCATAGAAAGAACGCTTTGCTCGCTGGTTGCAACACGCAGAATCCGGTTATCCGCCAGTTTTTTGGCATAGTAGAAGTTGCGAATCAACTGGGTATCGGAAAAACGGGAGCTCGTTCCTTCGCCATAGTTCTGCGCCTCAACAACCTCGGGGCGGTTCGCATGATTTTCCAGTGTCGCTGCATCCTTAGCCGTGTCAAACACAACGGTTCCATCGACATCGATCAGGGTAACACGATCCTGTGTCGGCAAGCTCTCTAAAAACGCGTTTTCATCAACGGCGGAAAGAAGCCCGGCCTCAACGTACTCGCACTCCGCGGTAAGATCGGAAAACACTAGTTTTTCATAAGATCGATCTTTTGCCAGAAGAACGACTCCGCCGAGCAGAAGCGCCGCAATGAGCGACGAAAGAAAAATATTCCAGAAGATACGCTGTTTCATTGATACTCTCCCGTGGGATTTACTTTGAAGCAGGGAAAAACAAAGTAAGAATCCGTTTTCATTTACTCGCCGAAGCGGTAACCGACGCCGCGGACGGTTTCGACAAATTTACCACATTCGCCCAGCTTTGTTCTAAGCGTTTGCACATGCACATCTACCGTGCGCGTGCCGCCCTCATAATCGTAACCCCATACGGTTTCTAAAAGCTGTTCTCTTGTGAATGCGCGGCCTGCGTTTTCCATCAAACAGGCAAGCAGCGCAAATTCTTTGTATGTCAGAAGTATATTCTGCCCGCCAACGGTAACGGTGTGCTTTGCGACATCTACGACCAAATCACCGTGCGCAAGGCGTTCTGCGCTTGTTTTGGTGCCGCTACGGCGCAACAACGCCTTTACGCGGGCAACAAGCTCCGCCATGCCGAACGGCTTTGTAATGTAATCGTCGGCACCGAGATCCAACCCGGATACTTTGTCGAACTCCGTGGTTTTTGCCGTAATCATCATGACCGGAATCGAAGTCGTTCCGGCGCTCGCGCGGATTTTTTTCAAAATGGTGAGGCCATCGTCGCCGGGAAGCATGATGTCGAGAAGAATCAACGTCGGCTTCTCTTCAGCAGAGGCAGCAAAGAACGCCGACGAATCGGAGAATCCCTTTGCGGCAAGGCCGGTCTGATTCAGTGTATAAACCACTAATTCGCGAATATTCGCGTCGTCTTCCACATAATAGATCATAACTCCGCACCTTTATGGATGCCGGTGATGGCGTATTCCGCCCACTCGGCGATGTTCTGCGCATGGTCACCGATCCGCTCAAAGTATTTTGCGATCATCAGCAAGTCAATTGCCTGTTCGCCGTTTGCAGGATCGTGCTGAATTAAATCGATCAACTCGCTCTTAATCGTGTCAAACAGATCGTCGATGATGTCGTCCATATCGATGATTTTCCGGGCAAGAGCAAGATCCTTGTTAATAAAAGCGTCGATACTGCCGGAAACCATTCGAATGGAACCTTCCGCCATCTGCGGCAGATGTTCGAGAGATTTGATATACGGTTTTCCGGCAAGATAAATTACAATACCGGAGATGTCGGCGGCCTGGTCACCGATGCGTTCCATATCCGTAATCATCTTTAGCGCAGCGGAAATCAACCGAAGATCTTTTGCAACGGGTTGCTGCTGCAATAAAAGCTTTAAGCAGAGCGATTCGATATCGCGCTCTTTTAAATCAACTTCGCGGTCGAACGTAATAGCGTGATTTGCAGCTTCCACATCCTGACGGATCAGCGCTTCGCTGGCGGACTGAATCGCGTGTTCGATCAGCGCGCCCATTTCGAGCAACTCCTGATTTAATAGGCGTAATTGTTCCTCAAATGTAATACGCATTAACCGAACCTCCCTGTAATATAATCTTCCGTGCGTTTGTCGCGCGGCATGCTGAACAGCTTTTCTGTGTTGCCATATTCAATGATTTCGCCGAGAAGGAAGAATGCCGTATTGTCGGAGATACGGGCAGCTTGCTGCATATTGTGAGTTACGATTATTATAGTATATTTTTCCCGCAACGTCACGCAGAGGTCCTCGATTCGGCTGGTGGAAATCGGGTCGAGCGCGCTGGTAGGTTCGTCCATCAACACAACTTCGGGTTGAACCGCGAGCGCACGCGCGATGCAGAGACGCTGTTGCTGTCCGCCGCTGAGACCAAGCGCATCTTTCTTTAACCGGTCTTTCAGCTCATCCCAAATTGCCGCATCGCGAAGGGATTGTTCGACGATATCGTCCAACTTGGCTTTCCCGCGGATGCCGTGTGTGCGCGGACCAAACGCAACGTTGTCATAAACGCTCATCGGGAACGGATTCGGCTTTTGAAACACCATGCCGACGCGCTTGCGCAAAATGGTGGTATCCATGCCGCCGTTATAGATATCCTGCCCGTCGAGCAGAACCGTTCCGGTAATGCGGCATCCTTCCACGAGGTCGTTCATGCGGTTGAGTGTGCGCAAAAGCGTGCTTTTACCGCAGCCACTCGGTCCGATGAATGCGGTTATTTCCCGTTCCGGAACTTGCAGTTCAACGTTTTTGAGAGCCTGCATTTGACCGTAAAATAAATCCAGATTTGAAATTTCAAATTTGTTCATAGCTTGTTTCCTTTATCATGGGCAAAAGCCCGAATAGTGTCGGAATAAATCATGACATTTTCCGTTTGCTTACTCGTTTGGCAAGCGACGCAGACAGCGCGTTGATGCCAACGACGATGATGAGCAGAACGACTGCGGTCGCATACGTTTGGTCAATGTATAACCCTTCCTGCGAAAGCGCGTACATATGAACCGAAAGCGTTCGCGCGGAGTCCAGAAGACCGGAAACCGTGTCGGAAGATGTGCCCGCCGTGTAAAGCAGAGCTGCCGTTTCGCCGACTGTTCGACCGATACCAAGGATCACACCTGCGAGAATGCCGGGTACGGCATCCGGCAACACAACGCGAAATACCGTGCGCAGTCTTCCTGCGCCTAGGCCGAAACTTCCTTCGCGGTAGCTGTCGGGCACGCTCATCAGCGCTTCTTCGGAGGTGCGGAGGATGACAGGAAGAATCATGATGGAGATCGTAAGCGCACCGGAGAGCATGGAAAAGCCCAGCTTAAGCGCGGTTACGAAGAACAACATTCCGAACAATCCATAGACGATGGATGGAATACCGGCAAGCGTTTCGGCATTCATGCGGATGATTGCAACCAGTTTGCTTCCACGGTGCGCATACTCAACCAGATAAATCGCGGAGAATACGCCGAGCGGAACCGCAATGAGAAGAGACAGCATTGTCATTAATATCGTATTAAGCAACGCCGGCATCAACGAGAGATTTTCGGTTGTATACCGCCACTCGAAGAGTTTCCAGGAGAGGTGCGGCACGCCTTTTACGAGGATATAACCAACGACAAAGAGAAGTATGCCGACGGTAATGCACGATGCAAGATATACGATAAAGCGAAGAAAAATAGCAGAAATTTTTTGACGTTTCATGATTTCTTACCTCGCTTTGTCAATGAAAAGAGAAAGTTAATAATTAAGATAAACGCAAACAGCACCACTGCTGTGGCAATCAAAGCTTCTCTGTGCAGATCTGCTGAATACCCCATTTCCATGACGATGTTTGTCGTTAAGGTACGGAGGCCTTTTAGAATACCTTGTGGCATACGCGGCTGGTTGCCTGCAACCATGATGACCGCCATTGCTTCGCCAATTGCGCGGCCAACGCCGAGGATGACGGCGGCGGTGACGCCGCTTTTTGCCGCGGGCAGGATAATTGAAAACACTGTGCGTTCATGTGTTGCGCCGAGCGCCAGAGCGCCTTCGTAATATGAATGCTCAACGGCATTCAACGAACTTTCGGAAACGGTGATAACGGTCGGCAATATCATGATGGCAAGTACGATGCTTGCGGCAAGCATGCTGCCGCGTCCGCCCAGCAGAGGGACAATGACAACCAACCCGAAAAATCCATAGACAACAGAGGGGATACCGGCAAGCAGTTGCACAGCGGGCTTGAGCGTATGTACCATACGCTTTGATGCAAAACGCGAGAGAAAAATTGCCGTCAACAGACCAATTGGAACACCAAGCACCAATGCGCCAAACGTGACATAAAAGCTGCCCAAAATCATCGGGAGGATGCCGTAGATATCGTTGCCCGGCTTCCAAACCGTTCCGAAGAGAAACTTAAATATGCCAATTTCAGCGATGGCGGGTACGCCGCTGACCAACAGATAAAACGTGATCAGAAGGACGGCGAGAATACTGACGCAGGCAGCGGCGAGAAACATGATTCTCGCCGCGCCTTCGCGTACTTGGTTTTTTCGTCCCGCGGCGGTTTCACGCGTGAGGGAGATTTTGTTTTTCATCCAAGTCGCTCCATGTTAATTTTTTTGTTATTGAACGTCCATCCAGTTCGTCGTTTCGCCAACGTAGATCTGACGAACCTGCTCGGCGGTGAGGCCGGAGATGGGGTTGTCATTGTTTACGACGATCGCGATACCATCGATTGCGAGGACGGTCGGGGTTACGCCTTCGGCGAGTTCGCTGTCCTTGAGTTCGCGGGACGCCATACCGATGTCGCAGTTGCCTTCGATAGCCATCTTAACACCGGTGCTGGAGTCGCTCATCTGGATTTCGATTTCAGCATTGGGGTTGATTGCCAGATAGGCTTCTTTCAGCTTTTCCATAACCGGGGTGACGGAGGAGCTGCCCGCGATGACGACTTTACCGGAGACGGAGCTTCCGGCATAAGCGGTCGCATTGTCAACGCTCGGGATGTACTTGTTCTCTTCAACAACAGCCTGACCTTCGGCGCTGAGGATGAAATCATAGAACGCTTGAGCTGCTTCGGAAAGCGTGCCGTTGGTGACGATGTTAAACGGACGGGCTACTTTGTATGCGCCGCTCTTAATGTTTTCAACCGTTGCGTCCGCGCCGTCGATCTGGAGCGCTTTTACGGTGTCATTCAGGGAACCGAGGGAGATGTAGCCGATTGCGGCAACGTTGCCCGCAACGGTCTGCAAAACGACGGAGGTGCTGTTTACGATTTCGGCGTCGAGCGTGGTGTAGTCCACTTTGTTGCCGTCGGCGTCTTTCTGTTCTACGCCCATGAGTTCGATAAACGCGCCGCGTGTGCCGCTGCCGTCTTCACGGGAGACGACCACGATGTCCTCGTCAAACGCTGCAACGGTGGCTTCTTCTGCGGTTTCCGTTGTGGTTGTTTCCGTTGTGGCTGCTTCCGAAGTAGAAGCCTCTGTGGTTTCGGTTGCTGCGGGGGTAGTGCTGGCGCATGCTGCGAGACCAATAACCATGGTCAGCGCGATCAGCATCGCAATTGTTTTCTTAATCATTAACTCTTTTCTCCTTTTTTTACTTTTCATGAGCAAATCATAAATCAACATTGTTCAGTCAAAATATCAAAAAGATCAAATATAAGTAAAATGTCAAATCCTGAAATATTAAGGGTAAATAAAATTCCGCTTCGAATTAAAAATTCGTAAAAAGCCTATCATACAGGCGAAACTTGCATTAGCACTCGCAATCCGTTATAATACATCGGTCGGCGTGTCCGGCGTTATTTCGCTTGTTTGAAACATAAAAGGAAAGTAAAAAAAGCCGTGCACACCAGTGATTTCACATATGACCTGCCAAAAGAACTGATCGCGCAAACGCCGATTTCGGATCGTTCCGCCTCCCGGTTGTTGGTATACGACCGGTCAACGGGGAAAATCGAGGATTGCGTGTTTTCGGATATCACCCGCTTCCTTTCTGAACATGATCTTCTTGTGCGAAACAATACGCGTGTTTTGCCCGCGCGGTTACTCGCGCATCGCGCCGATACCGGCGGAAACATGGAGTTTCTTCTACTAAAGAGAACTGGAGAAAAAACTTGGGAGTGTCTTGCGCGTCCGGCACGGCGTGCGATACCCGGACGTGAGTACAACGTAAACGATGAATTGCGTGTGCGCGTGTTGGGTGATACAGATGCGGACGGCGGGAAAGTAATCGAGCTGATTTATGACGGAATATTCGAGGAAGTTCTTGACCGTGCAGGGCAGATGCCGCTTCCGCCTTACATCACTGAACGGTTGGAGGACAAGAACCGGTATCAGACGGTATATGCTCTGACAAACGGATCTGCGGCTGCGCCAACGGCGGGTCTTCATTTTACAAAAGAGTTGTTGAGTAAGATATCTGCAGAAGGAACGGAAATTATCGATATTCTTCTGCATGTCGGCCTTGGTACGTTTCGTCCGGTTTCGGAAGAAAACATAGAAGATCACGTAATGCACAAAGAGTATTATGAAGTGTCGGACGATGCGGCGGGGAGAATCAACAAAGCTCGTCAAAACGGCGGAAGAATTGTTGCTGTCGGTACGACAAGCTGCCGCACACTGGAGAGCGTTACCGATTCGGAAGGCGTGGTACACGCCGGAAGTGACTGGACCGGGATTTATATCACCCCCGGATATCAATTCAAGGCAGTTGACGCGTTAATTACAAATTTCCATTTGCCGGAATCGACGCTGCTTATGCTGGTTTCCGCGTTTATGGGACGGGAAGAGGCGCTGCGCTGCTATGAACACGCCGTTAAGGAACGGTATCGATTCTTTAGCTTTGGCGACGCAATGCTGATACTATAACCTTATTATAATGATATTACAGGAGAAACGCCATATGGCCTATCCTTTCAACTTTGAATTAAAACATGTCTGCAAGCAGAGCGGCGCGCGCTACGGCATTTTGCATACGCCGCACGGGGACATTGAAACGCCGATTTTTATGCCCGTTGGCACACAAGCTACGGTAAAAGCGATGACGCCGCGTGACTTGCTGGATGTAAATGCGAATATTATATTAGGAAACACGTACCATCTCTATCTTCGACCCGGTCACAAACTGGTTGAAGAAGCGGGCGGGCTGCACAAATTCATGCGTTGGGATCGACCGATTTTGACTGACAGCGGTGGATTTCAGGTGTTTTCGTTAGCAAAGATCAACGATATTCAGGAAGACGGTGTCATGTTCCGCTCGCACATAGACGGAAGTAAACATTTTTTCACACCGGAATCCGTTATGGAAATCGAACAGTCGCTCGGCGCCGATATTGCAATGTGTTTTGATGAATGTGCGCCGTATCCGAGCGACCGCAAATATACCATATCCGCTATGGAACGAACGCACCGCTGGGCGGAGCGTTGCAAAAACGCGCACACGCGCGAAGACCAAGCGCTGTTTGGCATTGTTCAGGGCGGCATGTTTGCGGATTTGCGCATTCAGAGCGCGAAGACGATTACAGATATGGATTTTCCGGGGTTTGGAATCGGCGGGTTAAGCGTCGGCGAACCAAAACAAATGATGTATGAAATGCTCGAAACCATGATGCCGTATATGCCGGTTAACAAACCGCGTTACCTCATGGGCGTAGGCAGCCCGGACTGCCTGCTGGAAGGCGTATTGCGCGGCGTTGATATGTTTGACTGCGTGTTGCAGACCCGCGCGGGCAGAAACGGCATGGCGCTGACGCGGCATGGACGCATGACCCTGAAAAACGCGAAATATGAGCACGACTTTGCTCCGCTGGAAGAAGAATGCGACTGCTATTGCTGTCAAAATTTCTCGCGCGCTTACATTCGACATTTAGTAAAAGAAAAAGAGATTCTCGGTGCGCAGCTTTTGACTATGCATAATCTTCGGTTTTCGCTGCGGCTGATGGAAGACGTTCGCCGCGCGATTCAGGAAGACCGCTTTGGCGACTTTGCACGGGAATTACTTGAACAGGGCATTTACGACTGACGACAGGGAAGACGGAATTTGAAAACCATCGTCTGTAAAACCGAATCGGATACGGAATCGTTGGGGCGCAGGTTGATACGAGCGCTGCCCGTTCCTTCGTTTGTTGCGCTATATGGCGATCTAGGGGCGGGAAAAACCGCTTTGGTGCGCGGCATGGGTGTGGAAGTCGGAACGAGCGAAGTTCGTTCGCCAACCTTTACAATCGCGCACGAATATGAAACAATACCCCGGTTGATCCATTTTGACGCATACCGTCTCGGAGACGCGGAAGAACTCTTTGCAATCGGGTTTGAGGATTATTTGGCGCAGGACGCGATACTCGTGCTTGAATGGGCGGAACGCGTGCCGGAGGCGCTGCCAAACGAACGAATGGAAATTACGATTGAAGGCAGCGGGAATGATCCGCGTACGATTCAAATCGAATCGGTTGGAGAACGGTATGAAAGCGTGGTGAACGCGTTATGATGCTGCTAGCGGTCGATACAACGGCGAGTGTTGCGACAGCCGCACTCTTTTGCGACGGAATATTGCTGGGCGAGAAGGAAGCGGACGCAACAAAAAAGCATGCGGAAACAGTTTTGCCGCTCATCGACGATTTATTAGAACAAAATGGCGTGTCGATTTCGCAGATTGATTTGTTTGCGGTCGATATCGGACCGGGATCATTTACGGGCGTTCGCATCGGTGTTAGTATTATTAACGCGCTTGCGTTTGCTTCGGGAAAATCGATTATACCCGTTGACGCGCTTCGCACGCTTGCGCAATCTGTCGGGGAAGCGACACAGCCGATTTGCGCGATGATTGATGCGCGAAATGGAAATGCCTATGCGGCACTTTATCAAGCGGGAGAAACGCTGATAGAGCCTTGTGCGGTCGAAATCGAATCGTTTTTATCAAAGCTGCCTTCTAACACGCTGCATGTCGGCGATGTGCGAACTACTGTCAAGTCGTATCCGCGTGCAAAACAAGTTGGAATGCTTGCGCTTTTGGACCTTGATGCTGCTGTGAAAGAAACGGAACCGATCTATCTGCGCGCGTCGCAGGCGGAACGTTTGAAGAAAACAGCCGCGGGGGAGGAGAATCGCGAATGCATGAGATAATCCGCCCTATGCAACGGCAGGATGTGAGCCGTGTGCATGAAATTGAATGTGCTAGTTTTCTTTCTCCTTGGTCAAAGCTTGCTTTGCTCGGCGAATTAAGAAACGATGTTGCGCATTATTTGGTCATGGAAGCGGACGGCGTAATCTGTGGCTATGGCGGCATGTGGGTGCTCTTTGAGGAAGCGCACGTGACCAATGTTGCAATTATGACTGAGTATCGTCATCAAGGACGCGGCAGACGGCTTATGATTGCCATGATGGAACATGCTTTGGTACATGGCGCGGAAAAAATGACACTGGAAGTAAGGGAAGGTAACATGGTCGCGCAGCGACTTTATGCTTCCTTAGGATTTGAACAGAACGGCTTTCGACCAAGATATTATTCGGACACCGGCGAAGGCGCGAAGCTTTTATGGAACAACAATATAAAAGAAACGATCGATAGGGAGAGACAAACAAATGAAACCGTATGAAGAATGGCAAAAACTGGTAGAGACCGAGCGGCAGCAGGCGGAGCACGACGCCTTCTGGAATGCATACTTCGATAAAGAGACTGAAGCCTACAAAAGCATTCTTTCAGAGAACACGGGCAAGCTGATTGGCACACAGGCAGAGCTGGCGGATCGGTTTGGCATGAGCGTTGCGGAGTTTGCCGGTTTTCTGGATGGCATTAACACGAGTTTGAAAAAAGAAGTCAATCTTGACAAACTCAATGTCGATACTGCCCTGAAACTGGACATCGACTTCGAAAAACTTTATTTCAATATGCATAAGGCTAAGGCGAATTGGCTCTATACGTTGAAGGAATGGGACCCGATTTTAAGCGAGGAAAAACGCAAAGAAATCGCGAAAGAATACCGCCAAAGCAACATTTTTGTTAGGGAAACAAAAGTCGGTCGCAACGATCCATGCCCCTGCGGAAGCGGCAAAAAATATAAGGCTTGCTGCGGTAAAAACGCCTGAACCGATACCCGGAATATGATTTCATAACGGTTGACGGGTAGAAAAAATGATCAATAATTTTGTCAAATTTGATTGACAGAAGCCCACCTCGCCGCTATAATTAATCTTCGGAACTCGCTTCCTGCGCCTGTAGCTCAGCAGGATAGAGCAACGGCCTTCTAAGCCGTAGGTCCCGGGTTCGAATCCCTGCAGGCGCGCCAAGCTGCTCGGCACCCTGGCGCGGACAATCCAGGGTGCCGGGTGAAGTAAGTTCTGAGTGAAAGGCTGGTTTTTTAGCGGCTTTTCCGGTATGGTGGGTATAGCTCAGTTGGTTAGAGTGCCTGGTTGTGGCCCAGGAGGTCGTGGGTTCAAATCCCACTACTCACCCCATTTTACCGATTCCGCGTACTATGGGGTGTCGCCAAGCGGTAAGGCACCAGACTTTGACTCTGGCACTCGTAGGTTCAAATCCTGCCACCCCAGCCACTTTTATGATCCGTTAGCTCAGTCGGTAGAGCACCTGACTTTTAATCAGGGTGTCCGGAGTTCGAGTCTCCGACGGATCACCATTTTTTTCACTGCCGATGTTGATCTGCGTGCGGGTGTGGCGGAATTGGCAGACGCGCCAGATTTAGGTTCTGGTGCCCAAAAGGCGTATGGGTTCAAGTCCCTTCGCCCGCACCAAACCTTCGATTCGATGATTGCGGGAGTAGCTCATTTGGTAGAGCGCAGCCTTGCCAAGGCTGAGGTGGCGGGTTCGAGCCCCGTCTCCCGCTCCATTTTTCAAAGGGGATCGAAGCCGCGAATGGAAAACGATCCAGTGAATCGTTTTCAGCGGCCGGGGAGCGAAAACCGGCAGTTGCGATGCGCGGAGCGCAAGCAACAAAAGGCTTGAGCGCAGAGCCCCGTCTCCCGCTCCATTTTTATAGCGGTATTCGTAATAATACGCCGCGTGCAGGTATAGTGTAATGGTAACACATTAGCCTTCCAAGCTGAGATCACGGGTTCGAGCCCCGTTACCTGCTCCAAAACAAAGGCATTCAGTTTAAACTGAATGCCTTATTTTTATGTTCAAAAGATAGAGAACGGTCTGCTCGGATGGTAGCGTTATCACGCAATCAATAAATAAACGGGATAATCTTGTATTTCACTTTTTTCGTGTACTGATCCCAAAGCGCTCCGTACTTCGCTCTGCAAACCTTGTCGTCATCGGCCTGGCGGGATATCATGAGCCCGATATAGTATGCGGGGTACAGCCAAATCATCCATATCCCCGGATAGCCGATTGCGAGAACAATCGCGACTGCCTGCGTAATTTCCCCAAGATAGTTGATATGCCGGCTTGCGCCCCAGAAGCCATTAGCGAGCAGGCTGAGATTACCGTCGCTGATGACTTCAGGCTTGATCCAGAAGAATTTCCGGCCGGGCGAAACTTTGAAGAAATACTTCTGCATGTTTGCACCGCGCGTCAGAACCCATCCGCAGAGAAACAGCACGCCGACGAGGGCGGTCATTCCCGCAGGATGGCCGGGATTCGGAAGATGGGCGGTAAACCAAAGAGAGACGGAATAGAAATATGGGTAGAATGTTAGGCAACCGAAGCCCAACTTGAATCCGACGCGTTCGGCGATGAAATCATATGTCCAGAGATGAATTTTTTCGAATATCAAATAGTCGAAGCAGAACCAGGTTAACATCGCGCAGCTGAGCAAAAAACCATAGTTGATCGACGCAACATTCATAATATGGTACGCCGCAAAGGAAAGAACGTTCAACTGAAGCATAACGGCGCCGATCAGATACAACCATAGTTTCGCATCGATCAGTCCGTCTTTGATCTGCGGATCTTTTGCCCTGCCG
>QKAN01000048.1 GCA_003246365.1 Clostridia bacterium
AATTAGGATCGATCAGTTCTAGTGCGAAGATCGCCGTGAAAGAGAGCGATCGCTATCGTGAACTCTTTTCCAAACTACTGCACACCATTATCGAGGAGGCAAGCCGTGAAACAGCTACTCATCCTCAGCGGTAAAGGCGGAACGGGAAAGACGACGGTTGCGGGCGCACTCATAAATCTATCGCACGCGCGCGCATATGCGGATTGCGACGTGGATGCGCCAAATCTACATCTGAGCATGGCGCAAAGCGGCGAAGCGGAACGAAACGATTATTACGGCATGCCAAAAGCGCGGATTGACGGGGAAACATGCATCGGCTGCGGACAATGCGAAGAACATTGCCGGTTTGACGCGATCTCAAACAAGAATGGATACCTCGTGGATCCCTTTTCTTGTGAAGGCTGCGGCGTATGCGAAGCAGTCTGTCCTGTAAATGCAATTCAGATGCATCCATCCGTCGCGGGCGAACAGATGCTCTACCGAAGTGCGCATTCGGTCTTTTCCACTGCTCAGCTCAGGATGGGTAGTGGTACTTCCGGCAAGCTCGTGACCGAAGTGAAGAAACGCATGCTATCGTCGTTGCTGCCGGAAACGGAACTGGCAATCATCGATGGTTCTCCGGGCATAGGCTGTCCCGTGATTGCCTCGATGAGCGGCGTAAGCATGGTGCTGATCGTTGCCGAGCCTTCTATTTCGGGTATCAGCGACATGGAGCGCATCTTGCATACGGCGGAGATATTTCATACACCGACTTGCGTTTGTGTCAACAAAGCCGATGTAAATTCGGAGCTGACAGGACAGATCAAGCGTTTTTGTGAAGAGAAGCAGATTCCGTTTGTGGGAACCATTCCGTATGACCCGGCGGCAGTAACGGCGATCAACAGCGGGAAAACGATTGTGGATTTGGATTGCCTGTCAGGACGTGCGATGCGGAAGATTTTCGCGGAATCAATGCGCCTGCTCTAAGTTAAGGTGGAGGCAAGTTAGTATGAAACTAACCGTTCTTTCAGAAAATACGAGCGTTTCGGATGCGCTGGAACACGAGCACGGACTGAGCATCTACATGGAGTCAGCCGAACGCCGAATCTTGTTTGATACCGGTGCAGGCTGCATTTTTAAAAGCAATGCGGAGAAGCTCGGCATCGATATCGCAACAGTCGATCTACTGGTGATCTCCCACGGCCATTACGATCACGGAGGCGGGCTGCGATCGTTTCTGGAAGTCAACTCACGCGCAAAAATCTATCTGCATAAGCAAGCCTTTGAGGCGCACTATTCGAAACGCGCGGAGGGGATAGCTGATATCGGTCTTGACCAAACGCTGCTTCCAAACGAAAGATTCGTTTTTTGCGGTGAGCAGCTTGCGATCGATGAGACTATCGAAATTTTTTCGCACATCAAGCACAAACGTCTGTTTCCTTCCTGTAACGCGACGCTGCTAATGAAACGGGGCGACGAGTTTGTTCCCGACGACTTTGCGCATGAACAGAATCTGGTGATTCGAAACAACGGGAAAACGGTGTTGATTGCGGGATGCGCGCACAAAGGAATCGTGAACATAGTCGATGCATGCAGAGACAGGTTGGGACAATATCCGGACGTTGTAATCGGCGGATTCCATTTAAGCGGGTCTGGAGGGAATCAAAGCGAGACGCCAGAGGTCGTTGACGCAATCGGGGCGTATCTTGCTTCAACTCATTCACAATACTATACGTGTCATTGCACCGGTATGGAAAACTATCAGCAGCTTAAAAGAATTATGCTGGAGAAGATTCAATATCTGTCAACTGGAGATCAAATTTCAATTTAAAATAAAAGTACGGAGGAAAAAATCATGAGAATTGCGGTAGCAAGCGAAGGAACAAATGTAACCGGACACTTTGGGCACTGCGACAGTTTTATTGTCTTTGACGCGGAGAACGGCGCAATTGTGCGGCAGGAGAACGTTCCGAATCCGGGGCACCGGCCCGGCTTTTTGCCGAATTTTCTAGCGGATCGCGGAGTCAACGTCATCATCAGCGGCGGTATGGGCGGCGGCGCAGTTGAAATCTTCAATGAGCGGAACGTCGAAGTCGTCGTTGGCGCGAGCGGCGAAGCGAAAGACGCGGTAGAGCGCTATTTGAAGGGAGAGCTTGTTTCGACCGGCTCCGTTTGCCATGAACACCAGCATCACGATGAGTGCGGACACTGAGCACAAGACCTCTCAACTAACAATCTGGTCAAACTTTCTTGTGGTATATCAAAAGAATTGATAGTATGAACGCAGGGGCAATCGGGCAACCAATTGACGGAACGACTACTTGCTGAAGCAAAAAAATGCAAAGGAGGAAATCGAATGGCAAAATATGTATGTTCGATCTGTGGGTATACGTATGATGAAGCGTTGGGACGGCCGGAAGACGGAATTGCACCGGGAACGCCGTGGCAGTCCTTGCCGGAAAGTTGGGTCTGTCCTCTTTGCGGCGCGCCGAAGTATGTGTTTGAAGGACAGAACAAACCGGAACCGAAGAGCATCCCGACTGTTGGTAGTGCAGAATCACCCGAAGAAACGCTTCGAGAATTGTCTGTTGGTGAAATGGCGGCATTATGCACGAACCTCGCCAAAGGCTGCGAAAAACAGTACCGCACGGAGGAATCGGAGCTGTTTTTGCAACTTGCCGCTTATTATGAAAGCCGGATTCCACAGGAAGATCCTAAGGATTATTCAGCATTGATTGCGTTGATGGAACAAGAGCTAAAAGAAGACTATCCTGCGGCAAAAGAAACTGCGGCTGCGAATCAGGATCGCGGATCGCTGCGCGCGCTGGTCTGGGGGGAAAAGGTTTCTCGGATATTGACATCTCTGCTAGGGAAATACGAAAGACAAGGTGACGCGATGCTGGACGGAACCAACGTCTATGTTTGCGAGATCTGCGGGTTTGTCTATATTGGCGAGGAGCCACCGGAGATATGTCCAGTTTGCAAAGTGCCCAGCCTGAAGATTTCGAAGATTGCAAAGGAGGCGGTTTGATGTACGCGGTTCGTAATATCCGTCTGTGCACGAAAGATTGCCTATGCCTTTATGTCTGCCCAACGGGAGCTACGGACACGGAAACGGGGCAGATAGACCGAAACAAATGTATTAGCGGTTGTCGCGTTTGCGTGGATGCTTGCCCTTCGCATGCTATTTCGCTCGTTCCGGAACGCTATCCGCAGCAGCAGGAGAAGGCGGCAGCTATGCTCGCCGCAATGCGCGTGCTTTCCATAAGCAAGGTGAAGCAGGAGCAGCTATTTGCGCAATTGGAGCGTACAGCTCCGAACGAATCCGCGCGGCGGCTTGCCAAGGCGATGCGCCGCTCTTGCCGCCTGATGGCAGAGGACGTCCTGCGAGAATCCGGCTATATGCTTCCACAGAGCGACAATGTGCAGACGCTACTCAGCAGCGAACTGGATAGCGTAAAGGACGCGGCATATCCAAAAGATGCAGTGAAAAAACTGCTAGAGTTGCTCAAACAATAACGAAAAAAAACCATTGTGAGAGGAGAACTAAGATGCCAGAATTTGCAAACCCGTTTTCCGGATTAAAAAAAGACCGCAAGTTGACGCATGCGGAACTAGTCCGCGCCATTCGATTCATGGTTGCGGCAGAGTACGAAGCCATTCAGCTTTATATGCAGCTTGCCGAATCGACCGATAACGAGCTCGCCATCGACGTGCTGAAAGACATTGCCGACGAGGAGCGCGTTCACGCGGGTGAATTCCTCCGGCTTCTGAAGGAACTTGAACCGGACGAAGAGAAATTCTATCGCGAAGGAGCGGAGGAGGTCGAAGAGGAGATCGAAAAACGGTAATAGAACAACAGAACGCATAATTTTGCCGATGCACACGCATCGGCATTTTTTATTTGCTCAATCTGAAATGCAGCATTGAAAGGTGCGGATTTGTTGAGGATGAAGGCAGGCCGGGTTATTTGGATGATGATTTAGCACGGTGTGCAGATATACCAGGATGCGCGCGTGTCCACTTCGATTACCTTTACCTCCGAAAAGCATTTGGCTGTTTCGGAAACTCAGTTTTCCATCTCGATTTTTGGGTTTTTTATGAATTGAAAATATTCGCCCCGTTCAAACCATCCTACCAATGATGTCATGAAAGACCGCTTCTGATTATAATCGTAGATGATCCCCTTGTTTTTTGTGACCCTCCGTTATCAGTCGGTCAGTGCGCAATGATCTGATGCATTCTCTTGGCGACATGTAGCCGAAGCGTCTCTGAATTCTCGTCACATTATAGAAGCAATAGATGTACCCAAACACTGCCGT
>QKAN01000081.1 GCA_003246365.1 Clostridia bacterium
CTCCTGTACAGTTTGATTATATCGGGTTTATTCAATTCAAAGGTGATTTAGAAGCTGATTTTCGTTTACATATTCCGTATCTTTCTGAGTACGCGAAGAACCACGGGGAAGCCGCCGCAAAACTCTTTCTACAGCAGCTCTGCGCAACTAATCGCGTCCTATTCTGCATTGATGACGATCGAGATAAGAAAGATATTCTAAAGAAGAATGATCCGAACATTGCGTTTCTTAAAACACTAAATGTGTCAATTCTCTTTGCTTCGCGAACTGGGTATGCCGAGTTTGAACAGCAGGATTTGCCTCTGTTATCTACCGATGCATGTATTGAAATTTTCCAACGCATATATGGCCATGATATTCACGACCCAAGGGATTTGGAGGTTCTCACAAAAATTATTGAAGACATGTCCGGTAATAATACACTAATCGTGAATCGGTTAGGTAACATGTCAAATGAAAACAGCTTCTCGATCGAGGAATTGCAAAAAAATCTTCAAGAAAAGGGATTTCGTATCAAGAAAGATTGCATCAATGAGGATGAGTTGCAGCAAGAGATCAACAAGCTTTATCCACTTAGCGATTTAACGAAAGAAGGGGCAAGTAGCATTGTCGAAGCATTCTCCCTTTTCCCTGTTAACCCTTTACCAATCGATTTGTGTGTGGATTGGTTGCACGAGGATGCAGGGATTGATGGCGTAGAGTGTGCTCGCACTTTAACCAGACTATCCAAGCAAACATGGCTAGAAAAGCGCATAGATGCTTCAAATGGAGAAGTGCTCTTCTCAATGCATCAATGCGTAAAGTCCGCTGTAAAGGATCAAACATTTGTTGAGTCTTCCGCGCATAAGAATCTTGTCGAAGTCTGTACCGACACTCTCAATAGTTCCACTAAAGCTTATTTGTTTCTGAAATCATCAATCATTATCCCATTTGCAATTTCGATTTTCAAAGATCTGTCACAAGAATCAAGCACTCTCGCTAAACTGTCATCTGCAATCGCCAGTTACTACTTAGAAACAGCAGACTATTCTAATGCGCTTGGGTGGTTTCATATAGCGCGTATAACCTACAAAATTGCATTCGGAGAGGATCATCCGTCTATCGCGTCTACATTTGACGACATTGCAAGCGTTTATTTTTTTCAAGGAAAACCCAATCACGCGCTGGAATGGTATCAAAAAGCTCTTGCAGTAAAATTAAAAGTACTGGGTGATTGTCATCCAGATACCGCGACAACTTTCAACAACATCGCAGTTGTTTATAAAGCCTTAGATAATTATAATCTCGCGCATGAATGGAATCAGAAGGCTCTGAAGATACGTGAAACCTTGCTAGGAGAAAATCATCCGGATACTGCAACGACATACGGCAATATTGCTGGTGTATATCTTATGCAAGGCCAATATAATCACGCGCTTCTGTGGTATCTGAAAGCTTTAAATATCTTCGAAAATAGTTTGGGCAAAAATCATCCATCTACCGCAACAACCTACAACAACATTGCGAGCGCCTATGCCAATCAAAGGCAATTTGATCTCGCACTTGAGTATTATCAGAAGGCTATGACCATACGCGAAAACGTTCTGGGAAAAGAACACCCGTCTACCGCAACTGCATACAACAACATCGCGGGCATATTTGATAGTCAGCGCCAATATGATCTCGCGATTGAGTGGTATCAGAAAGCACTGGCCATCTGCGAGAAAGCTCTGGGAAAATATCATCCGGATACTGCATCGACCTACAACAATATCGCGAGTGTTTATAAACACCAAGGCAAGTATGATCTTGCGCTTAAATGGTTCAAGAAAACTCAAACTATTTGTGAAAACTTGTTGGGAATAAATCATCCTCATACCACATCTACTTATAGCAACATAGCTAGTATTTATTTTTATCAAGGAAGATATGATCTCGCACTGGAATGGTATCAGAAAGCTCTGTCTATTGTTGAAAAAGTGTTGGGTGAGAATCATCCTACTACAATTATTATAAAAGAGAATATCGCATGTCTAAAAACAAAGCTTTAAATATTGTCTTTCCGTTTTCGAAGAAGAGGTTCGCTTCCGCGAACCTCTTCTTAATTTTACAGCCCCAACTCCCTTAAACTCTCAAACACCATTCCGTCAATCTCCAACCTTTTTGCCAGCAGTTGCTGCGTGCGCTTTTTGCGAAGCTTGTTGAAGTCCCGGTCTCCGTACTTGTCGTCGCCGAGCACGGGGTGCCCGATTGCCGCCATCTGCACGCGTATTTGGTGCGTGCGTCCCGTGAAGAGCTCGATTTCGACTAGGCTTGCTTCGCCGTCGGATTCGAGCACGCGGAAGCTCAACTCGCAGCGCAGCGCGCCCAAGTCGCCTTCGCGGCAAAGGCGGACATATGAATCGTCCGCGTCCTTCTGCACCCAGTGGATGAGGCGGCCTTCTTTTTTCGGCACGCCGCGCACGACGGCGTGATAAATCTTTCTTAGCTCGTGTGTATAGAAGAGCTGCTCGTATTTATTCGCTGCTTCTTCCGTGCGCGCGAAGAGCACGATGCCCTCCGTGTTTGCGTCCAGCCGGTGCACGGGATAAACGCATTCAAACAGAGACTCCAGCTCGCCCAGCAGCTCGCCTTCCGTCTCCACGCCCGCGTGCTTGTCCACGACGATGCAATCCCCGTCCAACCAAATCCCGCGGCAAACGGAAAACGCGGGCAGCAGCGCAATCTGCGGAATAAACGCGGCTTCCTCCCACGGCGGTGCGGAAAAGAACGTCATCGGCTCCTTCAGCGTCGGGTGCAAGAGCGTCAGCGCATACGCCCAGAGGCGAATCTGCTCGCCGACCGTTGCGCCGGCGTTATACCGCTGGTCGCCGTAGATCGGGTAGCCCGCGTGCGAGAGCTGCACGCGAATCTGGTGCGGGCGCCCGGTATAGAGCTCGATATCTAAAAGCGCGGTCGTCTCCGCCTGCGCGAGCAGGGCGTAACTCAGGCGCGCTTCCTTTGCGCCGTCGGTGCCCTTCGGTACAACGCGGGAAGAAAACGTGATTTCGTCTTTGCAGAGCCAATCGACCAAGTATTCCTGCGGCTTCGGGTGACCCGAAACAATCGCACAATAGCGCTTCTTTGCCTCGTGGCTGTTGAATTGTGCGGAGAGCCGCGCCGCCGCCTTACTTGTCTTTGCAAACACCATCACGCCGCCGACCGGGCGGTCGAGCCGGTGCACGAGGCCGAGATAGACCTCGCCGGGTTTCTCGTAACGTGCGCGGATATACGCTTTCAGCAGCGTGAGCAAATCCTCGTCGCCGGAGCTATCCGCCTGCACGGGCAGGTTGACGGGCTTCTCGACCACGAGCAGGTGGTTGTCCTCATATAAAATTCGGATGCCGCTTTCCGTCCGCTCGTCGCGCCGGAGCTTCGGCTGTGTGCTTTGCTCTTCCAACAATTTTTCGCTTTCTTATATGGTACTTGTCAGCGTTTCGGCGTCCAGCGTCCGCTTTCGCCGCACGGCAGCAGCAGATTGTCCCGCTCGATGGGCAGCCCCACCTCGTCGGAGACCGTATCGCCTTCCGGCAGGGCCACGCGCAGGATGTTTTTCAGCACGCTTGCGGCAAGGCCGGTGGTGTAGCTATTGACGAGGAAGAACGCGGGTTCACTGCTCAGCAGCTGTGCGCAGTCCGCAACCAGCGGATAGAGGTCGGCTTCGATCTTCCAGAGCTCGCCCGTGGGTCCTCTGCCGTAGCTCGGCGGGTCCATCACGATGCCGTCGTAGCGATTGCCGCGCCGCAATTCGCGCTTAACGAACTTCACGCAGTCGTCCACGATGTAGCGAATCGGAGAATCGCCAAGCCCGCTTGCGCTTGCGTTGTCCTTCGCCCAGGCAACCATGCCCTTGGCAGCGTCCACATGCACCACCTCCGCGCCGGAGGCCGCGCAGGCTACGGTCGCGCCGCCCGTGTACGCAAAGAGGTTGAGTACCCTTGGCGCGCGGTCGTGCGATTTTTTCCAATGATTGAGTTCGCCGCGCATCCAGTCCCAGTTGACCGCCTGCTCGGGGAACAGACCCGTGTGCTTAAAGCCCGTCGGGCGCACGACAAACGTCAGGTCGCGATAGGCAACCTGCCAGGATTCGGGCAGCTGCCGCTGCTCCTCCCAGTGTCCGCCGCCGGTTTCGGAGCGGATGTAGACCGCGTCCGCCTTGTGCTCGCCCATCGGCCAGACGGCCTGCGGATCGGGACGCAGGAGGGTGATGCCCTTCCAGCGTTCCAGCTTCATGCCGTTACCTGCGTCCAGCACGCGAAAATCGTTCCAACCGTCTG
>QKAN01000030.1 GCA_003246365.1 Clostridia bacterium
ACGCAACGATGGGTTCGCTACTACAATCAGGTCAGGCCGCATTCGAGCCTCGGCGGGCGGCCGCCCGCCCCTCAAACCATGATCCCAATCGCTGCCTAGAACGATTGATTTACTAACATTGCTTCTGAACCATAAAACGGGGGCGGATCATTTGCGCTCTTACGATTCAGGATCAGGGTTCTCGTTGCTAGATGAACTTGACAAGCAACTTCTCAATTGCTGCGTACAGAGATTTGATATGGATGACAGCTTTCTCAAGATACTTGTCCCGCAGCAAGCTGAAAAGCTTGCCGAATGATAACTGCCAGAACAGGGTATCGATGAGTGCGCATGTAGCAAAAACAATTGCCACGGAAACGAAATAGTGTACGAAGTATAACGAAGTACCTACATAAGCAGAACTATCGAATATCTTTCCCCACAACAGCGGGCGGATAAAGGGGTTATCATGGATCAGATAAATTCCGAAGGAGGTAGAGGCGATTCTGTTGATCAGCTTCGAGTAAAATGGTTTTGTTTGCGACATTGCTATAAACAATTCCAATGCACACATTGCACCCGGAAGCCTATTATACTCCGTGAAATATGTTATATATTTTCGAAAAACACCAGAAAAGTTTAATAGATATGATGATGATGCAATAGAAGCCAGAACAACAAAGGCCCAAAACCCAAACAAAAGAAAATGTCGGAGTGGATTTACTTGTAAAGGATATAGCCGAAGATATGCTGCGATTACATACAAAGCAACGAAATATGCAAGGTCGCTTCCGGAGAAACGAGCATCTAAAAACGTAGGGATAATACACCAGATAACAGCGAAAATGACGATGAGAGCCTTATGCTGCTTTTGTGTCAGCATCAGAAGCAACTTGTTGATGTATGGTGAGAGCAAGAGCAAGACAGCATAGGCTGTAATAAACCAGTAGGTACCATAGGCAGTTGGAAATATGGAAGCAAATATTTCATTGCGCCCGATCGTCGCATCGCCGGGCAAGATGAATATCGCAATAAGCAAGAGTATCACGCTATAAAAAAACACTTGTGCAATTAACGTAATGAAACGCGGCAGCTTGAAATCGCTTTTAATTGAAAAATAACCGCAGATCAAAATGAAAATTCCCACTGCAGGACGCCCGAAAGCACCGAAAAACAAAGCAAACACACTTTGAACGGATAAGGGCGCATCAAGATAAACAAAACTCGTAGTACCATGCGTCACATAATGATGCATGACAATAAAAATCATAGCAATGATTCGAAGCAACTCGATATTTGATTGTCTCAATAAACTTGGATTGGAATCCTTGTTCTTTTCTTCACATCTGAAAGATTCTACCTTCAGCATTGCTTCATAATGTCCTTCCCCTAATTTCAAATAGCATTTTGACAGATATGAGCTGTTTGAAGTGTAGCAAATCTATATCGGGTATGCAACCATCCACCATTTTAATACCTCAGCTCCACATAACACAAACAGACCCTTTCGGGTCTGCGTTGTTTTTTGACTCATATCACTTTTATGCGCTTCAGGCGGGCCGCTATTTCGTTGATTTTCTCACGTGCCATCACTCAATTCGGCAAGCAACTCGTCCAGTACGCCGGAGAACATATCCGGGAAGCGGGCATCCTCTGCGGCAAAGTATTGCTCGTAAAACAAAATCTCTTCCGCGTCGGTTGGCAATATGCGCTGATATGCGATGAACGTGTATCCGTTTCCCATGTCGAAACGCGCGGCTTCGACAAAGTGCTTTTGCGGAATCTCACTGAAAAATGCGCTGTTGTACTTCTCCGCGAGGCTAAGGTTGCAGAACGGGTCGCATGTCAGCACATAGTCCGCCAACAACAATCCTCGCGGGAAAGTATGCGTCCCCAGAACCGCAGACCCGTAGGGTAAAATGTTTGAAACACATTCATCCGGCATGTCAACACAGCGAAAAACATCTGGATTATACGGTTCCCCGTGGGGAATCATGTAAGCAGTTTTTGTTTCACAACAGCTCTCGAGCAACCAGCCGTTCACGGCTCGAATTTCGTCGATATCATCTCGCTGCGGTAACTTCAGGGGAGAATAGGAGAATAAGGCGGTTTGCGTAGAACTGGTCATTGCGGCGCAAACCGCGGCATTGGTCGCATAAAACGACAATACGACCGCTGCCGAGAGCAGGAAGATGAGTTTTCGTCGTATGCGGCTGATGCCCGCAAGGCAGAGTAGCATCAGCAGAAGATAAGCGGGCACGAGAATCAGCGAGTGATGGAACCCCATGTTTTGTATGCGTGTAAAGAGCAGAATCACAAGAAGGATATCAGTCACGGCGAGTATGCTCCACACCCTTGTCTGCTTCCGAAACACACCCCACAGGAACCCGGCCAGCAGGAGAATTAAGAGTCCTAAACCGAGAAAATGCGCTTGGTTTAATAGCTCAAACGGAAATCCGCCGACGTTATACTCACTGTAGCTTACGGAATAATTCGTGCGCAGAATTGCGCGAATCAAGGGGAAAAGTGCCGCGCCGACAACTGCACAACCAAGCAGAACAAACTTGAAAAAGCGCTTGAGCTGCTCCCATCGCTTGCCTTGAATCAAACGAACAAGGGTCGCAAGGCCGTAGCAGGCGTAGTATGCGATTACCCAGTAGATATACCAGCGGCGCGATGCGATGATCATCACGGTCAGACTGAAAATGATCAAGTAACGTTTGGTATCCGCTTTGGAATAATCGAGCGGAATGGTCAAAATCATAATCAAAAACGCGAGAATCAGACCAAAGAGATCCGGCTGTCCGTAAACCAACGATACGTGGATGAGCGGGAACAATCCGGCAAGCACGATGCCTGCGGTAAAGAAAAAGCTTCCGCGCATTGGTTGCAGAATTTGTTCCATGAGTTTCAGGAAGATGGCGATCACCCAATACAACATCGGGAGAATGGTGACCGCGCATGCCGCGACGAACCAATCTGGCGTTTGCGGCGTAAACGCGAACGGAACAGCGAGAAAGATATTGATGAAGGAGGAGTAGGCATAATACCAGATGCGCTTGATCACGCCCGTCGCCGCCGCGAAAAATCCGTTTACCTGAAAGTCTGCCGCCGTATCGATTTGCAAGCGGTAGTAATTCGCGTAATCCCAGTAGTAGATGAATTTTCGCGTCATGAGGCTATATGCGTAGAATCCCAGAACGACGACTATTATGATCACCAGAAGGAGTAGGTTCTGCTTCGTGAAGCGAACGCCCGCCATCCGCTGTGCTTCGGTCACGATCCAGATGAGAAGCAGCCAGGCCCAGATGCTGAACAATAAGTAGCAAAGGTTCTGCCCGGAAATGGTCGCCTGAAACAACGCGAGGGTCGGAAAGAATCTGGCGATGATAAACAGAATCGCGATAAATAGCGACGCAATCTGTAGAACCCAGGTCAAAATTCGCTTCTGAGAATATTTTCTCTCCATGCTTACCTCGCAAAGAATCCTTCAAACAAATGGTAGACGTTGTCATAGTTTGCTTATAAACTGTAAACGAACATAAGGCGTAATATGGGCGCAGAGCATAGCTGCTGATAGTATGTCACGCCTTGAATAACAGTTTACACCGTAATTGCACGATTTGGAACAACTCTTTTTAAAACGCGCGCTTCTTCAATAAACAGAAATAGATTGTTTGAACGAGAGGCTTCGCGCCACATCTAGCAGGTTGATATGATCGTCATATACAGTATAATGAAATGATGAAACAATGATCGGAGGCAGGCGTTTGGAAGCAGCAGACAAAACATTGAAAGAATATCATGAATATCAAGCGAAAATCGGCAGCAGAGTCGCGCTCTATCGAGCCGTGGCGCGCGCGTTTGTCGTAAAGAGTGCGCTCTATCCGGGCAGCCATGTTGACGTTGCGCCGTCTTTGGTCATCCCGAAGGTGACGTATGTCGACAGCTATAAAGGCACGATCCAGTTCTTTCGCCAGATGGACGTGATTCAGTCGTTCCTGGAACGGGAGAAAGAATATCCGGAAGCGTGCGAGATATCATTTATCGGTTCGGACTATGCAGCGGAGCTGGGCGTTGATCCGGTTGATCTGATCATCTCGCAATTCGCGGGCTTCGTCGGGCAGGCGACGAAACGCTACCTCAAGCCAGGCGGCATCCTTTTGTGCAACGATAGCCACGCGGATGCGACGCTTGCAAGATTCGATGAGGCATTCGAGCTGATCGGCGTCATAGATGAGAAGAATCAAATTTCGAGCGCACATCTGGAAGACTTCTTTCAGCTGTCG
>QKAN01000241.1 GCA_003246365.1 Clostridia bacterium
AACTTGTAATTATTGTATTATTCTCTTTGCTTTAAGTCAATTTATCTTAGGATGGAAAACCCCCTTTGTTAAAAACCAGTCTCTCACCCCGTGATCCCATCACACACCCCACCTTCACCACATGCTATACTAACCTTACTTCATATGGGAGGTAAAAAATATGACCACCCCCATCACCGCCTACATCCTCCAATCCCCGCCGAGTGTGCAGGACAAACTGAATCAAATGCGAAACGCGATTCTGGAAATCGTACCCGAAGCCACGGAGAAAATCTCCTACGGCATGCCGACGTTTTACCTCAACGGCAACCTTGTGCACTTCGCGGCGTTTTCCCGCCACATCGGTTTTTACCCCGGCGCGGACGGAATCGCCGCCTTTTCACACGAGTTCGGCACGCTTAAGTTCAGCAAAGGCGCGGTGCAGTTTCCGCTGGATCAACCGCTGCCGCTCGACCTTGTGCGGCGCATCACCGCGTTTCGAAAAGCGCAAAATCTCGAAAAGAAATAACAAAACGCACAAAACCCCCGCCGGAAGAACACGGCAGGGGTTTGTTTTTTTGCGTCGTTTTGTTTTAGCCTGCTTTTAAGATTACGCGGACGATCAGCCAGACCACCAGCAGCCAAACGAGAACGATCGGAACCGCATAGTACCAGCGTTTCGGTTTTCCGCCGCTCCACATTCCCTCCGCCTCCGCGCGGCAGGCGGCCATCACGTCCGCCGGAATGAGTTTTACGGTAAGCGCGACCAGCGCGGGCAAGATGATTAGATCGTCCAAATACCCCAAAACGGGAATGAAATCCGGAATCAGGTCGATGGGGGACAGCGCGTAGCCGACCGTCACCGCCGCGAGCAGTTTCGCCGTCCACGGCGTCTCCCGTTTTTTGAGCGCGAGAAACACGGCCGGAATATCGGTTTTCAATTGTTTGGCGCGTTCCTTGAGCGTCATGCGGCGATCCTCCCGAAAGAAGCGGTTCTCCCTATTATACTATGCCGGCGGTTACCGATCTACTCTGCAATCCCCCTGAACCACGCGCGCAATAAAAAAAGACCCGAAGGTCTTTTTTGTAATCGTTTTTGTTATGCTTCCGCAACGGCGGGCGCTTCTTCCGCGGGAACCGCCTCTGCTGCAACGTGGTTTTTCTTCCAAACCACGATGGCGAGCACGACGAACGCCGCCGCCATTACATACACGATTCCCTCGAGAATCCAGACGTTGACGCCGAGACCGTTGAGGATGACCGCAACGGCATCCACCAGCAGATGCAGCAAAATCGCGAGCGGATAGAGCCAGAAGCGCTTTGCGTTTTTCACCGCGAACCAAACGAGCACGGAGAGCGAAACATGAATCGCCACCGCGCCGATGCGCTCCACCGAACCGACAAGGAAATACCACGCCGGCGTATTGAGCAACGTCTGCGCCGCGTCCAGCCCGCCCAACTGCGATGTGATGCCCGCGTTGAGCTCCAGCGCGTAGATCAGGTTCATCACCATCGTCACGCCGAGCAGGATTGCCGCCTCGATGCCGCCGTGTCCCGCGCCGTACATCAGCGCGTTTCCGTCGTTGCCGCGCTTTTTGCGCAGCACGGTTTTAAACGCGACAAACCGCCCTGTCTCCTCGAAAAGACCCGCGAAGAATCCGCCGACAAGGCCGTATAGCCAGATGTTGTTCGTAATCGACGGCCAGAACGGCAGCTTCATGAGCCCGAAGTACATCAGCTGCTCCAGCACCAGCGCAAAGAGCACGAACGTTGCACAGCCAATCCAGAACGGCATGTGGTTCGCCTTCATCTTCTTGCGATAATACACATACAGCACGACCGGAATCGCGAACCCGATCAGCGCGGAAATCCCCATAAAAATAATCGTTAAAACCGGAATTTGCATGTCCTACCCCCTAAAAACTATCCTATTCTTCTTTGCCGTATGTCTCTACGCACCAGCCGTGATAGCCGCATTTCGTGCAGGTGAGAAATCTCGCCTTTGGCGTATGCCTCGCCCAAAACATTTCGCGAAACACCGGACGGAACCGCGCGCCGCACTCCGGACAGATATACAGCGTATTTTGATAATACATCTTCAAGATCACGATGCCAAGTACAATCACCAACGGCATGCAGACCGCAAACGGCCACCAGACCCCTTTGAAGATCCAATAGAGAATTGTCGTCCATTCCAGTATGGTCATCGGCACAGCGAGCCAGATCATGTTCCAATGCAGCCGTTTTAATTTCTTTGCTTCTTCCATCATACGATCCATGTCCGCAATGGATTCAATCGAGAGCATCTGCCCCGAACGGATGGTTTCGCGCACGGTGTCCACCGCGCGTTTCTGCCGCTCCAGCGTTTCCTGCTCGTCTCCGATGCGCCGCTCCTGCTCTTCCAATAATAGAAGAAGCACCTTTTCCGGATGCTCGCTGGCGAGTACGCCCTGTATCGCGTCCAGCGAAAGGCCGAGCGTTTTGAGCGCGCAGATCATGCGCATTTTCCGCAGGTCGCTTTCCGAATAGAGCCGCCGCCCGCCTTCGCTTAGGCCGGACGGATGCAGAAGCCCGCGCGCATCGTAAAACTGAACCGTGCGCACGGTGATTCCGCAGAGCCGGGCGAGTTCTCCCGTTGTGTAATCGGACATGGAATTTTCACCTCCGAAGCGAAGTTTAACCTATGACGTAGCGTCATGAGCAATAGGTGACGTAAGGGGATTTTTTGGAAAAATCGAATTTTTTAGCTATAAATCTCCGTTCGCCCGCTGATCGTCTCCGCGATGGAGTCCGCAATCACCTTTTTTGCGGCGGAAACGTCTTTTCGCGCAATGCAGTCCAGCAACTCGTCGTTGCGCTTTTTTAATATGGCGACGCCGTTTCGGGTTACGTATCTGCGCCAGAGTTCTTTGATCGGCGTTTTAAACGAGCAGAAGAACAGCGGCAGCAGCGTGTTGTTCGAAAATCCGCTGAGCATGTGGTCGAATTCGTAGATGCTCTGCGCCGCTTCCTCGGCGCCTTTTGCCGCGGCGAACGTATCGCTCTGCTCCTTGAGCTGCTCCAGCTGGTCGGGCGTCATCTGCGGAATTGCGCTCTCCAGCGCAAACGCCATCAACACGCCGCGCATTTCGAGAATCGAGCGAATCTCCTCGCGCGGAAGCTGTCCGCCGTTGTAACTCATAATGGAGATGAGAATATCCAGTGTGCCGCATCGGTGAAAATCCGCAACCACCGTGCCCTGACGCGGCGAAATCTCCAGAAAGCCACGCCGCGCCATCTCGGCGATGCCGTCGTTCACCACGGAACGCGAAATCTGCATTCTTTGCGCAAGTTCGCGCTCCGGCGGCAGTTTTTGTCCGACGGCGAGCTCCCCGGAAAGGATCAGTCCTTCCAGTTCCTGCACGAATAATTCCTTTAATGTCGGCGCAGTCAGTTTTTTAAACATAGATATTTCTCCTCTAGCAGCTAGCCCGCTGTTCCATTCTTGTACTATATTTCAAAAAATCATGTCGTTTTTTATTCTGGTATTTGGTTCAACCACGTTTCTAACGTTATAATATCACGAAAATAAAATATATTCTACACATAAATATGGCGATTTTGCCTAGGATATTGACCAATTTTCAATTCAGTGTTATGGTATCGATATGTGGTTCAACCAAGAAGAACCATAAATGTTTCTTTTTTGTCTGACCCCGTTCCGGTCGGAACGGTTGAAATGTATTTCGGAGGAAAACTGATGTTTAAAGTGTATGAAATCAAACAGCGCGTATTTGAGAGCAACGAAAAGCTGGCAGATGAGCTGCGCGCGGATCTCAAGCGGGAAAAAACGTTCCTGCTCAACCTCATGTCCAGCCCCGGCGCGGGAAAGACCACGACGCTAAAGCGCACGATCGAGGCGCTCAAGGATGAGCTGAAAATCGGCGTAATGGAAGCGGACATCGATTCGGACGTAGACGCCGCTGCAATCGAAGCATCGGGCGTTCGCGCAATCCAGCTGCATACCGGCGGTATGTGCCATCTGGACGCGGATATGACGCGGCAGGGCATCGACGAATTCAACGCGATGGATCTCGATCTCGTGATCCTCGAAAACGTCGGCAACCTCGTTTGCCCGGCAGAATTTGACACGGGCGCTGTGAAAAACGCGATGATCCTCTCCGTTCCGGAAGGGGACGACAAGCCGCTGAAGTACCCGCTGATGTTCTCCATCTGCGACGTACTGCTCATCAATAAAATTGACGTGCTGCCGTATTTCGATTTTGATCTTGACGCTGTGGTGGAGCGCGCGAAAAAGATCAACCCGAATATTCAGGTGCTGCCGATCTGCGCGCGCACCGGCGAAGGCATCGACGCCTGGGCCAACTGGCTGAAAACTCAGGTGAAAACCTGGCAAAACGACTAACGAAACTTTGCGGAGCGAAAAGGGGAGAAACCATATGACACAAACGACGAAGATGACATTTCCCGAAGGATATGTCTGCCAGCACCGTGACAACATCATTCTGCTCGCCAACATGATCGGCCGCAAAAAGCCGGGTTTAAAGGCCGGTGACAAGGGCGGCTACAACTGGGACGATCCGGAATATGTCATTCTCGAAGCGGGCGTTACCGACGACATGTGCGAAGTCGGCCTTGCGCTCGGTTCCTATACCAAAAAATCTGCCGCGGAGGTTGCCGCCATCGTCGGCAAATCGGAAGAGCATTGCCATGAACAGCTCATGAAGTTCGCTGTCTACGGCGGCTGCTTCGTCAACAACATCGACGGGCAGGACATGTTCTGGACCGAAACGTGGATTCCCGGCACGATGGAAATGATCGTCAACAATCTCAACATCGTGAAGCAATATCCCATCGTCGGCTATGCGATGGAAGCATACGGACGCGTCCGCGGGCCGATGAGCTCCGGCTCGTTCCCCGTCGGCGTCGGTCTCATGCGCGTTATCCCGATTCAGAGCGCGATAGACGGCGAAAGCCGCAAGGCCAGCTATGAAGAAATTTCCACCTATCTGGAAGAAAACGACATCTTCACCGTTTCCCCCTGCTCCTGCCGCACGGACCGCGAGGTCATGGGCGAAGGTTGCGGACACTTGAAGGAAGACATGTGCATTCAGATGGGTCACGCGGCGGAATACTACATCCGCACCGGCAGAGGCCGCCAGATCACGCGCGAAGAAGCATATGAAATTCTCAAGCGCGCCGAAGAAAACGGCCTGATGCATGAAATACCGAACACGGACGGAAGCGGAAAAACGCACGCCATCTGCAACTGCTGCGGCTGCGGCTGTCTGTCTTTGCGCACGGCGGCTATGTTTAAAAACGTCGATATGGTGCGCTCCAACTACGTTTCCGAGGTGGACGCCAGCAAGTGTGTCGCCTGCGGACAGTGTGTGGAAAACTGCCCCGTCAACGCGTTGAAACTGGGTCAAAAGCTCTGCTCTAAAACCGAAGTGGTCAAGGATATCACGACGCTGGTCACCCCGCGGGACGAGGACTGGCAGGAGGATAAATGGAACACGGAATACCGCTTTAACCGCGAAGACGTGGTAGAGAGCGGCACCTCGCCCTGCAAAACCAACTGTCCGGCGCATATCGCCGTGCAGGGTTATGTCAAGCTCGCATCTCAGGGAAAATACCGCGAGGCGCTGGAACTCATCAAGATGGAGAACCCGCTGCCCGCCGTCTGCGGACGCATCTGCAACCGCCGCTGCGAACAGGCCTGTATGCGCGGCGAAATCGATGCGCCGATCGCCATCGACGAAATCAAGAAATTTATCGCGGCGCAGGAACTCACCGCCGAAGGCCGCTTTGTTCCGAAAAAACGGCACGACTACGCGAACAAAAAAATCGCGATCGTCGGCTCCGGCCCGGCGGGCTTAAGCTGCGCGTATTATCTCGCGCTGGACGGCTACACGGTAACCGTGTTTGAAAAAGAGCAGAAGCTCGGCGGCATGCTCACGCTCGGCATACCGGAATTCCGCCTCGAAAAAGACGTAATCAACGCGGAGATCGACATCCTCCGCGCGCTCGGTGTCAGCTTTCAAACCGGCGTGGACGTCGGCAAAGATATTACGCTTGACGAACTGAGAAAGCAGGGATATGACGCGTTTTATGTCGCCATCGGCGCGCAGGGCGGACGCAAGCTTGGCGTAGACGGCGAGGATGTATCCGGCGTTGTCTCCGGCATCGAGTTTTTACGCGGCGTCAATTCCGGCAGCGGCATGAAACTCTCCGGCAAAACGGTTGTCATCGGCGGCGGCAACGTCGCGGTGGACGTTGCGCGCACCGCCGTTCGCAGCGGAGCGGAAGAGGTTTCCATGTACTGCCTAGAATCGCGCAAGGAGATGCCCGCCTCCGACGAGGAAATTGAAGAAGCAGCCGAGGAACACATCTCGGTCAACAACAGTTGGGGTCCCAAGCGCATCCTCAGCGAAAACGGCAAGGTAACCGGCGTAGAGTTCAAACGCTGCACCGCGGTGTTTGACACGGACGGCCGCTTCTCGCCGCAGTATGACGAGGCGGACACCGTCGTCGTTCCGGCGGATCACGTGCTGGTCACCATCGGCCAGAGCATTCTCTGGGGTGATCTGCTCACGGGCAGCGACGCGGCCTTTAACCGCAACGGCACCATTCAGGCGGACGGCTTCACCTATCAGTGCGGTCAAAAAGACGTGTTCACCGGCGGAGACTGCTATTCCGGTCCGAAGTTTGCCATAGACGCAATTGCCGCAGGCAAGCAGGCCGCCATCTCCATCCACCGCTATGTGCACCCCGGCCAGTCCCTGACCATCGGCCGCGACCGCAGGGAGTATAAAGAGCTGGACAAAAAGAACGCCGTTGTCGAAACCTACGACAATACACCGCGGCAAAAACCGGAAGCGCTGGACAGCAAAACGCCCGCGGAAAAAACATTCCGCGATCTGCGCGGCACGTTCACCGAAGAGCAGGTCAAGGCGGAAACCGCGCGCTGCCTCGGCTGCGGCGTTACGTTGGTTGACCAATATATGTGCGTCGGCTGCGGACAGTGCACGACAAAGTGCAAATTTGACGCAATCCACCTTGTGCGCCGCTACGACGGCGCGGGCGTGGAGTTCACCGAGATGAAGCCCGTCGTCATCAAGCAGGTGCTCAAGCGCAAAGGCAAGATCGCGATCAAGAAAGTCGGCCGCGCCATCGGCGTCGTTAAATAAGCAGCCATGCACGAACTCGGGATCGTATTTGAAATACAAAAGCGCGTTGCGGCCGTTGCGGAAGAAAACGACCTCGCGCTGAGCGATATCGCGCAGGTGGTGGTGGAAGTCGGCGAGGCTTCCACCATCGTCCCGCGTTACCTGAAAGAATGCTGGCCCGCCGCAACGGACGGCACGGAGATGGAAGAAGCGGAACTCGTCGTCGAGGTCATCGTCGCCAAGGTGCGCTGCAAAAAATGCGCAACGGTTTACGAATATCTCAACAACAACAGAAAATGTCCCGCCTGCGGCGCATGGGAATGCGTCATGGTGACGGGACAGGAATTTAATATAAAAGAAATCGCGGTGTTTGAGGGGGAGGAAGAGGATTCCGATGATCCCGCAGATTCCGAATCGTAATTTAGTTAAGCATTATTATTCCCGCCAATTGGCGGGTTTTTTTAATTTTACGGAATATATTTTTGGAAAATTCCTTCATTTTTCGACGGAATTCCTGCATCTTTTGGCGTTTTTTCTTGCCTGACTGCCATGATACTGCCGCAATGCTTCGAAATATCTTTGCAGCTGTAACACAACAGATTTGCAAATTCAGTCTATTATAATACACAGAAGAGCAGCGCACGCCGCTAGCTCTCTGAAAGGACTTTTATTATGTTTCATCGTGTATTTTTCTGGAGACTGCTTGGCGGACACCTACTGTTCGGCCTACTGGGTCTTCTTGTCGTAGTCGGCATTGTTTTGCTGATCGTCTACCTCACCGACCGTAAATATAAATCGCCCAAGGCGACGAAGAGCGTGGACGCCCCCGCTGCCGCAACCGCAGAAGCCGCACCCGTTGCCGCCGTTGCGAGCGCGCAGGATCGCTTCCTCACCATTTTGAGCGAGCAGAAAGCCACCGCCAATATGGGCGCCGCGGAATATGAAGAGCGCCGCATGGTTCTAGAAGGCGGACGCGGCGACAACCATGCAAACGACGAACTCGTAGCGCTCAAGGAGCGTTATGCGCGCGGCGAACTCACCACCGGCGCGTATGTGAAGGCAAGAAACAAGCTGCTCGGCCTAGACTGAGTCGATTAGCCAACATTCTCTGCGGACGCGTCTAACAAGGCGCGCCCGTTTTCATTTTGCAGGCGGTCAATAAAATGGCGTCAAATAAATTCGCATTAACGATTGTCTCCGCGCGCTTCTCGTGCTATATTGAATCTATCCTTTCAATATTTTAGCGGGGTGAGTTGCATGGCGTTGACCTATGGCGGGCGGGAAGCGACCCAGGCGGAGCGGACGGCCGCAAGCGATTTTATCTCCCGTTTTTCCGACCGGCCCGAGACATTGTCGTTTCCGGAAATCGCCGTGCTGGACACGGATTCTTACGGACGCATATTGGTGTTTCTGCGCGTTTTGCACGCAGACGGTCTTGAAGAACCTCTGCTTGTGGTGTTCAAAGCAATTTCGTCCGACGGCGGTTACCTCGCGGGACCAAAGTCGATTTTGCGCGTTCGCGAAGCGTCGTTTTATGCCGGAATCGAGCACCACAAAACACGAAACAGCTGGGAATGCCCACCGGACGTCGATCCAAGCGCTGATCTATAAAAACGCAGGATGAAACGGTCGATCATGCAAAATTCAGTATTTTATATCGCGAATATCGGTCTTGACATTTCGCCAAAAAAGCGTGATTCTAGCAACGTACCGTTTGTTATTCTGGCGGTTCTGTTATGAGGACCGCGGGATTAATTGCCGCCGCGGGACAGTCGCTGCGGATGGGTGCGTTCAAACCCCTTCTGCCGATTGACGGGCAACCGATGATCGCCCGCACCGCAGACACGTTTCTGAACGCAGACGTGAACGATCTGTTCGTCGTCGTCGGAAAACGAGGAGACGAAATCATCTCCGCACTCTCCGGCAAAAACACGCGTTTTCTCTGGAACCGCGCATATGAAACGACGGAGATGTTCGATTCCATCCAAATCGGACTTACGGCAATTCAACACGAAGGCGGCTTCGACGCCGCATTTCTCCTGCCGGGAGACATGCCGGCCGTATCGCCGCAGATAATCAAAAACCTGATCAAAGAGATGGAATCCACCGACTGGGATGTGGTATTCCCCAGCAACGGAACACGCCGTCTGCATCCGCCGCTTGTGCGCGCATCCAGCTTTGACGCGCTGATTCATTACTCCGGCAACGACGGGCTGCGCGGCGCATTTCGGGAAACGAACCGCCGCATCGGGTATGTGCTGACCAACGACGAAGGCTGCCAGATCGATGTTGATACGCCGGAAGATTACGCGCGGGTAACAAAACATATCCTCGCGCAGAACGGAGGAACGCAAGACCGATGAGCGTAACCGCGATCATTCTCGCCGCGGGCGAACCGCGCCAGATGAGCCACTTTCAACCGATGCTCAAGCTCAGCGGAAAAAGCGTCATCCGCCGCCAGATTGAATCGTTCCGCGCCGCGGGCGTTGCGGATATTCTTGTGGTCACCGGCTATCACGCAGGCATGCTGGAACGACACCTTGCCAAGGAGTCGGTTCGCTTCGTAAAAAACGAAGACTTTGCCACAACCGATATGATGGCGTCCGTTCAAATCGGCCTCGGCGCGCTTCCTTCCAGCTGCGAGCGCGTGCTGATTACCCCCGGAGACGTGCCATATCTGAACATTGAAACCATTGAGAAACTGCTGCGCTCGCAAAAATCCGTCGCGATTCCAAGTTTTCGCGGCAGCGCGGGTCACCCGGCCATGGTGCGCAAAAGCTGTTTCTCCGCTTTATTAAATTATTCCGGCGAACGCGGTCTGCGCGGCGCGCTCGCGCAATGGAAACGCGACACGGAGTTTGTGCCAACCGACGAAAACGGCATGCTCGTCGACATCAACACCGAGCAGGACTATGAACGCGAGCAGCGCGAGCAGACCCCGCAGGCTTCTCCCGTTCTATCCGCGGCGTTGACAATTCAGGTGCGCAGCACGTGCATCGACGAGCGCGGCATCCGTCTGCTGGAATGCATCGAACTGGAACAGTCGCTGCAAAAAGGCGCGGCGCGCGCGGAACTTTCCTATAGCAATGCTTGGCTGACGCTCAACCGCATGGAAGAGGCGCTCGGCTGCCGTCTTGTGGAACGCAAACTCGGCGGCGCAACCGGCGGCGGCAGCAACCTAACGAACGACGGAACAGAATGGGTCGCGCGATATCGCCGGCTCGAAAAGCAACTGGCAGAAGACCTGCTGCAGCTTCAGCAGCGCGAATTCGAACAATAGCGATTGATTTTTACGATTCCCACCAACACTTCATCTCAACCATCGACCTAACGAACAAATTAGCATCTATCCCGACAACAACCGACCATCAAGCAAAAACGCATCTAACCAACACAACTTCTGAACCAACCGAATCTTTAATCGAAAATTTCATCGTTTCCTGAACCTTAAACCGGGCAAAGTGTTTCCTTTTTTCTGGTAACTTTTCTGTTTTCGGATCATCGGCTATTTGCTATTTTTAAATTTTTGATGCTTCATTCTATTTCACGATCGAAATTTTTTATTTCAGCATTCAGGCTATTTCCCTTTTAGGGGTTTCGAATACTTCATGAATTGTAATGAGAGGAGAACTGTTCTTGAGAGATTTTGTGTATCTTGCTCCAGAAACTCTGGAGGAAGCCGCCGCGCTCAAACTTGAACACGACGACAAAGCGATCTTTATGGCTGGCGCAACGGACGTTATCATCCGCATGCGCGACTATCTGATCGCGCCGGACTACGTGATAGACCTGAAGAACATCCCCGACATCGGCGGAATCACGTTTTCCGAGACCGAAGGGCTGCACATCGGCGCGCTTGCGACCATGACGCAGATTGCAACCAACCCGCATGTACTGGCGCACTATCCATATCTGGCGCAGGCCGCTTCTCTCGTCGGCGGGCGGCAGATTCGAAACCGCGCAACATGCGTCGGCAACATCGTCAACGCTTCCCCGCTGGCGGATACCGCGACTTCGCTGTATTGCCACGACGCCGTAGTTGAAATCTACGGTTTGCCGGGAAAACGGGAAGTGCCGATTCGCGACTTCATCCTGTTTGTCCGCAAGGTTGCGCTGCGTCCCGGCGAACTGGTCACCGGAATCCGCGTACCGTATCTGGCGGGCGCAAAAGGCATCTTCCGCAAAATCGCGCGGCGCAACGAGGTCGATCTTTCGACCGTTTGCGGCACCGTGTTGAAAACAAACGACGGATGGCGCGTTGCGATGGGTTCCGTTGCGCCGACGCCGCTGAGACTGTTAAAAACAGAAGCGCTGCTCAACAGCCAGCCGCTCACCGACGCATTGATCGCCGAAGCGGCCGCGCTCGCCGCAACGGAAGTCAGCCCGATTGACGACGTACGCGCAGACAAACAATACCGGCTGGATATCGTCTCGTACCTCGTGCGCGACGCGCTGACCAATCTGCGCTGAGGAGGAAACCGTAAATGGAACATTGCGTAAAATTTTGCGTCAACGGCGAACCCGTCGAACTGACGGTCTCCAGCAGCGAGACGCTGCTGCATGTACTGCGCGAAAAGCTCGGCTTTACCGGAACAAAAGAAGGCTGCGGCGCGGGCGAATGCGGCGCCTGCACCATCATCATGGACGGCCAATCCGTCAACGCGTGTCTCGTGCTCGCGCCCGAAGCGGACGGCAAGACGATTACAACTGTGGAAGGCCTTGCCACGGCGGACGAACTCAGCCCCCTGCAGGAGGCGTTTATCGACCACGGTGCGCTGCAGTGCGGCTTCTGCACGCCCGGCATGCTCATGAGCGCCGAGGCGATGCTACGCGAAAACCCGCATCCCACGCGCGAAGAGATCAACCACAACATGTCCGGCAACCTCTGCCGCTGCACGGGATACAAAAAGATCGTTGAAGCCATTGAAGACGTGATTGCAAAGGGGGTTTACGAGAAATGAACGTCGTAGGACAATCTGTTGAACGCCTGGATGCGATCAAAAAAGTAACCGGAACCGCCGTTTTTGCGGACGACATCCAGTTTTCGCGTCCGCTCTATGCGCAGGTGGTTCGCTCTCCGCACGCGCATGCAAACATTCTCTCTATCGATCTCACCGCCGCGATCGCTCTTCCGGGCGTGCGCAGCGCGATTACGGGCGAATGCTACAAGAAGCGCGCGGGACTCTACCTGGAGGACAAGAACTTTCTCGCGGTCGGCAAAGCGCGCTACCGCGGCGAGCCGGTTGCGGCAATCGCGGCGGACACGCCGGAGATTGCGCACAAAGCCTGCGAACTCGTCAAGGTGGAATACGAGGTGCTGCCCGCGGTAACGGATGCGCTGGAGGGCATGAAGCCCGACGCGCCGATCATCCACCCCGATCTTGGCTCCTATAAAGTGCTGCCGATCTTTTATCCGCAGCCGGGCACGAACATTTCGCACCACTATGTGCTCAGAAAAGGCGACGCGGACAAAGCGTTTGCGGAGGCATACCGCACCTTTGACAACAATTTCTACATTCCGCACGTGCAGCATGTTCCCATCGAGCCGCACAGCTGCACCGCGCAATATATGCCGGACGGGGATTTGACCATCTGGGCGGCATGCCAGAGTCCCTTTGCCGTGCGCCGCGCGCTGGCGGAAACGTTTGACTTTCCGCTCAACAAGATCCGCGTCATCAGCAAAGCCGTCGGCGGAGGATTCGGCTGCAAAGCGGGCACGACGCTGGAGGGCATCGTAATTCCGCTCGCCATGCTCAACCCCGGCCGTCCGGTCAAGCTGACCTACACACGCGAGGATGAGTTCCAGAACGCGTATGTTCGCCAGGGACTGCACATCAACATCAAGACCGCCGTCGACAAAGACGGAAAGATCATCGGTTCGAAAAACATGCTCGCCTGGGACGGCGGCGCGTATACCGAATATGGCGTCAACATCGTTAAAGCCGCAGGCTGGGGTTGCGTCGGTCCATACGACATCGACAACATTGCAACCGACAGCTACTGCGTCTATACAAACCACCCCGTCGGCGGACCATACCGCGGATTCGGCATGTGCGAAATTCACTTCGCCATTGAGCAAAACCTCGATATGATCGCCAAAGAGATGGGGATCGATTCGCTCGCTATGCGCAAGCTCAACGGCATCCGCGAAGGCGGAAAGAGCGCAACGGGGCAAACCATAGACGTTGCGGGGTATCAGGAGTGTCTCGACCGCGCGGCTGCGCTCATGGAGCTGGATAAACCCTGCGAGCCAACCGGCAGCCCGACGAAACTGCGCGGCAAAGGCATCGCGGGCGGCTGGAAAGCCCCGTCGATGCCGACGGATGTTGCCTCCTCCGTCATCATCCGCATGAACGAGGACGGAACTTTCATGCTGCTGGCTTCCTGCCATGACATCGGTCAGGGATCGGACACCATCATGGCGCAGATTGCGGCGGAAACGCTGACCGTACCCGTAGAGAAGATCAGCGTGCGCACCGGAGACACCGACCATACGCCGTATGAATGGCAAACGGTCGCCTCACGCTCCACCTACTGCGCCGGCAACGCAACAAAGCTTGCCGCCGAGGACATCCGCAACAAGATACTCGAACTCGCGCAGATCAAGATGGGCACCTGGAAAAACGACCTCTACCTCGAAAACGGTTATGTCTGCCGCAAGTTCTATCCCGACCAGAAAGTGCCGATCAGCGCGTTCGCGCTCGGCCTCACCCTGCCGGATCAGAGCGGCATTGGCGGGCCGATGATTGGCGTTGGCGCGTTTGTGGTGCCGAACAACATCGCCGCGGACAAGAAGACCGGACTTTCGCCGAAACCCGTCGCGTTCTGGAGCATGGGCGTCAACGGCGCGGAGGTCGAGGTGGACACCGAAACCGGCAAGGTCAAGGTGCTCAAGATGGTTTCCGTGTTCGACGCGGGTAAGGTCATCAACCCCGTGATGTACGAAGGACAGGCGGAAGGCGCGATGGTGCAGGCCATGGGCACCGCGCTCTACGAAGAACTCAAGCTCAAAGACGGACGCGTCATGAACCCGAGCTTTGTAGATTACAAAATCCCGACGTTCGAGGACATGCCGGAGATGATCGTGGAAGCTGTTGAAAAAGCGGAACCCACCGGCCCCTACGGCGCGCGCGGCATCGGCGAAATCACGATGGTTCCCGGCGCACCGGCGATTGCCAACGCGGTTGCCAACGCAATCGGCGTTCGCTTCCTGCGCATGCCGCTAACCCCGGATGTGGTGCTCAAGGCGCTGCGGGAGAAGAAGGCCGCCGAAGGAAAGTAAAACAAAGTCTTCTGTATTTTAAAGAGCCATTTGCTATTGTAAATGGCTCTTTTTGTCGATTTTACATTCCAAAACCCCGAAATTTTACATTTCTTTAACGCAATTGAGATGATTATCAAATCCTTTTCCTCTATGATAGACGAGAAAAAGAAGAAGAAAGTCTAGAAAAGAAGAATTGGAGGAGACATGAAGTCTGCATCCCACCATGCCATGGGGCATCTGTTATACGAATCACTGACACAGCAAGGCTACAAACTCGACCGTGAAGTCTTTGTACTCGGCAACCTGCTTCCGGACTATATGCCGGAGTTGATATTGAACCCGCACTTTACGCTGAAGTGCCAACGCGAGATCCACGTTTTTACAGAGGCGCTGGCCGGACAGCCGATTGAAAAAGGCGAACAGTTACCGCCGGAATATGCGCTACGTCTCGGCATCCTCTGCCATTACCTGACGGATTATTTCACCTTTGCGCACACGCCGGAATTTCGCATGGGTTTAAAGCAGCATGCGGTCTACGAACAGCAGCTCAACGACTACTTCCGCGATCATTATACTAAGGAAGAAAGCATTCTCGAACAGCTCTCTTTCACCTCCTGCAATATCGCGCGCGATGTGGTGAAGGAAATCTACCGCTTTAAGCGCGAGTACCGCGCAGCCGAGCGCACGCTTTCCCGCGATGTGCAGTTTGCGTTCAGCGCGTGTCTGAATTCGATGACGCAGCTGCTCGCCATCTCCGAAACCCGCGAAGAACACGCCCGCGCGCCGCGCCGGTTTGTGCCGTTCGCCGCGGAAAAGTATGCGTTTCGCGATACCATTCGCCGCAAGCATATCGTGCCGCGCCGCGCCTGGTGCCCCGCCTGCGTATAAAAGTACACGCTCTTCTCCAGCGGCGCCCGCCCGCCGCTTTCGCCGCCGCTTTGCGAAAACTCGCAAGGCGGTTTTTATTTGATTCGTTATCGATTGCTTCAAAAAAGTGCATATATGCATATAGAATGCATATTATGCATAGAATTCTCTTTGATTTCACAAATATTTCAAATAATTCCTGAAAATATATGAAAATATCGCTTGACTTATTATTCTATTTTTATTAAT
>QKAN01000026.1 GCA_003246365.1 Clostridia bacterium
ATGAAAGGTGTGTATAAGAATCTTAATGATCTCTCGGCAAAGAAAGATGCGATAAGCATTTTAATAAGAGATTTCGAGAGCGAAGCAATTAACACTTATGAATTGCTGTCTAGGATTTTTGACGATGAAGAATTGCGGGCACAGGCTATCTACTCCAATATTCCATACGGTAAATTATTCACAAAGGAAGCAGAGGAAATACTAAAACTTGAGAATTTTATCGAAAAAATCAGAGCTTATGTTGAACAGTATAATCAATTAATCACCAGTTCACCAGTATTTCAAGCTGCTTTTGATCATTGCAGTGCGAAGAGTATTTCAGGCGATATGTCAAGATCGGGGTTCTTCAAGGCGAACCATAAAGTGTTATTAAATGGTGAGATTAATGGGCGCGATGAGAAAGGTTTCAATGAAGTAATTGAAACAGAAACAAGACGAATCATTGAAGTTGAAATGGCTGATAACTTTTCTGAACTTGACAAGATACTGGATCAGAAACAGGGAACACGTGATCTACGAGCATTTCTAAGCAAATATCGCGAGATAATCCCTGAATTGACTGATGTACCATCCTTCAAGAAAAAACTCTGGGCATCTTATCTGGTCAGCAGGAATGATGATTTTGCTGAAGCAATTCTATGCTATAGAAGGTGTCGAGATCGAATTTCAGAGATTATACATCTTGCTGCAGCACAAGAATCTATGTGGACTGAAATTGTTAATGAATTCAATAACAGATTTATAGATTTGCCCTACAGCCTATTTATTGAAAATAAGGAAGATGTTGTTCTCAATCTTAAAGCACCGGTAGTATCATTCCATGTAAAAAGTGGTTTGGACGAAAGACCAATTGAACAGAGAATATTGCTTGATTACCTTAGTGATGGTGAGAAACGGGCACTATACTTGCTCAACATCATTTTCGAAATCAAAGCTCGAAATATTACTAGTGATCAAACCGTAATAATCTTCGATGATGTTGCGGATTCGTTCGATTATAAAAACAAGTACGCAATTATTGAGTATTTAATAGAAATCGTTCAGAATCCGATATTCTTTCCGATATTCCTCACTCACAACTTTGATTTTTACAGAACCTTGGCTTGTAGAGCAGACTTGAAATCATCATCTTGGTTTGCTGAGAAAAGCGCTGATGGAATCTCGATCGAACGCGGTGAATATTTTGTAGATGTTTTTGAACGATGGAAGGACATGGTTTACAATAACAGAGCGGTTTTTATAGCAGCAGTACCATTCCTTAGAAATATTATCCAATATCAAGATGGTCAATACTCGCCAGAGTTCTTACAGTTAACTGCACTTCTCCATTATAAAGAAAATCTCGAACCCAATCTTATCTCGACAGAACGCTATATGATGGGTGATTTATGTGATTTTATGATTTCGAAATGGGGGTTAGACAGAGTACGTTTAACTTATGACAGGTCAATCTCAGCATTCGATTTCATTTTGGATTGTGCAGGAGACATAGCGAGCAGGGTGAATGAATCACATAAACTTGAAGAGAAAGTTACACTAGCTATTGGCTGTAGACTTCTTGCTGAGAAGTACATGATTAGACGTATAGCTAATGCGACGCTTACCGATGGAATCCAAAGCAATCAAACACGAGCGTTAAGAACGATGATGAACTTCGCACATACTGATCCAACTGATGTTCAAAGAGAGAAATTAATAGATCGAATGCTAATAATTTCCTCTGAGAATGTTCATATAAATGCGTTTATGTATGAGCCACTCATAGACATATCATTATCCGAGCTGAAATCCTTATTCAATTCTATTTCGCGGATAGAGAATCCTTAAGTGATGACTCGCTTACGATTATTGCTTGAAGGTGAACATAAAGAAAGCCGGACGCGAAAGCGTTTGGCTTTTTCTTATTTTATTGACGCGACCCGTTCGTGAGCATAGAATGTTCCTGTCACCCGACGGGTGCAAGATTTTTCCCAAAGGATACGAATATCAATGAAACACCGTCTGCTTACCCTAACGCTCATCCTGCTCTTGCTCCTTACGCCCATTCCCGCGCGGGCGGAGGCGGCGGAGCCTATCGAAATTACCGACGCGGCGGGGCTGTTGGCGATGGTGGACAAGCCGGACGGCTTCTATGTGCTCGGCGCGGATATCGACATGAACGGGGTCGCGTGGGCGCCGTTTGCCTTCTCCGGCAGTCTCGACGGCGCGGGGCACACGATCTATAACCTCACCCTCTCGCAGATGGGCGAGGAGCAGCGCATCACCTACGACGGACGGCACCGCGGATATCACACCGTGTTTGCCGCGCTGTTTTCCTCCGTCAGCGGCATGGTGCAAAATCTCAATCTCCTCAATGTCAAGGCGGATCTCTCAACCGACCAACCCGCTTTCCTCGCCGGAATCGCCGGATATCTTTCCAAGGGCACTATCACAAACTGCTCCGTCTCGGGCAGACTGAAGATCACCTCCACGGCGCAGCAGTGCGGCGCGGGCGGCATCGCGGGCTTCGGGCGCGGTCTCATTCAGGGCTGTTCGGTGAATGCGGAAATCACGATCATCGCGGTGAACCCCGATTCCTACTGCGAAGAGTATCTCGGCGGCATCCTCTCAAACGGCTTTGCGGACGTGCAGAACTGCAGTGTCAATCTCGCGGGCTACACCTCGGTGCGCGGCTATGTGCACAACGGCGGCATCGTTGGACTCAGCGACGTGAACCCAGACAACAAGCGCTATTTCGGCTTTGTGCGCGGCTGTACGGTGGACGCGGTGATCTCGTTTTTTGAGGACGTGGAGGACAGGCGCGCATATTGCAGCGCATTTGTCGGCGAGATTCAGAACGACGATCTGATCGTTGGCAACAACGAAGCTGTGCGCTTTGAAAGCCACGAGAGCACGGATTTTTCGCGCATGCTTCTGCCGGATATGGACGAAAACCCGGTCTATAACGCCGTTGTGACCGCACCTCGGTGTGAGGTGCTCGGCTTTACAACCTATACAAACCCCAAAACGGGTTACTCGTATACGGATGATTACATGGCCCCGGCACACACGCCCGATCGATGGGAAGTGCTGACCCCGGCGACGTACGAGGACGAGGGCGTTCGCAGGCAGAACTGCGCAGAGTGCGGCGTGCTGCTGCGCGAGGAGACGATACCGCGGCTGATTGCGAGCGAATCCTGCACGCTCAGCGAGAGCAAGATCGAGCTACCGTATCGCGAGTCGTTCCAGCTGACCGCCAGCGTGCTGCCCGCTGACACTACGGACAAAAACCTGCGTTGGATGAGCTCGGACGAGTCTGTTGTACAGGTGGATACAAACGGTCTCGTCACAGCGGTCGGCAAAGGAACCGCCGCAATCTATGTGAAAACTGGAGACGGATTCTCATCTGCCGCATGCGAAGTAAACGTGTTTTTCACGACTAGCCAGTGGATCACGCGCTACATCCTGTTCGGGTGGCTCTGGAACCGATAAATGGCGAGATTTCGCGGTTTTTTGCACCCTAAACCTATGCGTTTCACCCAAAACATTTGCTGAAAATGAACCATCGGTGTGATATACTGAACCATAGATGGGATTGTTCTAACGAAGATAACAAGTTGTTTGCGTTTTGGTTGTGGGCTTTGGGTTGGGCGGTTACCCGCCGAAAGGGTAGACAATGCAGAATGCGCTATATGTGACGATCAGCGCGGTCGGGATCATTCTGTTGTCCATCGTATGGTTGAGTCAACGGCAATCGGCTTCGGCGTCCGCGGCGCAGAGAAGGTTTAACAACCTGATCTATGCGACGATGATGATGCTGTTGGTTGACGCGGGCTGCTGGCTGATCGACGGCACGCAGTTTCGCCTGGCCAGGCACTTGAACTACGCGTTGGAAACAGTGTATTACGCGCTGCATGTGATTCTGCCGTATCTTTGGGCGCTGTATGTAGAAGGCGCGTTGAGCCTGGATATCCGCGCTGCAAGCCGCAGAACGACGATTGCGACCATTCCGCTGTTGATATTCATCATTGCGCTGCTGCCGAACCTGAAGTATGAGTTCGTATTTTCCATCGATGCACAAAACGTTTATCACCGTGAATTCGGTTTCTATATCTATTCCGGTCTATCTTATGCATACCTGCTTTATGGCAGCATCCGCTCGCTGATCAAAGCGAAGGGTGCTGTTTGGGTTGACGACCGCCGGCGCTATTATACGCTGGCATTCG
>QKAN01000183.1 GCA_003246365.1 Clostridia bacterium
TTAAACCGTGAGCAGAATTTGCTTACGGTCTTTTTCGGATGCGATACAGAGCCCGCCATAGAACTGACGCGCGAATTGGAAAATGATCTGGAGTCTCGTTTGGGCGGAATGCGTGTTCGCATTGTGTGGATTTCAAGCAAGCCGGCGATAGAGCCCGAATCGATCGATTCAACCGCTCCGGTTACGCAACCTGTTGTTACGCCCGCAAAAGTTGCGCCAAATGGCAAACGAATACTTTATGGCGGTTTTGTTGCGTCCAACCGACAAACACCAATCGCAAATCTGAAAAGTGGCAATGACAAACAAACAATTGAAGGGTATATTGTTTCAATCACCGAACGTAACTCGTTTAAAAACAAGCGCAGGCAAGGTGCGACAAGTTTTCCTGTTGATGTATCGGTATCTGACGGGACGGATACGATTTATTGTTCTCTTTTGATCGATACGGAGGAACAAAAAGACAAGCTAATTTCGGAGTTGGAAAAGGCAAAAAAAGGCGGGGAACACGTTCTAGCACAAGGTGTTTGCCGAACGAGTCAAATTACGGGCGAGTTGATGTTTTACGCGAACAATGTATGTCTTGTTCCGCAAGAAACCAGACAAGACAACAGCGACATAAAACGAGTTGAGTTGCATCTGCATACGCGCATGTCGACTCTTGACGGCATAACCGAGGTAGGAGCGGCGTTTGATACCGCAAAGCGGTTCGGGCACAAAGCACTTGCGATCACAGATCACGGCGTTGTTCAGGCGTTCCCTGCGGCAGCAAAGGCGGCAAAAAAGAGCGGAGTAAAACCGATTTTCGGAGTTGAAGGATATTTATTAAGAGAATCAGAGCTGATCGATATGGATCAGACGTTTGTTGTGTTCGACCTGGAAACAACAGGATTAAAGCCCGAACAATGTGAAATTATCGAAGTAGGCGCTGTCAAGCTCAGAAACGGCGAAATCATTGACCGATTTCAAACGTTTGTGAACGATGGCGTCGTTATTCCGTCAAACATTACAGCATTAACTGGCATTACGACGAACATGCTAAATGGAGCGCCGAATACGCGAGAAGTTTTAACAAACTTTCATGCGTTTTGCGAAGGCTGCTGCCTTGTTGCGCACAATGCAGAATTTGATATGAGTTTTATCCGGCATCATGGAAGCAGGTTTAATTTATCGTTTCATATGCCGTATGCAGATACATTGATTCTGTCGCGATATCTCATGCATGACTTAATTAATCATAAGTTGGATACGGTTTGCGAGGCGCTCGGCGTTGTTTTAATAGATCACCATCGCGCTTCAGACGATGCTGCGGCTACCGGAGAAATCTTTCTCAAATTACTCGATCAGCTCCGCTTACTCGGGTTGACGAAATTGCCAACGCGAAACGAAACAACAAAGCAGGAGCGCGGGAAGAAACGCCAAACGACACACATTATCATTCTTGCAAAAACACAAGCAGGCATGAAAAATCTATATCGCATCGTTAGCTATGCGCATTTAGATCATTTTCACTATAGCCCGGTAATTCCGTTTAGCCTGCTCTCGCTTTATCGAGAAGGTTTGATTTTAGGATCAGCATGCGAAGCAGGGGAACTCTATCAGGCGATTTTAAACAACGCCGGCGAAGAGCGAATTGAATACCTCGCAAACACATACGATTTTCTAGAGATTCAGCCGCGCGGGAACAACGCGTTTCTTGTGCGTGAAGAAAAAGCGACAGACGAACGCATACTGGAGATTAACAAAGAGATCGTAGCGCTGGGGGATAAACTGAAAATTCCAGTGGTTGCGACGGGAGACGTCCATTTTCTGAATCCCGAGGATGCAATTTATCGCGAAGTCATACTAACGAAAAACGGTTTTAGCGACGCATCTTTTCAACCGCCGCTCTATTTTAAAACAACGACGGAAATGCTGGAAGAATTTGCTTATCTTGGAGAAGAAACAGCGCGCCGCGTTGTGGTAGACGAGCCGAATCGAATCGCCGATCTTTGCGACGAACTCAAACCGTTTCCGGACGGAACACATGCGCCGACAATTGAAAACGCAAGCGACATTCTTCGCGATATGGCGGTTGGCAAAGCGCATGCGATCTATGGCGATCCGCTTCCGGACGTAGTGCAGGCTCGCCTTGACCGAGAATTAAAATCAATCATCGGAAACGGTTTTGCTTCGCTCTATCTAATGGCACAAAGACTCGTGTTTAAGAGCAATTCGGATGGATATCTTGTCGGTTCCCGTGGTTCGGTCGGTTCTTCGTTTGTTGCGACTATGGCCGGCATAACTGAAGTGAACCCTCTGCAGCCGCATTATGTTTGCCCAAACTGCAAACACAGCGACTTTGAAGTCGATCGATTGCAGTACGCGTGCGGAATTGATATGCCGGCAAAAGATTGTCCCGTATGCGGAACTCGATATCTGAAGATGGGATTCGATATTCCATTTGAAGTGTTTCTTGGATTCGACGGGGATAAAACGCCGGATATCGACTTAAATTTCTCCGGCGAATACCAGCCGGTAGCCCATAAGTACGTTGAGGAGATGTTCGGGCGCGGACATGCGTTCCGCGCGGGAACCATCAGCGGCGTTGCGGAGAGAACCGCGTTTGACTATGTGCGCGTATATGAAGAAAAAACTGGCAAAGTGCTCCGTAAAGCGGAACGCGAACGCATTGCAAAAGGATGTCAGGACGTTAAGGTAACCACGGGACAACATCCTGGCGGAATTGTTATCGTCCCGAAAGAGGACGACATCCTTGACTATACGCCGATTCAGTATCCGGCCGACAAGGCGGACAAAAACACGATCACCACGCACTTCGACTTCCATGCGATGGATGATCGCCTCGTAAAACTCGATATACTGGGTCACGACGATCCGACCGCACTTCGTATGCTGCAGGATTTAACCGGCCTCGATCCGGTTACGATTCCCTTGGACGATCCTGACACGATGCGGATTTATATTGCAAGCGATTCGCTTAAAGTTGACCTTTCTGCGATTGGATGCAAGGTTGGCACGCTTGGTACGCCGGAATTCGGTACCGGTTTTGTTCGCGGCGTTTTAGACGCGACGCAGCCGACGACCATGGAAGAGCTGGTTCGTATTTCCGGCCTTACTCATGGTACAGACGTTTGGCTAGGCAACGCAGAACCGCTTGTCATGGACAAAATTGCGAAGTTAAATGAAGTCATCTGCACCCGTGACGATATCATGAATTATCTGATTCTGCATGGTGTTGATGCGTCCAGCTCATTTAAAATCATGGAATCTGTCCGTAAAGGTAAAGGCCTGAAACCGGAGATGGAACAAAAGCTCAACGAGAACGATATTCCGGCCTGGTATATCGAATCTTGTAAAAAAATCAAGTATATGTTCCCGCGCGGTCATGCCGTGGCATATACGATGATGAGTTTCCGCGTCGCCTATTATAAAGTGCATTATCCGCTGGAATTTTACAGTGTTTATTACACCGTTCGCGCGGATTTATTTGATGTATCTTTGTCTATGGGCGGCGCAGAGCGCGTGTTGGAAACAATACACGAGCTGGAACATGCAGCTGCAAAAATGACGGACTCTGAAAAAGGAAGAACGAAAGACATCATTACGATTCTGGAAGTTGTTTACGAAATGAACATGCGCGGAATCGAATTGTTACCCGTGGATTTATATAAATCCGACGCGACAAAGTTTCTCATCGAAGATGGAGCGCTCAGACCTCCGTTTAACGCAATTCCGGGCGTTGGTAGCAACGCTGCGCTTGCGTTAAGTGAAAACAGACAGGGGAAGGTATTCCACACGATCGAGGAGTTCCGTACGGTTACCAAGGCGAACAGCGGGGTCGTTGCTGCCATGGAGAAATGCGGCTGTTTTGAAGGAATGGAAAAAACCGCCCAGATTTCTTTGTTTTAATTGTTTCATGTTGTCAATCGATCTTTGATTGCGTTGCATACACCTCAACTTGATTCAGCATGGCTATACAAGCATACGATAATTGTCATATGCAATAATTCTGGCAAACCGACGAAAAAAGGGCGATAAAACTGCTATTGAAATAGTGCAATACCCCCATATATTGTTAAAATTCCTTGACGCATAACAAATGCTGATATATAATTTTCTGAGTAATCCTGCACTCTTATGGTGTGTTCATAATAGATGTTTGTATAAAGCAATGGCACCGAAGCAATTGACTGAAGTATAAGAACGTTATGAAGTGACCGTGCAGAGATGTGCGGTTACATTTTTTATAGATCGGAGAAACATCATATGTTGTGGTGGCTCTACCCAGTCATCGGCATCCTGGCGCTGCTCTCCGGATTCCTCATTGGTTATGCTTATCGCCGCAATGTCGCAGAAGCGAAAGTGGCAAAAGCGGAGGACGCCGTAAAAAAGCTCTATGACGATGCCCAACGCAAGGCTGAAGAAATTAAAAAAGAAAATATTCTGGAAGCCAAAGAAGAAGTATTTAAAATTCGCTCCGAAGCGGAAAGAGAAAACCGCGAGCGCCGCGGAGAGATTCAAAGAAACGAAAGGCGCATCTTTCAAAGAGAGGAGATTCTTGACAAGAAAGCGGATGCGTTGGATAACCGCGAGGCGGCTATTGCATCGAGAGAAGCGGAGATCGACAGTGTAGAAGCATCTGTGCGCGCACTTCACGATCAGCAGATTCGCGAACTTGAAAAAATCTCCGGACTATCCATGGACGAAGCCCGCAACATGCTGCTTGCCAACGTGGAACGCGAAACAAGGCACGAAGCCGCAATCTTGATTCGGGATATCGAATCCAAGACGAAAGAAGAAGCGGACAAACGCGCAAGAAACATCATTACGCTTGCCATTCAGCGTTGCGCTGCAGACCATGTGGCAGAAGCTACAGTATCGGTTGTCGCGTTACCGAATGACGACATGAAGGGTCGCATCATTGGTCGAGAAGGCAGAAACATCCGCGCGCTGGAAACGGCAACCGGTGTTGACCTGATCATCGACGATACGCCGGAAGCGGTTATCCTTTCCGGCTTTGATCCGGTTCGACGCGAAGTCGCGCGTATCGCACTCGAAAAACTGATTCTTGACGGACGCATCCATCCTGCGCGCATTGAAGAGATGGTCGAAAAAGCGCGGAAAGAAGTCGATACTACAATTCGCGAGGCTGGCGAAGCCGCCGTACTCGAAGTTGGCGTCAACGGACTGCATCACGAACTTGTTCGCTATCTTGGTCGCATGAAGTACCGCACAAGTTACGGTCAGAACGTATTGAAGCATTCGATTGAGGTTGCGCACCTTGCCGGAATCATGGCCGCCGAACTCGGCGCGAACGTAACGCTTGCAAAGCGGGCAGGTCTTTTGCACGATATCGGCAAATCCATCGATCACGAAGTGGAAGGATCGCATACGCAAATCGGTGCGGATCTCGCTAAGAAATTCCGCGAGAACAACGCAGTGATTCATGCGATCATGGCGCATCATAACGATGTTGAGCCGCAGACGATCGAAGCGATTCTTGTTCAAGCAGCAGACGCAATTTCGGCAGCGCGTCCTGGTGCACGTCGCGAGACGCTCGAGAGCTACATCAAGCGTTTGGAAAAGCTCGAAGAGATTGCAAATTCCTTCGATGGCGTGGATACGTCCTATGCAATTCAGGCAGGACGAGAAATACGCATCATCGTCAAACCGGATCGTGTCAACGACAACGACGCTGTGGTTTTGGCAAAAGAAATTGCCAAGCGTATCGAAGCCGAACTGGAATACCCCGGCCAGATCAAAGTCAGCGTAATTCGCGAAACACGCACGGTAGACTACGCTAAGTAATTTAGCACATCCAATTCGGGGCATGGGATCCACCATGCCCCGTTTGTTACTTCAAATCAATTATTTTCAATAATCACCTAAAGGTATATGGAGGTAATCAATGTTTCCGGTTGCGGATGGACACTGTGACTATCTATATGGCGCGGTACAGTCTGGGTTTGATTTAAAGAAACCGAAAAAAGAACAGGCAATTCGGCTGGACGACTTGATGCAAGGCGGCGTTTCACTGCAATTTTTTGCATGCTGGATCGACGTTGCGCTATCCGCTCCGCCGCTGCATCAATGTATCGCTATGATAGATGCGTACAACCGCATACTGGAAGAACATCCTGAATTTACTCCGCTAACACGAGATTTCACACCTGAAAGCGGCAAAATTGCGACGGTATTAAGCATTGAAGGCGGGGAAGCGGTGGACGGCAGTCTTGCGGTTCTTCGCGTACTTCATCGCCTTGGCGTCCGCGCAATGACGCTCACATGGAATGATAACAACGAGCTTGCCGGGGCGGCAATGGGACGCGGAAACAAAGGCCTTAGCTCGATTGGTAGAGATATCATTGACGAGATGTGTTCGCTTGGCGTAGCAATCGATGTTTCCCACCTAAGCGACCGTGGAATCGACCAGGTGCTCGCGCGCGCGACAAGGCCAATTTTCGCTTCACACTCAAACGCGAAAAGCGTACACGATCATCCTCGCTCCTTAAACGATACGTTAATTCGCGAAATCGCAAATCAAGGTGGTACGATTGGCGTTAACTTTTATTATCAGCAACTCGGGAAAAGGAATGAAGCCGAAATAGAAGATATTGTAAAACATATCATTCGAATTGTGGAAGTCGGCGGAATCCAGTGTTGCGCAATCGGTTCAGATTTAGACGGTATGCAGCAATATCCGAAAGACCTCAAGACCAGTCGCGATTTTCCTGCGTTGTTTAACGCGCTTCTCAAACGTGGATTTTCCGAAGCGGATGTTTACAGAATTGCTTACCAGAATTTACACGACTATATCGTTCAATTTATCTGATCATCACACTTAGCAATACCAAGACGCGAAGGAAGGAATTGTTATGCCAAAGGCGATTGTTCTGGGCGCAACCGGTCACATCGGGTCCTATATGACACCAGCGCTTGTAAAAGAAGGCTATGATGTCGTCGCTGTTTCCCGCGGAAATCGGTTGCCTTATACAAGCTACAGACAAGAATGGAATCATGTCCGACGCGTCAGCGCGACACGAGAAGAAGCAATCCAGACCTTAATAGATAAAGAAACCGATTTGGTATGCGATCTGCTTCCATATACGAAAAATGATGCTGAACGGCTTATACAAAGCTTTTCAAAAGCAGGCATTCTTGAAACGGTTCGGTTGATCAGCATCGGGAGCATCTGGATTTACGAAAAGAAGTTTGAAATCCCGGTTTCTGAGACACATCCGCGAACAGCTACGGATGAATACGGACTTGGGAAAATTGAAATCGAACAATATCTAATGAGCGAACATCGCGATAATGGTCTGAAAGTTACAATTCTACATCCAGGTCATGTTTGCGGAAACGGATGGATGCCCGTTGGCCCGCAAGGAAATCGCGATCCGCAGGTGATCCGAGATATCATAAACGGAAAAACGATACTTTTGCCGGATGCGGGACAGGCAACACTGCATCATGTCCATGCGGACGATATTGCCGGACTAGCGGTTGCGTGTTTAAAGAATGACTGTTCAATCGGCGAAGCATTCCATAGCGTTTGCCCAACAGCGCTAACGCTCTTTGGTTTTGCGGAGCAATTATATCGATATTTTCTGCAAGAACCCGCAATAACGTTTACCGGTTATCAAGAGTTTTTAGCAACGTTGAATGAAGAGAATGCCGCGGCATCTGCGGAACATATTGAACGATCGCCGATAGCATCAATGGATAAAGCACGGAATATTCTTGGTTTTGTACCGAAGCATAGCGCAATCGATACGGTTATAGAAGCGGTTGAGAGCATACGTGGTTCACTATAAAGCATTTAATTACTATATCAATTTGCATTTCATTTTGTGATAAATTCAGTCACGAAAGAGCTTGCAATTTTACGCGATATCCAGTACAATACTGCATGCGGGCAAAAAACGGCCCGCTTCAATAGGGGCATGATGTAATGGTAACATAGCGGTCTCCAAAACCGTTCTTCTGGGTTCGAGTCCTAGTGCCCCTGCCAAATAAACTGACCACCCAACAGGGTGGTTTGTTTATTTGCATAAGTTAAAGTAGGACTCGAAGCCGCGTATAGAAAACGCCGCAGTGTTGGCGCTTTTAGCTGCAGGGGAACACCGCCGAGAGGCAGCGACGCGCGGAGCGCAAGCTGACCGAAGGTTTTGCGAAGAGTCCTAGTGCCCCTGCCAAAAGAAAAGACCATCCAAACGGATGGTCTTTTTGTTTGCCGTTTCGTTTATTCGGGCTTTGGCGAACCGCAGTTACCGCAGAACTTGCCGGTGTTTCCGGTTTGCCCGCATTTAGGACAGGTCCAACTGCCGGCTTCTGGTTTTGCCGTTCCGCAATTAGAGCAGAACTTGCCGGTATTTCCGGGGTGGTTGCACTTTGGACAGACCCAAGTGTCCGCGGCTGGCATCTGCTGACCCATTCCATAGAGCTGGGAAGCATTCATGCCGCCCGAGTTCGCCGCAGCATTCATGCCGGCGAACGCCATAAACGCACCGTTTTCGTTTTTCGCCGCATCCTGCATCGCCTGTGCCTGTGCACTCGCGAGAACCGCTGCCGCCATGGTTGGATCTTTCAGCGCAGCAGCTTGTTGTAACTGCTTAATCCGGTTCTCGTCTTCTTCAGAGGCGGTTACGGAGCTTACGCCGAAAGAAGCGATCTCAATACCGCGCAGTTGCGCCCAATCCTCTGAGAGCTCCTTGTTCAGCGCATCGGCGATTTCTTTTGCATGACCCGGTAGCGCGCTGTAGCGCAGCCCCATTTCACTGATTCTTGCAAATGCCGGTTGCAGCGCGGTCATCAGTTCGCTTTTGAGCTGACTGTCGATCTCGTCCCGGCGATAATCACTTTCAACGTTACCGCAAATGTTTTTATAAAACAGGATGGGGTCCATAAACTTATAGGAATACTCGCCATAGCAACGAATTGCAATGTCGATATCCAGCCCGATGTTCTTGTCAACTACCCGGAACGGAACAGGATTTGCCGTGCCATATTTATTGCCGATGATTTCTTTGGTATTGAAATAATAGACGCGCTGATCCTTTGCCGTATCTCCACCAAAGGTAAAACGACGGCCGATAATCTTTAGCGACTCAAGCAAGCCTTTTCCAAAACCGCCATAAAACAGCGAAGGTTCTGTTGATGTATCGTATACATACTCGCCGGATTCGGCGGTAAAGTCAACGACTTTACCTTGTTCAACAATCATCATAAACTGTCCGTCGTTGACGGCAACGATCGAACCGTTAGAAATGATATTATCGGATGCTTTTGTATTGGAGCTGCGTTTTTCGTTGACGCGTTTTTGGCCTTTGCTAACGAGTACGTCCGGCCCCATGGCTTCGCAGTAAAAATACTCTCTCCATTGATCTGCCAATACGCCGCTGATTGCGCCGCTGGCTGCGGATAACAAACCCATCGCTCTAACCTCCATTTTTATTAAATTTATTATATCAATACGTGTTTTGTTTGTCGAGATGAATACGGTTTGTTCCGTTGTACCCGAGTTTAAAACAAGCATTAATGACACTTCCGGTCAAACATGGTATAATACCGCCTGTTAAGATTACAAAAAAATCAGAATGAAAGAACCGAAGTGAAAAGGGTTTTAATATGGTAAAAAACGAAAAGAAATCTTTCGTTAAAGGTGCGTTTATACTTGGTGCTGCCGGTCTTATCTGTAAGATTATCGGCGCTTTTTTCCGCATTCCCCTCTACAACATGCTGGGCGACGGCATGCAGTATTACGAGGCGGTTTATCCTTACTATTCGACGTTGCTTGTGATCAGTTCGGCAGGATTACCAACTGCAATATCTCGAATGGTTGCAGAACGCACTGCAATTGGCGACATCATGGGGGCAAAACGCGTATTTCGCAAATCGCAAATCTTGTTGTTTGGCATTGGCATTGTTACCATGGCTTTAATGTATTTTGGCGCAGATTTCCTTGCCAGAACAACAGTCGGGCCGCTTGCAGCGCCTTCGTTTCGCGTTATGTCGCCAGCGCTTCTAATTGTTTCACTCATGTGCTCCTATCGTGGATATCTGCAAGGCCTGCAGCAGATGACCGGAACAGCAATGTCGCAACTCGCCGAGCAAGCCGGAAAACTCGCAATCGGCTTATATCTCGCCGCAAGGTGGATGCCGCGAGGCTTAGAATATGGCGCAATGGGAGCAGTAGCCGGCGTAACCCTTTCGGAACTTCTGGCATTACTCGTCGTCGGAGGATTTTATCTTTTCCGCAAGCGCGATATTGAAATGTCTGCTTCTCTGGAAAGCGCGGAAACAAGCGATAAGGGCATCATCCGCGGTTTATTGGCTATCGCTATTCCGGTTACAATCGGCGCATCTATCATGCCGATTACTGGAATTGCAGATGCGTCGTTGATTAAAAGTACGCTCATGAGCATTGGCTTTAGCGAAGCAGCCGCATCCATGCGCTATGTCGCGCTCAGAAGCAATGTGACGAATATTATCAACATGCCCGCGGTGTTAACAATTGCGCTGGCTATGAGCCTTGTACCAGCAATTTCCGCCGCGCGTACCGCGAAAGACCAGAAAACAATCCATACCGTATCCGCAATGGGAATCAAACTTGCCATGTTTATCGGCATTCCCTGCGCGGTTGGCTTGTTCGCATTGTCTGCTCCGGTTATCGATTTACTGTATTCTATCGATGCGGAACGGCTTTCTATCGCGAGTGCGCTCATGCGCACATCTGCCGTTGGCGTAATTTTCCTTTCGCTCGTTCAAACTTTGACCGGCATACTACAAGGCGCAGGCAAACAACATATTCCGGTTATCAACTTGTTCATCGGTGGTGTTGTAAAAGTAGTTCTGATGCTAACGCTCATGCGCAACCCGCAAATTGAAATACAAGGCGCAGCAATTTCAACAACGGCTTGTTATACCGTCGCTGGCGTATTAGATGCCATTTTCTTGATACGCTATACAAAGTTAAAACTCAACGTTATGGATACGTTTGTCAAACCGATCGTTGCCGCGTTGATCATGGGCGCAGCGGCATATTACGGATATTCGTTGATATACGCGAAGGTCGCATCCAATACAATCGCAACGGCTGGCGCTATACTCGTCGGCTTCGTCCTTTATCTGATCTGCGTTCTCTGGATGCGGATGTTTACGGAAGAGGACCTGGCGTTCATACCCGGTGGATCGATACTTGCAAAACTTCAATTCCGCCGCAAATAGTCTCTACAGAAAGGCGTTCCATGAAGACCATAACGATCATACATTTGCCTGCGCCTGGTGCGTTGACAATCCAACAACATAAGTCTATTGAAGAAACAGCGACGTTGTTTTTGCAAACAAAAAAACATCCGTCTGTCATGACGGTTCGTAATATCAGAGACGATTATGCAACGATGGATGATCTGTTTGACAACGCGGAGGATTTTGACGCGCTGAATCTTTCAATTGCAAAACGCCTTGTTGATGCGGGTGATTGTGTCTACGTTGCAACGGGTGACATTCAAAACAGTCAACTGCCTGTCATTCGCGAAGTTGCCGATACTGTTGGTATTCGCGTTAACGTCTTACCGTTTTTATCGATCGGTCAAGTTGCTTTCCCAGACCGAGAACGGTCCATTTCGATTCCCGCGCATGATTTACCGCAAGAAATCGATCCGGAACAAAACTATATTGTAGAAGAAATCGATTCGCAAATGATAGCCAGCGAGGCAAAGTTGTTTCTTTCGGAGTTTTTTCCGGATGAATGGCATACTATTCTCGCTTCTATTGATGAAACGGGCGAATGGAACTATCAGGAAATATCGCTAAGCGATCTGGATCGACAGAAAAAATATAATGCTACGACAATTTTATTTGTTCCCCGTTCGGAATTCGAGGCTAGAACGCGCCACGGATTCGACGACGTAATGCGCGTCGTGCGCAGATTGCGCGCGCCTAACGGGTGCCCCTGGGATCGGGAGCAGACACATGAATCCCTTAAAAATGCATTAGTAGAAGAAAGCTACGAATTAATAGATGCGATTGATGAAGATGACGACGCACATATCTGCGAAGAGATGGGGGATGTGTTGCTGCAGTTTGCTTTACATGCTGCAATTGCAGAGGAGCAAAGCGCGTTTACAGCACGAGATTCCTGCACTGAACTTGTCGAAAAGCTAATTTATCGTCATCCTCATGTATTTGGAGATATACGCGTCAGCGGTTCGGACGAAGTTTTGAAAAACTGGGATGCGCTGAAGATGGCGCAACGCAATCAAAACACGCAAACAGAAGTTTTAAAGAGCGTACCGAAGAGTTTTCCGGCACTGCTGAGAAGCAGAAAAGTTCAAAAGAAGGCTGGCGATGTCGGGTTCGACTGGGACAATGCAGAAGATGCCTTTTTCAAAATTGCAGAAGAGACGGACGAGCTTCGCCGTGCGATGTCGGATAACACAAACGTCGAAGAAGAGATGGGTGATTTGCTATTCGCAGTCGTCAATGTTGCCAGACTCTTGAAACTTGAACCAGAGTTTCTGCTGATGCAGGCGACAGATAAGTTTGTCTCCCGCTTCGAAACGATGGAAAAGCTTGCGCTTGCGCAGGGCAGGGAACTGAAGGAACTTTCTTTCAGCGAACAAGATCAATTATGGGAACAAGCCAAAAAGTGCCGAATTACGGAATAAATTCACAATTTAAGGCTTGCCATTCAGCACTAACATTGGTACAATATTCCAGCAACCAAAAATTATGGAGGTTATTTTAAAATGAATAAAACCGATTTGATCGCGGCTGTCGCGGAGAAAAGCGAACTCTCGAAAAAGGATGCAGAAAAAGCAGTAGTCGCTCTTTTGGATTCCATCGAAGAGTCTCTGAAAGCTGGCGAAAAGGTTTCCATCGTTGGTTTCGGTACTTTTGAAGCGAAGGTTCGCCCCGCCCGCAAAGGACACAATCCGCAAACCCGCAAAGAGATTGACATCCCGGCGTCCACACTGCCCACTTTCAAAGCTGGCAAAGCGCTGAAGGATTCTCTCAACTAAGAAATCGTGTTCTTACGCCGCAAGTAACCCTTGCGGCGTTTCTTTTTTATACGTATTGTTTTGATGTTCAACGATTTATGGGGCTTTTTCTATCTTTCTTGTGCAAGAGCCCCATGCAACAGATTATTTTTATATAATAACTTGATTCCGGCAGAGATTTGCGCGATAATAAACGCATTATTTGGTAGTTGAGGGGAGATGGTGCACATGAAGCAGTTTCACGATCGAATTCGCGCGGAGGGGCGTGTGCTTCCGGGCAACATAATAAAAGTAGACGGCTTTTTGAACCACCGTGTAGACACTGCGCTGATGCGCGACATGGCAAAGGAGTTCAAAAGCCGTTTTGATTTAACGGGGTTAACAGTAGTACTAACAGTTGAGGCTTCTGGTATTGCGCTTGCAACGATCTGCGCCGAAGAGTTCGGCGTTCCGATGGTGTTTGCGAAAAAGGCAAAATCCGATAATATCGAAGGCGGTTTGTATAAGAGTGAAATCTACTCGTATACATATAAAAAGAAATTTACGCTTATCGTTGCGAGCCAATGGCTTGGGCCACAGGATAAGGTGCTGATTGTAGACGATTTCCTTGCCAACGGCGAAGCGCTTCGCGGTCTTGTCGAAATTGTAGATGAGTCCGGCGCGGAACTGCTCGGCATAGGCGTTGCCATCGAAAAAGGATTCCAACCCGGCGGTCAGCGGCTTCGTGATTCCGGTATTCATTTAGAATCACTCGCAATTATCGAGAGCGCGGATGAAACCGGCATCGTCTTTCGGGGAGAATAAATCATGCGGGAAAGAATCGTAGTTCTCGATTTCGGCGGTCAGTATAATCAGCTTATCGCGCGCCGTGTTCGCGAAGCCGGCGTATACAGCGAGCTGATTCCGCATGACGCTTCGATCGAGCGCATTAAAGGCGACTCGCTTAGCGCGATAATTATGACCGGCGGGCCGGACAGCGCATATGTAGAGGGCGCAAAGGCCTGCGATAATGAGGTGTTTTCACTCGGCGTTCCGGTGCTTGGCATCTGCTATGGCATGCAGTATATTGCCAAAGTATTCGGTGGAGAAATTGCTTCCGCTCCGATTCGCGAATACGGACACACCAAAATTCGTTTTTCCGACCATCCGCTGGTTGCAGGCCTGGGCGGCGTCGTCTGGATGAATCATAACGATTCAGTTACGAGAGCACCGGAAGGATTTGATGCAATAGCGTCAACCAATGCTTGCCCGGTAGCAGCTTTTGCAGATGAAAAAAGAAAGATCTACGGAATTCAGTTTCATGCTGAAGTTACGCATACGCAAAATGGCAAAAAGATTTTCGAGAACTTTTTAAATCAAATTTGCAAGCTTCGCTGTGATTACAGCGCCGCGAATTTAAAGGATGAGTTAATTTCGTCAATCCGCACACAGGTTGGCAACGGTCGGGTTATTGGTGCGCTTTCCGGCGGCGTCGATTCATCCGTAGCCAGTGTTCTTGTGCACGAAGCAATCGGTTCGCAGATGACTTGTATCTTTGTCGATCACGGCCTGCTTCGCGAGAACGAAGCCGAAGAAGTTATGCGGGTCTATCATGACACGCTTTCGCTAAACATTATCAAAGTGGATGCACGAGAACGTTTCCTCAACAAACTCAAAGGCGTTGTTGAGCCGGAGAAAAAGCGTAAAATCATCGGCGAAGAATTCATACGCGTATTTGAAGAAGAATCGAAAAAGCTCGGCGGTGCGGAGCTTTTGCTGCAGGGCACAATTTATCCCGATGTTATTGAAAGCGGCACAAGCAGCGCAAGCACGATTAAAAGCCATCACAACGTCGGCGGTCTACCTAAGGATATCGGTTTTAAGGGCCTTGTAGAGCCACTACGCATGCTGTTTAAGGACGAAGTGCGTGCGCTTGGCGAATCGCTAGGAATCCCTCACGAGCTTGTCTGGCGGCAACCGTTTCCGGGCCCTGGCCTTGCAATTCGCGTGCTAGGCGACGTAACGGAAGATAAACTAAAGATACTCCGGCATAGCGACGCGATTTTCCGCGAAGAAGTGAAAAACGCGGGGCTGGCAGAGGCCATCTGGCAATACTTTACGGTGTTTACCGGAATGCGCTCCGTCGGCGTTATGGGGGATTTGCGGACATACGATTATGTAATCGGTGTGCGCGCGGTAACCTCCACCGACGCGATGACCGTAGAATGGGCGGAGATTCCTTATCCGGTTTTGCGTCGCATCAGCGAACGAATTATTGGCGAGGTGCCGCATGTAAACCGTGTGGTCTACGACATTACGAGCAAACCGCCGGGAACGATTGAATGGGAGTAAGTTTTCAGATACCGAATACAAAAATATTCGGTATCTTTTTTATTTATGAGTATTCGGATATAATGACTTCATAAGGAGGTTGTTTATGAAAATCGGAATGATTGTTTATTCAAAAACGGGGAACACAAACCTTGTT
>QKAN01000140.1 GCA_003246365.1 Clostridia bacterium
AAACGAAATCGCCCGCTCCGGCTCCGCCATGCGCTCTAGCAAACTGAGCTTTTCATATTCCGAATGCTTGGTTACCACCGCGTCCAGCGAAGAATATACTTCTTCTACCGTCTGCAAAAACTCCGGTTCGTTTGCGTTTTTCTTGCGAATGTCGTTTAAAACTCGTTCTATATAGGCTTGCATCATATGCTCCTGTTTCTATTGCTCTCAAATAATTTTATCTCTGCAAATCGAGATTCCAGCACTTATCATAGCCGACCAGCTCAAATACTTTCCAATCCTAGCGAACCGTCATCCATGGTTTCATTCAAGTATAAAATCGGAACACGGTTTCCGCGCAATATTATCGGTTCCATGTTGTTCGTTCCGCATAGTTCGGCTGCATCATCCAGCGATATACCGCCTTTCCCAAGCAAATGCACTACGTCCCCGCGTTCAACATTTGTTTCTGTTACGTCAAACATGCAACTATCCATGCAAATTCGCCCTATCTGCGGACATTTTGCACCGTTGATGACCGCATACATTCCTTTGCCGCTCCAATTGCGAATATACCCGTCCGCAAACCCGACCGGAACGACCGCTATCTTCGTGTCGCGCCGCGTCTGATATAGACCGCCATAGCTAACGTAAGATCCTGCTGGAACGTGTTTCACTTGATGCACACGCGACTTGAATGCAATTGCTTCCTCCAGTTTTCCCGCCGCCCATCCGTCTTTATGTGCGCTGACCCCGAAGAGCATCGCTCCGGCACGCACCATATCGAGCTGAGCTTCAGGATGAAAAAGTATCGCTGCACTGTTGGAAGCGGAGCGTAAAAACTGTTGCGTTACACCAAGCATCCGTAGCTCTTCCAGCACCGCGTTATAGTTTTCTATTTGCCATGCCGTATATGTGTCTCGATTCGGCATATCTGCCATGGAGAAATGCGTAAAAATGCCTTTTACCCGTAGCTGCTTCATCTGGAAAATTTCGCATGCTTCACTTGCCGCAGCATGACAGGCAGATTCTCCCTGCGCAAAAATTCCAAATCTGGACATGCCTGTATCGAGCTTAATATAAACATCGATACACACGCCAATTTTCTGGGCTTCCGCATTCAGCGCTTTTGCATGCGCTCCATCCACAATTGTCTGCGTCAACCGAAATTCGGCAATACGCGCAACGCAAGACGCCGGCGTGTAGGAAAGAATTAATATCGGATTATCGACCGCCGCGCGCAATTCAATCGCCTCATCAAGGCAAGCGACGCCAAAGGCATCGCAGCCCGCACCGGCTAGTTCGGCGCCAATTTTTTTTGCGCCTACACCAAGTGCGTTGCCTTTCACGATGGCCATTACTTTTTTGCCCGTTGCCTGCGCAACACCCAGATTGTGCCGCATTGCGGCTAAATCCACTTCAATCCAGGTTCGATCCGTTTTATTTGCTATATCATCCATTTCGCAATGCAAACCTTATGCCGAATTTGCTTCGATTCCTATTCTTTTAACGCAGCGGTCACAACAACTTCGGCGTTTTTACATGCGGATGCGGCTCTCGATTCAACGCAAAAACGAGTCGGTTCGCAACCGGGAATCACCCATTTATCCCAAACTTCGTTGAACTCGTCAAAGAGTCGAATATCGCCTAAAAACACCTGTGCGGTTAAGAGCAGACTTTTATCGGACCCGTATTCCTTCAGTAGGCCTTCGATTCTTTCTAAAATGTCGCTTGCCTGCTTTTTAATGTCGTCTTTGCTGTCTCCGGTTTGTCCGCAAATGTATAGTACTCCATTATAAGCAACCGCCTTGCTCATCCGGCCGGTTCCGCCGTATCGTTTGATTTCCATTTTCTCGCTCCTCCCGATCTCGTATGTTATTCGATAGCATCCTGCGAACGCTCAAACATCACTTTGCAGAGCGCTTTGTCCATGTCGACCATTCCTTCGCGCGCAAATCGGCCCATCATTGCGATCGTTTCGTCGGCATTTCTGCTGATAACGCCCTGTCCGGTGGGAACATTGACGCCAGCAATTGCAAACAGCGCCGATTCAATTGCAATTCCTACGGCATTGGCCAGTTTATAGGCGCAAGTGACGCGGGCGCCATCGCAAACGATACCAAAGACTGAAGCGATCGTATTCATAATGGCATGATCAATCTGGTCATATGTTCCGTCCAGTAGCAGCACGGTACCTGCCGCAACGCCGACCGAAGCCGTAACGGCACACGCGCACATCGCAGAAAGACGGCCAATATGATTTTTTCCGAAGATCGTAAGCAAATAACTAAGCGCAAGCGCACGAAGTAACTTTTCGCTTTTAATATTTTTAATTTTCGCAACGGCAACCAGCGGAAGCGAAGCGGTAATTCCAACGTTGCCGCTCGTTGCGCAGCTCATTGCAGGCATATCTTTTCCGCACATTCTTGCGTCGGATGCAGCCGCAGTCAGTGCCTTCGCATAGGATATCAGCGTGTCGTTCGTCAGGTTGCTAAACGCATACCCGAATCCAACGCCAAGCCGTTCGCTGATTCCTGTCTCCGCCAACAGCGTGTTCATATCGACTGCGTCCTGTAAAAACGCGATTTCCTCAAATGGAACATTCTCTGCAAACTCCAGAAAGTCGCGCAATAAATATTTTCGAATTGGCGCCGCCGTCTCATCCTCGGAATCATCGCGCTTTAAAACCTGCGTGCCGAATACTGTTTCTCCATTGCGCTCTTTATACACAACGTTAAGATGCGTTTGGGAAATAATCGCCCTGCCAACGCCATTGTCCGTTTCAACGGTAGCGTCAACATATAAACCCACACGTTCATGCTGCCAGTCGATTTCGACATCCACGTTTTCCTTTGCGAACCGAGCAGCGTCCACTTCATCCGTGGGCGTAACGTTATGCAGGTTTTCCAGTCCTGCTGAAGCATCGGCACACAATGCGCCGAGTGCAGCCGCTATGTTAACCCCGAGGAATGTGGTTCCCGGTATGCCGACATCACAGTTTTTTGCACCGTTGGTTCTATCCATAACCAACTTGACATGTTTGGGATTGCCACCGACCATATCTCGCGCAACTGCCACCACATAGGATATGCAAGTTGGGCCGGTGCACCCCAAAGCCGGTTTGATTTCACTTTTGAGTATGTCTCTTAGTTCAACAAATTTCTGTTCCATTTTTGCTCCTTCTAGGCAAGTACATTTATCTAAAATCTATTTTGTTAATTTAAGCGTCAAGCGATTCGCAAAACGCCGCTATTCTGTCCAGACCGGTTGCCAGATTTTCATCGCTTGTCGTATAAGCCATGCGGATATGTCCGCTGCCGCATTCTCCAAAGGCGCTGCCCGGAATGCAAACCACCCTTTGCTCATCCAGCAGCCTGTTGCAAAATTCCGTGTCCGAAACCCCGTAGTTTTGAATGCTCGCGAACACATAAAAAGCGCCGTTTGGTCGTTTAAACACCATTCCCGGTATTTGCGCGAGCTTGTGAAGCATAATCTCGCGTCGGCGCTCAAACACCTTTCGAATCTCTTCACAAAGTTCAGGATGTTTCAAAGCATAGATCGCAGCGTATTGCCCCTGCGCATTTGCGCAAGAATTGAAGTTCTCCTGGCATTTTGTCATTCGATCAATAATTTCTGCGGGGCCAGCGACATATCCAATTCTCCAGCCGGTCATCGCATACGCCTTGGAGAGACTGTTCACCACAACGGTGCGCTCCCGCATCCCCGGAAATTCTGCTATAGATCTGCTTCCCGCGTCGTCGTAAAGCAAGGTATTGTATACTTCATCTGAAACCACCAGCAAATTATGACGAATCGCAATCTCAGCCAGTTTTTCTAGCGTGCTCTCTCGGATAACATAGCCTGTCGGATTATTTGGCGTATTGATGATCAATATCTTCGTTTTTTCCGTAATCAGCGCTTCCACAACGTCCGGCTGCATTTCAAAGCACTCATCGGCTTTTGTCGGAACGCGCACGCAGACTCCGCCGTAATAGTTCACTTGCGCTACGTAATTAAGCCACTGCGGATCCTGTATGAGCACCTCGTCGCCCGGGTTCAACACGGTCGCCATTAACAAGGACAAACCGCCCATGCCACCGTTTGTGATGATAATCTCCTTCATCGGGTCGTAGTTTAAATTCTTGACGGATGAATACTCGGCAACCGCACGTCTCGTTTCAACGTATCCCGCGTTTGGCGTATAATGCGTTTTTCCAAGATCAAGCGCTTCTTTTGCCGCGTCGCATACCGATTTTGGCGTCACTAAATCCGGCTCGCCGATCCCCATGCTGATTACTTGTTCCAGTCCGGCGGCTCTGTCAAACATGACGCGGATTGCGCCTTGCTTTAAGTTGCGCGTTCTTTCATTGATGAAACTCATTCCCCTAGCTCCTATCTTTGCACTCGACCTGTTCCATCGCCGCTGATCAGCTTTTCCACATCCTGCACTCCAACCCGGTTGTAATCTCCTAATATAGAATGCTTCAGGCAACTCGCCGCAACGGCAAACTCCAATGCCTCGGCGTGGTCCTTATAATGGTTCAAGCCATAAATGAGCCCGCCGGCAAAACTATCACCGCCGCCAACACGATCGACAATGTCCCGCATTTCATATTTTCGCGAAACCAGAAATTGTTCCCGGTCGTTGAGGCACGCCGCCCATCCGTTCCAATCCGCGCTGTTGCTCTCGCGAAGCGTGATTGCAATCATGCGCATTTCCGGATAAGCCGCCAATACCTTTTCGCTCAACAAGCGGTATTTTTCCCGGTCCAATTCTCCTTTTTGCACATCGACCGCCGCGTCAATACCAAGCGCTTTCTGAACATCTTCTTCGTTCGCAATGGCAATATCGACGTATTTTGCGAGTTCACGCATGATCTCGGCCGCTTCTTTGCCATACTTCCAAAGATTTTTTCTATAATTCAAATCGCAGGACACCGTAATTCCGCGGCGTTTTGCTTCTTGTACGGATTGGAGCGAAAGTTCCATAGCGCTTTCTGAAATTGCAGGCGTGATTCCGGTAATATGGAACCAGTCCACGCCGGAAAAAGCTGCGTTAAAATCGATATCTCCCGGCTTAGCCATCGCAATTGCCGAATATGCGCGGTCATATACCACCTTGCTTGGCAACTGATTCGCTCCGGCCTCCAGAAAGTAAATGCCCATCCGTCCTGGTCTTCGAACAATATTGCCGGTATCCACACCAAAAGAACGAAGTTCCCGAACGCAAGTGTCTGCAATCGTGTTTTCCGGCAAGATAGATAGAAACGCAGCGTCCATGCCATAGTTGGCCAGACTGACAGCGACGTTCGCTTCGCCGCCGCCAAACGTCACCTCAAATGCAGGACTCTGCAGCAAACGTTCCTGCCCCGGAGCCTTCAGGCGGAGCATAATTTCACCGAATGTTAAAACCTTCATTGACTTATTCGTCTCCCTATTTTTGCAACAGATGGATGGCAAATCCACCAAATTCACCCTTTAAATAGACTGCGATGCGTTTTTCTCCGCTTCTCTTTTCCGTCTCCCAATCAACCTCAAATCCCCTTGCCTTCAGGTAATGAACCGCGCTGATGAGCGCGTTGGTTCGTATCGCAATGTGCCCATTTTCGCCGAGATACTTTTCCTTCATAACTTCGATCCCTGTGGAAGCAAAGTTTGACGAATTTCCTTCCTTGATCGGAAAACCAAACGCCTGATTCATGAAATCGCTGACTTCATGACATGTATCAGCATCGCTGCAATTGATGCCAACGTGCGCCAATTCGAACCCCAGTGCGCTCTTTTTTGCTTCCGAGCAGAGCTTGGTTATTTTCTCAAAGTTGCCCGCTTCAATATCCGATTTCGGGCAAATCCAGCTTCCGCCAACGGCAAACACAAAATCCACCGCTATGTATTCGCCGACATTTTTTGTATCAATCCCACCTGTTGGAATAAACTTGATCTTGCCAAATGGCGCGGATAAAGATTTCATTCCCGCTAATCCGCCGTATATGTTGGCGGGAAAGAATTTCAATATGTTCAGCCCCATCTCCATCGCGGCGGTAATTTCGGATGGCGTAACGCATCCGGGAACAACGGGAATTTCTCTGTCGATACACCATTCAACTACCTTCCGGTCGAATCCGGGCGACACGATAAACTTCGCTCCGCACGTAACCGCTTGTATGCATTGATCGAGCGTAACGATTGTTCCCGCGCCGACCAGCATCTCTGGGCATGCTTCAGATACCGCCTGTATTGCATACGGTGCTGCCTTGGTGCGAAACGTAATTTCCATTACGTCGATATCGCCGTTTAACATCGCCCTCGCAGTTGGAACAGCCTGCTCTGCATTTTCTATTACTGCGACCGGAACGATGCCGCAGGATTCAATCCTCTCAATAACGCTCATGTTCTTCCTCCGGTTTCCACTCTCATCCTACGAGCTTATATATAACGCGCTTCTGCGGTGCTTTACATTTCATCCAAGTGATTTTGAGCCACTTGAATAGTGTATGCACGATGGTTTTATGCAGTTTCTTCGCCGGTCTTCTGTGTTCCGGTGTAAGACACTACAACCCGCTTTTTTGAGATTTTTTCTTGTTTTCTCGAATTTTTCGTCAACTCAAGCTGACCCGGCGGCCGGGCCAGCTTTTCCCGCATATTATCTTACTTTTTTATTCGATTCACTTTTTGAATAACCTGATCTCGGTTCTTGTCGATATTATAGTATCCGTCGAGTTCAGCAAACTCGTCGGCATAGTAATACATTGGAAATGCCAAGAGTTTGTCTTTCTCGCTTTTTGTTGTTTCGCGGCCTTCCGCAACGGCAATAATAAACTCAAACAGTTCTTTGCCGACTTCGGACATTTCTTTTCCTTCCAGAACTGTGCCGGCGTTAAAATCGAGCTTATATGACGCATCGGCAAACGTTTTAGAGTTGCCCGTCATGCGGATGCCCGGCATATAAGGAATTTCATAGTAGACATATCCAACGCCGGTTACGAAAACATGAATATGGCAGCCGCTCATCGCAGCATAAATGCCGGTTCCGTTTGGCCCGCCGCAGGGCTGATCCTGCAGATAAACGCCCGGCGCCGTCGGACGGGTCGCCATTTTCAATATGCCTTGAACACCGCTTGATCCTGCTTTCTTGATGTTGCCGGTCGATTTTTCAACCAACGTCGTAATTCCGCCGTCCTTGTTGCTTTGGTATGGATTCGTCTCTTCAACCGGTTTTCCGGTGTCGCGAATATAGCGTTCGCGAACCTCCATAACCTTGTCGATAATTGCAAGGCCCACCGAGCGCGAACGCGCTCCCGCTGCAAGCAGATGCTCGGAACCCGGAAGTCCGCCCCATTCGTCCATGATGACATATCCGCCCTGTTCAACAATCAAATCGGCAGCAACGCCCAATGTCGGGTTGCCGGAGAGAGCCGTGGTCCAATCGCTTCCGCCGCAGTGTACCGCCATCATGAATCCTTCCATGGAAACCGGTTCACGTTTCAGCGCAGCTGCATCCTTCTTCCAGCCCTGAATAACCAATTCGCTTTCCTGCAATCTTTCAGCATAGTTTTTGCTGTTCACGCCGCAGAAGAACACAGGCTTCTTGCCTTGGCTGCTGATTTCCGCACAAATGGCTTCGTTAAACGCGCGGTCTTCTTCATCGCCAACGATCATCGCTGCAAAGATATTCGGGTTTTCAGCCGTTTTTGTGATGGCAAGTTTTGTAAAGTCGGATATCCTTCCGTTTTCAACGAATCGCTTATCGCAAACCATCCAAACCGTTTGTGTTTTGTCGGAAAGCTCTTCTGCAAGAACATTCGCCGGCACGCTGGTGCTGAAGATCATGATGTTGTTGCAAATGCCAAACTGGCCGTCGGCCCGCGGAAATACGTTAATCTTTCTTCCCGCTTCACGATATTTTTCGCAATAGCCGGTGCACAGTTCCGCGGTATTGTCTTCCAAATTGTGGCAGTGAACCCAACCGCCCACCGCGCAATCCTGTTTCATTCGTCCAATCGGAATTCCGTATTTAATGACGAGATCGTCTTTCTTAAAATCGATCAACGCCATCTTATGTCCAGCCGGTATCGGTTCAGTCGCGCGATAGGACTCGTCTGTTCCGACAATTTGCACTTCCTCGCCTGCTTCAATCGCAGTGGGAATGATTGCTACCGTATCTTTGGGGTAGATCTTCAAAGCTTTAACCATGACTATCCTCCTGTAATAATCCTAAAACCGAATTTACTGTTGAATCAAACTTGTACCCTAACGAAATGTTTATTTCGTTATAAAATCCTTCGCTTTAAAACATGCCACGAAATGACCGGGTGTCATTTCTTTCAGTTCTGGCGTCCTCTGGAAGCATTCTTCCGTTGCAAACGGGCAGCGCGGCGCGAAGCGGCAAGCATCCGGCGGTTCAATCGGGGAAGTTAACTCGCCGTTCATCAAAATTCTCTTGGGTCGATTGTCGATATTGATCGACGGAATCGCGGAAATTAACGCTTTCGTATAAGGATGATATTGATGCTTGAACAATTCATCCGAACTCGCCTTTTCAACCAACATGCCAAGATACATAACCGCAATATCGTTTGAAATATGCTTCACAACACTCAAGTTGTGCGTGATAAATATATAAGTCAGGCCGCGTTGCTGCTGCAAATCCATCAACAGATTCAAAATTTGCGCCTGAATCGAAACATCGAGCGCCGACACCGGCTCGTCGCAAACAATAAATTTTGGATTCAATGCCAGCGCACGGCCAATTCCAATTCGCTGCCTGCGCCCGCCGTCCAATTCGTGCGGATAAGAATCTGCCAGCTCCCGGCTCAAGCCGACCGTATCCATGATCTCTTCCACTCTTGCTTGCAGGTCTGCCTTGTTTTCTGCAACCTTATGGATTCGAAGCGGTTCGCCAATCAATTGGCAAATCGACATGCGCGGATCAAGCGACGAGTACGGATCCTGAAAAATCATCTGCATGTTGTGCCGCAGGGAAAGCAGTTCCTTCGCCGATGGCCGCGTAATATCCTGTCCCTCAAAAACAACGGAACCATCGGTTGCGTCGAGTAAATGCAGCACGACACGGCCTAACGTCGATTTTCCGCAGCCGGATTCTCCGACGACGCCAAGCGTTTTCCCTTTCTCAATGGAGAACGACACGCCGTCGACTGCATGAAGCATTCCGCCTTTTGTGTCAAAATATTTCTTCAGTCCGTTTACTTCAAGAATCTTTTCCATCTTGTGCCCCCTCGCTATCCGTGTTAGCCCGGAAGCATCGCACCTGATGCGTTTCGGACAAGGAAATTATGGGAGGAGCATTCTTTGAGCAAACCTCCGTACAGAACTGACACCGCGGAGAAAACTTGCAGTTGTCCGGCAAATTTGCCGGGTTCGGCATCATGCCAGGAATCGCATCTAATCTATCCTTCTTGGTCGTCAAATCAGGCAGTGATCCAAACAGACCTTTTGTGTAAGGATGCGCTGTGTTTTTAAAAACATCGCGCAGCGTTCCGCTTTCGATTATTTCCCCAGCGTACATAACGGCAACTTTATCGCAAACTTCGGCAACGACGCCCAGATCATGCGTAATCAACAAAACGGAGGTGTTAAAATCCCGCTTCAGGTTGCTGATCAAGTCTAAAATCTGCGCCTGAATCGTGACATCCAGCGCCGTTGTCGGCTCGTCGGCAATCAGCAGCTTCGGATTACACGCGAGTGCAATGGCAATCATGACGCGTTGTTTCATTCCGCCGGAAAATTGATGCGGATATTCGCAGTAGCGTTCGCAAGGTATTCCGACGATCTCCAGCATCTCCTTCGCTTTCTCGACCGCTTCTGCGCGTGAAGCATGATTATGAATGCGATAAACCTCCATAATCTGCTCTCCGACAGAAATAACCGGATTTAGAGAAGTCATCGGGTCCTGAAAAATCATCGCGATATTATTTCCGCGAATTTTCCGGCGTTGTCTCTCAGAGCAATTTGTCAGTTCCGTTCCGTCGTATACAATGGACCCCGCTGTTATTTTCCCCGGCGGATTCGGAACAAGACCCATAATCGATAGCGCGGTCGTCGTCTTACCTGCTCCGGTTTCTCCAACCAAACCTAGGGTCTCACCCGCATTCAGTTCGAGGGATATGCCATTGACCGCTTTGACGCATCTCGTATCGGTTCGATATTCGACAAACAAGTCTTTTACTTCTAGTAAAGTATCTTTCATTTATGCATATACCTCATCATTATTGTTTTAACCGCGGATCGAGCGCATCTCGCAGTCCATCGCCGAGAAGGTTCAGCGCATAAGTGATTATGATAAGCGCAATACCGGGCATGATCGCCAGATACCAGTTGCTGCGCAGATACGTGCGGCCAGCCGAAATCAGCACGCCCCATTCCGGCTCCGGCGGTTGAATGCCCATGCCGATAAAGCTCAGCGACGCTCCGGCCATAACGGTGCTGACAATTTGGAACGTATATTGAACGATAATTGGAGCAAGAATATTTGGGATAATGTGCGTCATGACGATACGTGTTTTGCTAGCCCCGAGCGAAACCGCCGCTTCAATATACTCATTGTTGCTAACAGACATAGTTTGCACGCGAACCACGCGGGCAAAGACAGGAATCTGCGTAATAGAAAGCGCCCAGATCAAACTGCTCATGTTCTTTCCCAGCGTAATGACCAGACAGATATTGAGCGTAAAGGACGGAATGCCCATCATCACGTCAACCAATCGCATCAGCAGAATATCAACTGTTTTGTTCCGACCCGCCAGAACGCCGAAAATCGTTCCGACGACCGCCGCTATGGTAGAGCAGGTGAACCCGACAATGAGTGTATATCGCGCTCCGTAAATAATACGGCTCATGAGGTCTCGGCCAAAGTTGTCCGTACCCAACAGATGCTTTAAACTTGGCGACTGCAGCATCTCGTCATAGTTCTGTTCGGCGTAGTCATAAGGCGTAATATAAGGTGCGAATATTGCAACCAGAATGACAAACGCCATGATGATCAGCCCGCCAACCGCAAGCTTGTTCTTCAACAGTCTGTGCCAAATTTGTCTGCCTTGGCTGTCTTTGCGCTTCTTATTTTTCTTAAGCAACATTTTCACCTCCGCCCTGGGGGACCGACGTTACTGCGCAGCGTTTTCTGCATTTTCTTTTTGCGCTTTGATACGAAGTTTTGATACGCGGATCAACAAAACTATAGATTATATCAACGATCAGATTTACAACGACGCAATTGATGGCAATCCAAACGACTACGCCAATCACGCATGGAAAATCCTTGTTATTTACTGAGTCAATCAGGAATTTGCTGATTCCCGGAATGGAAAAGATGGTTTCTACCATAACCGTACCGGCCAGCAGATTGCAAAACTGCACGCCAAACGCCGTTATAACGGGCAGCAGCGAATTGCGCAGCGCATGATGAACGATGGTTTTGTACTCTGTTTGTCCTTTCGACCGCGCCGTTCTGATATAGTCCTGACGGATTACTTCCAGCATGGAAGAACGCGTCATACGCATAATATAAGCGCTCGACTGCAAGCCAAGCGTAAACACCGGCAAAATCCAATACTTAAATCCGTAAGTGCCCGAAGGAGGCAAAAGATTCATCTTGACCGAGAATAAAAAGACAAGCAACATGCTTACCCAGAACGAAGGGGCCGATACGCCGAACAGAGAGAACATGGTCAGCGTTTTATCCCATGCGGAATACTGTTTTACAGCCGAAGCGATGCCGCCGACAACGCCAATGATTAGACCAAGCAGAGCCGAGAAGGAGACAAGCTTCAGCGTTGTCGGATATCTTGTGAGAATCTCCGAAAGAACACTCCGTTGTGTAATATAAGAAACGCCAAAGTCGCCTTTGAAAATTTTCCAGATGGTATCGCCCAACTGCACGAAAAACGGCCTATCCAGACCATACTTTTCATGCATGGCGATGATTGCATCTTCCGATGCCGACTCTCCGAGCAACGCAAGAGCAGGATCGCCCGGAACAAAGTACATCAAAGTAAAAACGATAACTATAATGCACAAAAGAACCGGAATCATTAAAAGAATTCGTTTTATGATGTATTTAAGCATTCAGAAACCGCCTTTTGAATTCTTCGGGAATCAATCGAGGTATCCCCTTCTATATACGTTAGTGGGTGTGCAGGTGTAGAAATTTAACGCTGCACACCCACTAATTTCTTTAGGAAATAGAGACTCCGTACTGTTCCGGATTAGTTGAAATATACGTACTGGAACAGATGATGCTGGAAGGAACGCATGAAGTAGAATCCCTGCACATCATTTTGCAGAACAGCGTTGATCTGCATCGTCCACATCGGAATCGCCGTGCAGGCTTGCGTCAGAAGGACAGCTGCCTGACCGAAGAGTTCGTAACGTGCGGCTTCATCCGTCGTAACCATCGCCTGGTTGACAATGTCGATATATTCCTGATCCGTCCAGTTGAAGATCTTGAAGTCGGTCGAACCGGGCAGCCAGCGAATCAGCTGACGCTGCGCTTCAAACGTCGTCGCGGTGAATCCATAGAGGCAGGCATCCGCTTCGCCGTTTAGGCATTTCGGCATCTGCGCGGCAGGCGCAAGCGCATCTACCGTAACATTGATGCCAACCTGAGAAAGCTGTGCCTGCAGCGCTTCTGCAAGGTTAACGCGGTTCTGGTCGGTATTGGTCACGGTGATCGTGAAATCAAATCCATCCGGATATCCAGCTTCCGCAAGCAATTCTTTTGCCTTTTCAACATCGTTTTCGCAGATGTATTCGGAAGTATCCGGCGCGCCCTTTACGCCATCGGCAAAGATGCTCGTCTGCACGCCGCCGTAACCCTGATAAGCCGCGGCTACCGCTGCTTCACGGTTAATGGCATAGGCAACAGCCTGACGAACGCGGAGATCCTGGAACGGCTCAAAGTCGCAGTTGAGGCAAAGGAACGTCGTTCCGCCGGTCGTCGTCTGGATGTAGTTGATGTTCTGATTTGCTGCAAGCGCATCAACGTCGGAAGCGGGCAGATCAAACACGATGTCTGCATTGCCGGATTCCGCCTCGATTACGCGGCTCGAAGAATCGGTAACAAAGCGGAAAATAAGGTTTTCAATCTTCGGCATCGCATCCGCTTTCCAATAGTTTGCATTCGCTACCATGACCACGCTGTCACCAACATTATACACGGTCGGGATGTACGGACCGGTTCCGATCGCGGATTCTACGGTTGCAAATGTTTCGTCGGCGGAAACAGCGGACTTGCACATAATACCGGTCATCGGGTTTTCAAGCAGTTCAACAAGGTTGGTGGTCGGTGTGCTCAAAACAAGGTGAAGGGTATAGTCGCCATCGGCATAGCTCTGTGTCAGGTCGATATTGCGGACATAATCAATACCGCCGTTTTGTGTATCCTGAATATACTGGAAGGTAAAGAGAACATCTTCCGCGGTGAACGGTTCGCCGTTGGTGAAGATTACGCCTTCGTGCAACTGCATAACCAGTTCGGTCTCGCTGGCCCATTCCCAGCTGTCGGCCAGCCAGGGAACGATGTTCATGTTTTCGTCGCGGGCAACAAGCGTCTCAAAGATCTGACGAACAACCTGGACATGTGTGAACGATGTTGCGCCCGCCGGGCAGAAGTTGCCAATATCGGCGTTAATAACAACGGTAAGCGTGTCCTTCGTGCTAACAGCATCTGGGTCCACAACCGCAGCTGTGCTCTCCGAATCGGCTGCAGCGCTCTCCGCGCTATCGGAAACTGGTTCTTGCGCAGTTGTTGCACTGTTGGTACAAGCACAAACGCTTAATACCACAAGAACGCACAACACCATTGCGAGAAGTTTTTGAAGCTTTTTCATCGGTTTCCTCCTAAATATTTTTTATAACCAAGGCTTAGCCCTTTGGTTCTTCGTTGCGGCGAGTCATCTCCTTTTTAAGAAACACGCCTTCTAGTATCCCCCCAAATGATCACTCTGTAAATACACGATATGCTGCATCCATCGCATTTGCCGCGCTCACATTCACTCCGAAATGATGCAGCGCATCGGCCATGCCCGCCAATACCGGCAAAACATATTTCATATTCGCTGCAATGCCCATTGTGCCGATTCGGACATTGTCGTTTCCGATTTCGCCGTTTCCTAACGCGATTTGGTGATGAAATAGCAGATATTCCCGAAATGCTTTCTCGTCAATATGATTAGGCAGTTTTACGACCGTAACAACATCCGACGCGATTTCTTCGGACTCGGCAACGATCGAAAGATCCATTGCCTCAATTCCTCTGCGCACCGCTCGTCCGGCAACAGCATGTCGTTGGATTCTTTTCTCCAGCCCTTCTGCCATTACATCTTCAAGCGCGCCCTGAAGCCCCCAAACCAACGTTGCAGACGGGGAAACCTCGTGCGGCGCGCGGCTTTTAAACTCCGGCGCGCTGCCGCCGTTTTTCCACCAGTCCAGATATTTACAAACTTTCACCTCGTGATAGCGTACCCAAGTCATCAAATCAAGAGACAGCGTATCGATCGGAGTCTTGCGTTTTGCGATTTTATCGAAGGTGCGCTGGCTGACCGCAACCGTAACAAGTCCCTGTGGCCCGTTTAGGCACTTTTGCGCGCTGCCAAAGCACAAATCGATGCCCCATTTGTCCGTTTCCAGCTCAACACCGGAAATAGAAGAGATTGCATCTACAATAAATATAAGATCGAATTCCCTGGCAATTTCGCCAAGTTCCGCAAGCGGAGCCATTACGCCGGTTGTCGTTTCGTCATGAACCGCATAAAGTCCCTTGATCTGCGGATCTGCTTTGATCACGTCGCGAACCCGATTTAAATTGATTGCCGCGCCATGTGCAAACTGAATGCTGACCGGCTCAAGTCCCACGATGGAAAGAATGCTCTCCGCAACTGCGCCGAACACGCCGCAGTCGATTAAGGCAACTTTTTCGCCTTTTTCGAAGGTGCTGCGCATCCCCATTTCGATGCCGTATGTTCCCGTCCCTGTCACCAATAGAGTTGTGTTTTTCGTTTTGTAAATTTCTTTGAGCATATTAACGGTCGCAATTTCCGTTTCATAATACCTAGGATAATAGATCGGTTGCTCCGCCTGCTGGCCCATACGTTTTAGACTTGTCGGTGAAAGTAGCGTCTGTCCGCAACTCATGTTAATATACGACATCACTTGTTCCTGCCTTAAAGAAAAATATGATTCAAGAAAGATTTTTGATTTAATGTATGATTATTTTTTCACTTGACGCCATTATTTTAATTTATTGTATGATAATTGTCAATATTTTTATCATATTGAGTTATTTTTATTTTTCCTAAAATTAAATGATTGCGTAATCTGAACAATAAAAGTATAATTATCATACAAACAGCAGAGGTAATCATCATTATGGCCAGATCAGCGAAATTATCCGAAGAAGTCATCAAAAAGATACAACATATGGTACAAGACAAT
>QKAN01000177.1 GCA_003246365.1 Clostridia bacterium
GTCCAGGGCTGTAGCATCCACCAGGCGACAAATCGCTCAGCCTCATACAAACCTGTTTCCATTTTGCTTTTTCGAGCCACCGCCATTCATTGCCGAGTTTTTTAGGAAAAAAGAGAAAACCGCTTTTCACTCTTTCCCCACCCTCTTCACATTGCCTTTTTCCCTTCAACTTGATTCTCATTTTCCACCTCCGTTGGCATAACCAGTCAATCAAGCGGACGGCAGACCGCTGCGCGGCTGCGTCCGCCGCTTATCTCGTCGTTACATCCCCCAAACCAACATAGCAGCATCACGCCCATGCTCGTTAGTCCGTCGCATCCATTTTGTCAAACGTTTAAATTCTTCAGACTTTAGTTTAGTTCTGTTGGAAGACGGTGGTACGGACACTGCGTCGATACCAAGTGACTTCAAAAAGTCGTCCCATATCGCGCTATCCCTTTTAATGCTTCCGGCTCCCTGTAGTGATTCTCGCCCCTTATCACCAAGCCACTTCCTCTTTCTGGCGTCTTCGTAAAGTACACGTCTCAGTGTCGCTACGTCTCGGTAATACTTGACCATCTCCATAGCTATGTGAATCTTTACGGTATCGATGGACTTGAAGCATTTTGATTTACGATCCCATACGGCGATTCCGGTGTTTGTTCCAGGGTCTATTCCAATGTCGTATGTTTTTTCATTTTTCAGACCTAACAATATTCTCAAATCTGTCATATATTCTTTCATTGTCGTCTGTAAGCATACAAAATGAATCACTGTCTGCGTAGATTACAGTCCCAAATGCACCTCGTTGCGCCCCACGAAAGATAAAGACACGTTTCCCTATTATTGCCATATATATTTCTAAAACGGAATATCGTCATCAGGGTTGTATGGAGATTTCGAATGCGAAGGGGTTTCGTTCCTCTCCCCTCCGCTCTCCCTACCGCCTAACATCTGCATTTGGTCTGCCACTATCTCAGTGATGTAACGTTTGTTTCCGTCCCTGTCTTCATAGCTTCGTGTCTGAATCTTCCCTTCGATATAGACCTGTTTCCCCTTGTGAAGAAACTTGCCGCAGATCTCCGCCAGCTGACGCCATGCGACGACGTTGTGCCATTCGGTTTTTTCCTGAACGTCTCCGTGCTTATCCTTGTAGCGCTCGGACGTCGCCAAAGAGAACGTCGCGACGGCAACACCAGCCGGAGTGTAGCGCAACTCGGGGTCCTTCCCGACATTGCCAACCAAAATAACCTTATTGACCGACATATAACCTCCTGATTCGTGCAAGACTTTTCCGCATCCTAACTGTCGCTTCCGTCCATCCGCATTCCTTCCAAAACTCTCCATCAACATCTATTTTGTATCGACCCAAACGGCTCCCTTCTGTGAAAAAAAGTATAGTCGTTTTTCTGGTTAAAAAATTATCAACGGTAATCCTGCAAACATCCTTTGAGTCGTCACACCTTATTGGCATGTCTCCAAGGGACGCATGATATTTCTCCCATCGAGCAACAACGGCCACTCTCCCGCGTTCGCTCCGTTTCCTTTTGTTTTCTGGTGAGTTGTAGCTCTTTGAGTATCGCCGCATATCTTGTGTTGTTCGCATAATACTAGGTTAGACACTTGCGTCAAGAATGAACATTGCAATATGTCGCCCCGTACCTTTGCCTTCGCTCCCATCTTCCGTTGCGCACCAGCGAACGTCGCCGAGGTTTTCCACTTGAGCGCCAGCCTGGAGAAGCATCAGTACCCATTTGTCAATTGGGTACACCATTACAACGCGCTTGCCCTGCTTGTTCTCTTCAATAGCCTTCCGCGCCCAAGCTGTCGGCCCCTTCTTCTTCCCGTCGTGTATGATCGAACCGAATGGCGGGTTAACATATGTGCTTTCCCCCCACGGGTCCGTTAATCCATCAAAGGTTTCCGGTTTCGGGAAAGGGCAAGCGTCCATCGTGAATGCAAACCTTTCGTTAAGCTGGCGCAGTAGTTCGGGCGGCGTCAGCCAATAATGCTTCCCGTCAGGTGCGCCGTCTCCGAACTTAGTTCCACCTATCTCGCCTGCTGTGAACTGTTTATCTTTGAAAAGAAGTGTCTGCATTCTCGACCTCCGTGTCTAACCCATCAATTAAGTCGGACTCGCTACACGCTGCGCGTTCCGCTCTCCGCTTATCTCACCTGTTATGCGTCTGCTAGAGTTGTGCATTCAATACATATCTTTTTTTCATCACCATCATTTTTTTCGCTTTCAAATCTCAACTCAAGATTCCCGTATTCGTTTAGTCTAGCTTCAACAAGTTTCGCGTCATTCGGCAAGCCCTTACTAACAACTGTGTGTTTAATCACGTTCCCGGTAGCTAAACCTTCCTCGATCAAACTTGGTGATATTTCTACCATCAAAACACGCATAACCAATCCTTTCAGCGGACTCGCTCCGCTCGCGGCTGAAGTCAAGTGTTAGTTTGCATATCCTAAACGGGTGTGGCGTACCACGATCGTAAAGCCTCCGTTCGTTCTGCTAAACAACATTGGCCCAAGTTGAATACATGCGTGAAATCTTGGTCGAATCAAAAAGGTATTCAGCGGCACTCTCTTTATCCAGCACTTAAAACCAATCCACGGAACAGGGTGTTTATCTTTTGTCAGGTAAATACTTCCGAATTTGCCTTTAAGAAGCTCTCTACATCGTTTCTCTTTCATAATGTACCTCGCTCAAAGTATGCAAACTAACAATAAAATCAAGCGGATGAAAATTACTGTGTGTTTTATCGAATAGATCGCTGCTGGTTTATGGGTTTCGTCGTCACCGCTTATCTAAGCAGTTATGTTGCGTTTGATTTGTTCCAGTCTTTTCTCGCGCCAACCTCGTCACCAGCGCCAGGGAAAGAACCCAACACACCACAACATTCATAATGGAATCCATAGAAAGATCGCGTAAGCATTGGCGCACGTCCGCAGTTTTTGCAACATAACAAATCATTTGAGGCGGATTGATCGATCTTCTGTGATTCTCGATTAGGTTTCATGTAATTTGTCCCTTCAGAGCGCAACCGCTCAATTCAATCCGTTAGCCATCTTGAATGCTGGCCCGGTATTTCTCCGTAAGTTCCTCAACTTTTTCTTCGCTAAATTCTACACCGGCCCAACATTCGAGGGCATGGGTAATTTCGTGCATCAAACATTCGGCAATAATGTACGGCAGGTCAGTATTTTCTATGTCGCCATTTGCGGCTGCACACAACAAGGAACCAATGTTTATCATTACATGGGCGGTTCCGTCTTTTTCTATCTGTCCGTTGTTTGCAAACGCCGCAAACCCGGGTATCCAATCTTGCTGGTATATTTCGATCTTTATTTCTGGCTTCATCGTCGTTCCCATAATAAGAAAGGGGCTATGGCTAACCAAATAATCAAGCGGAGTAAAAATACAGGCTGCTCAATTTGATTAGGCCGCAGCTAGTTGTTAAAGTTCGCCGTACCCGCTTATCTAACCCGTTAGCCGCTAAAAAGGCAGATGATCTTCGTCGCACCGCCAGCGCCTACCGTGTTCACATTTTTTAGGCCACCACTTGCGGAACAGATACCATCGGCACCACTCCTTCGCCCTGTTGTGCTTAGTGTCACCAACAGCATCCGAATAGGGCACGATCCCATCGCACCTAACACAGTGTGCGTACTCGGGCGGCGCTGGGTCGTTTTCGTGCTCCAGACACCCGTACCACCAGCAGAGCAAGCGGCTAACACAGCGCTTGAGGCGGACGATTGAAACGGCTCTTTCCATAGGCTGCGGCCCTCCGTCGCCGCTCAGCTTGATACGTTCTATTTCCTTATACGTCTTGCAACGTGCCCAGGAAGTTCTTTGTTGAATCTTTTTTGTGCTTCTTGGGCATCTTTCCACGTTGCAAACCTCGGAGGCAAAAGACCATATTCGTCCCCTTCCGGGTGATATACTTCATAAGGAAGTTCGGAAATAGAACCCGCCAATGAACCGGACGGAACAAGCTGCTCTTTAATGCGTTTCATTTCGTAACCTTTCGTTTCCGCTCGGTTATCTCGATCCGTTAGTGTGCTTAGCCCCATACCGTTTTTGCAGCGCCACACCCGTTGCATTTAATCACTGTTTCGCCAGCCTGATATCCGGTTTCCCCGCCATAATCAATCCCTTTCTCGC
>QKAN01000043.1 GCA_003246365.1 Clostridia bacterium
TGATAGAGCACGCCTTCGTTCACCGTTTTGGAAAAATGAATGCTTTCAATAATGCGCATTCCCACAACGGGATGCTGCTTAATCACATCATATTCTTCCGGCGTCAACGGTCCCGGTTTGCGCAGTACGGCGTCTTCGACTCCGATCTTACCCGTGTCATGCAACAGCGCCGCCATCATCACCTGATCCGCAAATGCGCGGGTACAATTCATCGCTTTGCAAATTTCCGAGCTCAGATACGCTACCCGTTGGGAATGGCCATGCGTATAGGGGTCCTTCGCTTCAATTGCTTCAACAAGCGAGGCGATCGTGCGCAGCAATATCGTGTGGCTATCGAGATACACCTTAAAAGAATACCGCGCAAGCATCAGCGGCCCCATGAACAGCAAGAGCCAAAGATACGCGTTGGGCTGCATCAAGATAAAACCGATTACAAGGCCGAGCGGAATCGTCGCAATAATGTTTGGCAGAATGCCGCCGATATTATCGCGCAGCAACGCAAAAAATTGGCCTTGATCGCTCAGCTCATAATAGAAAATGAAAAAGATTAAATTACCAACAATAGCAACAAACGAAAAGACGACAGCTCCAAGTACTACGTTCCAGGAGAAAACAGAACTCCCGGACTCAGGAGCAATCAGGTTATAAATTAGTCCACCGCAAAAAACTGAGATTAGAACATTAGACACATTAAAAAGTTCTTTTTGCGGAGACTTAATCCATGGCGAATAGTATTTTTTTGTTTTTGAATCAGATAGAAATACAAAAAGCGAAGATATCGCATATAGCGTAATCGATAGATAGATTCCTTTGGTAACCAGACAAGCTACTACCGGAACAAAACTGATTTCCATCGTTTTGTCTGCCGTTATATAAATAGGAAGCATGTGGCAAAGCAGAAGAATTGCAAGCATTACTACGCAATAAACAATATTTTCTATTAACGTAGAGCTATTAGCAAAAATTGACATGGAGCGAAAGATTGCCCAGCCCGTTACAGCAACGCCGCCAAGGCTTACTATCCCCATGTAAAATTTCTGCTTTTTCATCCTGCTTAACCTCGCAATTGCCCATATATAGGCAAAAAAACATTAACAGGTTCGGTAGAAATTCCTTAACTGTATCTCGAAGTTCAACTAGTCTTATCTGACATAGAAAAACGCGCCGCTTGCCAAAACCAATGCAGCCAGAGATGCGAGCGCCATGAGGATCTTCTTCATTTGGATATAGCCTCCTTCTTCAAGGCTCTGTTCTCCGCTAGTCGAACAGGCTATATCCGCTACGCTTTTGCCGAACCTGTTAATTTTTCAAATAACACAATAGAATTCTGAAACGATTAAAAACTTCAATTTTCTTGCGTGTACACTTCGAGCTTGCGGTTGATTGCATCCAGCACGCTCTGCGCTACCGCAGCATCGCGATCCGGATCCGCAAAAACGCAGCCGATCAACAGCGTATTTTCCGGCAGGCAAAACACCTGTGAAATGACAATTGACCGCCCGTTCGAGTGCACAAGTTCAACATTCGCAAGTTCGAATATTGAGGTTTCGCCCGTGCATTTCTTTATCGCATCCAGTGTAGCCTGCGCAATACAGCGCATCCGCGAAAACGGAGCTGCGCTTCCTGTTGCGGTGCCGGTAAAGTGTTCATCCTCCGTCGTAAGCTCAACAGAAACTTCAATATCCTTGCCGGAAGTTCGCATGTTGATGCCGGAGTACATCAGCCGGAAACAGATTCCGGAAATGACTTTGGACGATACCTGTGCAACGCTTATGATATGATAATCGATATCGATGCCATAACGCGCGGATACCGCGGATTGCACATCCCGAACAATCGATTTTACGTTGCGTCTGTTGTTCGCCAGTACATGAATTTCAATCGGCTCCTGTGCCTCGGAGAAAACAACGTGCGCGGCATAAACGCCGTTTAGCTTGGAAATCAGGGATTGCCAGTCGTTCGCGGTGCCATATTGTCCTTCCATTCTCTTCTCCTGTTCATCGAATAAACTGCTGTCGCAAATGTGCACATGCAAGTTTATGCTATACTCATTCATTATAGCCCTTGTGATATAACAGCGCAAGAAAAACAGTGTGATTTCGTATCAAAATGTAACGATTTCAGTATGTTAAAAACACAAACCAAAAAATGCGAGAAATCAGCGATTTTTCTGGTAAAATCAGGCATCTTACAAGAATAGCGCGAGAAATTCACAGCTAATAAATGTTGATTTTGGTGAAATAATTCATTTGATTATCGCGAAATAATGTTACGTCGTCACATACTGTCGCAAAAGAAATACCGTCCCTTTGAAGCAGTCCCGCGGCCATATTGAATTGCTTTTTGCGGGCAACGGTTTATGCAGCTAAGGCACTGCTCGCAGCTCCTATTCACCCAGTGCGGTTTGCCGCCATCCAATCGAATTGCTTTAACAGGACAATCCCTTACACATTGACCGCAGCTATTGCATGCATCTGTCGCATAAAACGGTTTTGTTCTGCGGGCAAACCGGTTAAACATCGGCCTGACCAACGCTGTTTTAATCCCGGCCCCTTTTCCTTCGGAAACATCATATGCGTTCTCACTCGATAAAATCTTCTTCGAAATTGAATCGATCTTTTCTGAAGCATCTTGTTTTAAACGCGCTACTTCCTCCGGTGTATCAACATCATATCCGATAATATAGTTATTCGGCATCATGATCGACCATGCGCTTCTCCACAGGAAAAAACGTTTTAATCGCTTCATCGCATTTCCCGCCGATCCTCCGCAGGTGCAAACTGCATAGGCATAAGCGCCCTGCGCAAGTGTAATCGACTTGCAAAAACGCTCCATAATCGTCGGTACACCCCAGGCGTAGATAGGAAATACGACCCCGATTCGGGCGTCTTTCCCTGCGTAAACGGCTGTCGGGCCGTCCTTTATAAGCGCGGCAATATCTTGCGCTTCGTCGCCTGTGCGCCGCGCAAGTTCCTGCGCAACCCATTTTGAATTTCCCGTACCCGAAAAATAATAAACCATAGTCGCACCCTTTCTTTTGCATGCTGCTCTGAGTATAGCACGCATAACCATCACTTGCACAAACAGATGTTTGAGCGAATCTTCGTTTCTTACAACAGAGCCGCCGGTGTGTTCCGGCGGCTCTGTTGTTGGAGGGAATCGATACGGGTGTATGCTTTCGTGCGTCAAACGTCCTCGCGTTTACGTTTTCTGCCGAAGCAATCAAGCCAAATGATAGTAACGATAACAACACCTTGGCAAACTTGCTGGAGATAAGGCGCAATGCCAAGCATGTTCATACAGTTCGTCAAGAGTTGCAGCACCATTAAGCCGACGAAGCTTTGCATGATACCGCCTACACCGCCGGCAAAACTCGTTCCGCCAACGACAACGCCACAGTTTACCATCAGCGCTGTATCGTCGCCATATATGCTCGAACCAGTGTTAAGCTTGCTGGAGAGCAATACACCTGCGACCGCAGCAAGCGTTCCGCTGAGGATAAACGCCATCCACTTTGTTGAGATAACGTTAATGCCGGAATATTTCGCAACGTCGTAATCTCCGCCGAGTGCATATAGGTTTCTTCCGTAACTGGTGTAGCGCAACAGCGCATAGATCAATAATCCGATCACGATCATATAGATCGCAAGCGTCGGAATGACTCCGCCGATCTTGCTGTTGGCGATCTTCATGAACTCCATGTTCGTGCAGGATACCGGATGCGCGTCCGTCAGTTCCTGGTTGACGCCTTTGATCAACATGCCTGTACCGAGCGTAATGATGAACGCTTCGGTTTTCTGCTGAACAACCAGGAATCCGTTGATAAAGCCAACCAGAGAACCGCTGAGAATCGCAAGTATGATAGCCGGCGTGATCGCCATGCCGCCGTTCATCAGTTTAATTGCCACAATGCCCGAAAGACACATGACGCCGCCGACCGAAAGGTCACACCCCGCGGCAATAACGGTTAGCGTTACGCCAAACGCAATAATCTCGTTAACCGCCGCATCCTTGAGTACGTTTAGCAGGTTATAGGATGTATAGAAGTTGGTTTTGAAGAACAGCATGAGAAAGAGCATCGCCAGAATTGCGATAACCGCTTTCTGTTTGGTGAGCGCACGCAAGGTTCGCTTGCTGAATGATGCGAAAGTCGTCTGCATACCGCTACCTCCTACTGTTCTTTCCGGTTATCAAGCCAAATGGCGACAACCAGAATCGCACCTTTGAGCACAACCTGCATGTAAGACGAAACGCCAAGCAGGTTCATGCAGTTTGACATCAGCGTGATCAAAAGCACGCCGAGCACCGTTCTTAATACGCTGCCTTTTCCGCCTTTCAATGTTGTACCACCGACAACAACGGAAAGAATCGCGTTCGTCTCGTAGTTTTTACCGATGATCGGCGCAGCGGTCGTAATGCGTGAAAACAGCACGATTGCACCGACAGCAGACATCAATCCGCAGATTGTATAAATCAGAATTACGCTGCGTTTAATCGGAATACCGGAAAGCTCCGCCGCTACCTTGTTTCCTCCTGTATAACTGATGGAACGGCCGCTGTATGTTTTGTTGTGGAACACCCACAATGCAGCCAGCGAAACAAGGAATATGATGAAGGATACGGAAAGGATGCCGACGGTGCCGGAGCCAATTGCGGTAAACACCGTTTGCGACGACTGCAGCCAGCTCATATGCTGCGTCGCTCCGTCCGTATAAATCAGCGCGACCGCGCTGTAAACGGCGCTCATACCATAGGTAATGAACAACGCCTCAGCCTGCGTTAACGCACCGGCGGAAATCAGCACCACACTGTTCAAGAAGCCGAGGAATGCGCCGAGCGCAACGCCGATAATCAACGCCGGAACCTGACCGAGCGGGTCGATCAGCGACACGGTAACAACCGCCACCAACGAGATCATGCCCGCAACGGAAAGATCGATGAATCCGCCGATGATAACAAACGTCATACCAAGAGATACAAAGCTCAGCGGGCCGAACTGGCGCATGATGTTGGTCAGGTTTTCGCCGGTTAGAAACTTCGGTTCTACGATGATCGTAATGATCACGAGAAGCACGATTGCGACGAGAACCAGATAGTTCATGAAGAACTTTTTCAGATCAAATCGTTTTGTCATATCGTTTCCTCCCGTCAACCGATCGCGCTGTCCATGATCGTCTGCGCAGACACTTCTTCGGGATTGAATTCACCCGTAATACGGCCTTCGCAAATGGTCAGAACGCGGTTACTCATATTCAGCACTTCCGGCAATTCGGAGGAAATCATAATGATGGAACCGCCGTTTTCAACAACCTGCTTCATGAGAACATAGATTTCATACTTCGCGCCAACATCGATGCCGCGCGTCGGTTCGTCCATGATCATGATCTGCGGGTTGATTTCCAGCCAGCGGCCGACCACGCATTTTTGCTGATTTCCGCCGGAGAGGCTCAATACGGTCGTCTGCGCGGAAGGTGTCTTGATACCGAGGTTGGCAATCTGACGTTCCGCGATTTCTTTTTCGCCGGAGGAGTTAATAAATCCGAACTTTTTCATTTTGTCGAGACTCGCCATGACGATGTTGCTCATCACGGAAAAGCGGAGCACGAGCCCCTGCAATTTGCGATCTTCCGGCAACAGACCGATTCCGAGTTTTTTCGCGTCCGCCGGTTTTTTGATTTTTACCGGCTTGCCTTCCAGAATCACGTGATGGCCTTTCACTTTATCGGCGCCGCAGATTGCGCGCACAATCTCTGTGCGCCCCGCTCCGACCAGTCCGACAAAGCCAAGAATCTCTCCACGTTTCAGTTCGAAAGAAATATCGTGCAATTTGTGTGTGTTGAGCGACCGAACTTCCAGAAGCGTTTCGCCGGCACAGCGGGGACGCTCGGGATATTCGTGTTCAATTGAGCGGCCGACCATCTTGGTGATCATCTCCGCACGGGTTAGCTCGCTCACGGGCTTTGTGTCGATCACATGACCGTCACGCATGACGGTAACGATGTCGCAAAGCTCAAAAATTTCATCCAATTTATGGCTGATGTAAATAATCGACACACCACGCGCTTTTAAATCATGGATAATCGTAAAGAGCTGCTTGAGCTCGTCACTTGTGAGTGAACTGCTCGGCTCGTCCATGATGATCAGCTTGCTCTGGAATGAAAGTGCTTTCGTGATCTCCACCATCTGCTTTTCCGCAGCGGAAAGATCCCCAACCAGCGTTTTCGTGTCAATGTCGCAGCCAATGCTGTCTAAAAGCTTTCTTGCCTCGGCGTGCGTGCCGCGCATGCCATGCATTTCCTTGAAACGTCCGAGAAAGATATTCTCGCCAACGCTCATGGTGTTTACCAGGTTGAATTCCTGATAGATAATGCTCAACCCCCGATTCAGTGATTCAATCGGCGTTGTGTGTTCAATTTTCTCTCCGTCAAATACAATCGTACCGGCGTCCTTCGTATATACACCGGAAAGAATTTTCATCAGCGTGGATTTCCCCGCGCCGTTTTCTCCCACGATACCGTGTACAATACTCCGGTCAATCTCAATTGAGACATTGTCCAGCGCTTTCACGCCGGGGAACGATTTGCTAACGTCTTTAATGGAAAGGATGATTCCCGAATCCTTCTTTTCCACCCGTCTTTTCCCCTTTCAAATGTTTCTCCAACGGCCGCGACTCTGCATATACTGTATCATATTTGCGCTCGCCGGTCGAAGCGTTCTCTTCCCTATGCAAGAGCGGAGGGCCGCCCGGTCCGAATTGGACCGGGCTGGCCCGTCGCAATCAGTTCTGGCTTGAATTTACCATTCCGGATACGGAAGTGTATCCACGTTGTCCAAGGTGACAACATCGAGCGGGATAAAGTTGACCGCTTCGTATGCCTGACCCGTCAACATTGCCTGAGCGCACTTGAGGCTCTGGATGGCCATGTTGGTGAAGCTCTGGCCGATGCAGACGCTCTGCGTGCCGGCTTTAACCTGGTCATAACCAGCGCGGCAACCGTCGACTGCAACAACGTAAACATCCGTCATGCCTGCGTTCTTCAAGGCTTCGATAACGCCCGTCGCACCGTTGTCCCAATGGCAGAACACACCCTGGATTTGATCACCGTACTTGACGATGAAGTCTTCCATGATGGCCATGGCATCGGCGGTAACCCAACCGGAGCAGTTCTGGGAGTCAAGCAGCGTAATGTTGCTGCCATCGATGGCTTCCACGAAACCGTCATGACGCTTGATCTGCGCATCGTGACCAGCCTGGCCGCCTACTTCAACGACGGTTGCGCCATCCGGGAAGTGATCGACAAAAGCCTGACCAGCGGTCTGGCCTGCCATGGTGTCGTCAACGCCACAGAAGAAATCACGATACTGCTGTGATTCTGCCGGGAGATCCGAAGAGAACATACCAACGATGATGCCCGCTTCTTTGGCCTCCATCAGGCTCGGAACAATCGCGTTGATGTCGCTCGGGTTAATGAAGATCGCATCATATCCCTGCGCGATGCAGGTGCTGACAGCTTTCGCTTCGTTCTGAACGTCATTCTGTCCTTCGAATACGTCCATGGTGAAGCCATACTCGCCGCAATACTGCTGGAACTGTTTCCAAGCATATGCCTGCGACTCATTGGAGAGCGCCTGTGTGATAAACGCGGCTTTGTAGGTCGCCGTTGCCGCCTCGGTGGTTGCGGTGTCGGTGGTGGTTGTGGTGGCAGGTTTGCAGGCGAACACGCCGACTACCATCATGAGAGCCAGGAGCAGTACGAGAATCTTTTTGGTCATTCTGTTTTTTCCTCCTTTTTATTTAAGCGCCGTACGAATGCATTTTCGCATCTGCACTGATCGCTTATTCCGTTGTCAAAGGCGCAAGCAACGCCATTCCCGGTTTATGTATATAATAGGAAGTAATTTTCACCGGGCAACATCACTTCCTGCCGTATTTTGCGGAAAATCAACTCAACGCTTCCTGCAGCGCTTTGAGCATCACCGCTTTGTCGGGTTTCATCCCCGTCCACATTTCAATGTTGATCGCCGCTTGGTTGATCAGCATACCGGTTCCGGTGTTCCATCTTGCGCCGCGTGCTTCCGCCGCGCGCAAAAACGGAGTGATGGCCGGGTTCGGAATGACATCCTGCACAAACATCGAAGGCAGAATCGTATCCAGATCGATATTCGGAATTTCGTCTACTTTCGGATAGAGACCGATCGGTGTCGCGTTGACCAGGATGTCCGTATCCGCCGGTACGGAATAGGTGCGATCCCAGGTGACAAACGTGTTGTTCTTCATGATCCGGTTGAGCAGTTCCATGAGGCTCAGCGCCAGCGCCGCATCCTCCGGCCGGTTGACGATTGTAATGCTGCCGGCTCCCGCAAGAGAAAGCTCCACGCTGACTGCGCGCGCCGCACCACCTGCACCCAGAATAACGACTTTCTTTCCTTTCGGATCTACGCCGTTTTGCTGGAGGGACTCCATAAATCCCTTGCCGTCCGTGTTTTCGCCAAAGAGCTTTCCGTCGTTGTTTACGATGGTGTTCACCGCGCCGATGAGACGCGCGCTCTCGGAAAGTTCATCCAGATATTGAATCACGTTGATCTTGTGCGGGATGGTGCAGTTGATGCCGCGCATCTTGAATGCCTTCAAACCTTTGATGGCATCTTCAAGCTTGTCCGGATCGACATCGATTGTCAGAAACCGCCAAAGATTCAATCCAAGCGCCTTAAACGCAGCTTCCTGAATGACAACGCCGGGATTTTCCGCCGCCGGATGCCCGAAAACGCCAACGAGAGAATCCAGATAATTCTGTTCTTTCATATTAATATGTCCCTCCGTAATCTGCTTGATGATATGCCGCAATTAGCGTTACAACTGTGATGCCGCGAAATATGCCGCGCCAACCGCCTGACCGAACTGCGCTACCGTATGCACGGGGTCTTGCTTGAGGTCCTGCATCAACGGTGTAAAAGCAAGGTTGTCGTCCCCGGCTGTAAACTGTACGGGATAGCGCGCGTTCGCGCCTTCCTGCATGAGTTCAAAACAACGTTTGTGCTTCACAAATCTGCCGAACAACACACGCGAGCGGCTCTTTGGCCCGAGCATCCATTCCGTTTCTTCAAACGTTACCGAGAGAAACGCGCCGATTTCCCGGAAGATTTCTTCCGCCGCCGGGTCGCCTTGCGTTGCCAGCCGCATCAGGTGCTCTAAAAGTGGTTTTCGCATATCCTTTGGCGATTGGCATACATACACGCCGCCGTCGCGATGTTCGAGAAATTTGCTGATAAAGAGTTCCATATAACGCTCCGGCGCTTTCTCTTCGAAGATTCGAAGCGCGAGCCGGTATGCACCAAACTGAGAACAATATTTTTGCAAGGTGCCGGAAAGACCGGTGTTAAAGTTGTTTACGCTTCTGGCATCCAGTTCGTGGTATTCTCGCGCCGGATGATTTCCCAGATCGATCACGCAGTTGTATACTTCCAGCGGAATCTGCGGTATTTCTCCCGTTTCGTCGATCCAGCCGGTTCCGAGTTCGGTGCCGAGCGTATGCGCAAAAACACCGTCCGCAACCAAAGCCGCCTCTTTCGAATTAGCCAGTTCCATCGCGGCAGTATACGCCGCAAGAGAACCGTCGTTACTCATGTGTACCTTTCCATCCGGGCGGCAGTGCTTCAGCAACTGCTCTTTCAAATCGGAAAGTTGAAAAAACTCAGATTCATAGTCTGCCGATGCGTTTCGAATGCCGCGCGTTTTATACGTTTCTCCGCCGACGATTCGATCGTCGATTACCACATCCGGAAAACATACGCCAATGCCATCCAGCAGCTGCGCTTCGCCGTAGAGCGTCTGGCAGGTTTCCGCCGCGCTTTTCATTGCCTCGTTGGAAACGCCCTTTTCCAGCATCCGCTCTTTCAGCGCCCCCGCCTCTGTCGTATCCGGCAGGGACATTGCCGCGCGCACGACGCGCGCCATCAGCAGAATTGGCTCTATAACGTCTTTCATCTGCGTCATTTCAGCCGGGTTCCAGTCGTATTCTTTGACGGCAACAATGTGTCCGTCCTGAATGCCGACAACTTTAATATCCGTTCCACCGATATCGATGCCACAAAGTCTTGCGCCGCGCGCTTTATCGACTGTGGCCCTGCAGGCTGCTACGGCGTTTGATGCTGTTGCTTGCTTCGGCATGCTTTCCGGTAAAGGATTTGAAGAAATCCGAAACGAAAACGGCCGTTCTCCCATAGCGGCGTTGATGCGGTCGGTCACGTTTAAGCATTTGCCGTAGCCGCGCCGTTCGCTCTTGGGCAGTTGAATTTGAAACATTGTGTCGAGCGTTTCGCAGATTTCTTTTGCATACGCGTCGTCCGGCTGAATGGAGAGTGTCATGTAAACGCCGCCGAACGTAGAAATGAGGTTGTACAGATTGGAGTAGAAATATTCTTTGACGAAGGATAGTTCCTTCTCGTTTGCCGCATCGGGCAAACGAATTTCCCAGCGTTTGCTACCACCGATGACAAGCGTCAATTCGCAGTCAATTCGATGTTTCGCACGGGAAAACGCCTTGCGCACATCGCTGATATAGACGTTTTTGCCGTTTTCGGCGCGGGTTAGAAACTCTTGCATCATCTCGTTCTTCCATCCATCCTATAGTGCCTTCAGGCCGTAACCCGTCAATATTTTCTTCAGCGCGCGCACCGTTTCTTCCGGTATTTCGCGCTGTTCGGGATCAAATGCATATTCCTGCCGCAGCGAGTCATACTTTTCTCTCGCCATGGGGTTAAAGTTGAGCAGTTCCACAGGAATGTCCGCATTGAGAGAAGCGACAAACCTCGCAATCCCGGTGATGTTTTCCTCATCATCCGTAAATCCGGGAATCAGCGGAACGCGAATGAGCAGGTTGGCTCCCTTTTTCGCAAGCCGTTCGATATTGGAAAGAATCAGTGCGTTGTCCACTCCGGTTGCCCGCTTGTGTCTGATCGGATCGATCAGCTTGATGTCTGCGATGATCTTATCTGTTGTTTCGCAAAACGCATCAACCGTTTCAGGCTTCGTAAAAAGGCTTGTCTCGATTTGTGCGTTGATGCCGCGGGCGCGGCATTCGCGCAGTACCGAGAGGGAAAAAGCGGGACTTGCCATGCATTCTCCACCGGAGAGCGTTACCCCGCCGTCTTTACCATAAAACGGGCGATCCTTTTCAATCTCTTCGATCGTTTCTTCTACGCTCATCTGTTTCGCATCGAAACGAATGGCTCCCGTTGGACAAGCTGTTACACAATCGCCGCATCGCGTGCAGGCATCGTGGTCGATTCGAATGCCCTGATCGTCCCAGCTGAGCGCATGAAATTCGCAGGCGGCAATACAGCTTTTGCAGGCAACGCAGATATTTTTCGCATACCACAGCGAGATTTCCGGGATCAATCCTTCCGGATTCTGGCACCAACGGCAGGCGAGCGGACAGCCTTTGATAAAAATCGTAGTGCGAATGCCGTCCCCGTCGTTGATGGAAAACCGTTTGATATCGAATACGTTTGCCGTGATCATATGTCCGCGTATTCCGTGCGTTCTATGATTTCTTTTTGCAGATCCGGCGCAAGCTCCGTGAAGTAGGCGGTATATCCCGCAACGCGAATTGTGAGACTGCGGTATAATTCCGGTTTCTCCTGCGCCGCGAGCAGATCCGCGCGATTGACAACGTTGAACTGCACATGGATGATCTTCAGTTCGATAAACGCCTTGAGGAGGCGAACAAATTTTGCCACACCGAGTTCCGTTTTAAACAGGCTCGGCAAAAACTTCATGTTCAACAGTGTACCGTTGCTGCCGTATTCGCTCTTCACGCGGGAAACGCTCTTGAGTACCGCCGTTGGTCCCCGGCTGTCCCGTCCGTATACGGGAGACATGCCGCCGTCGGCAAGCGGTTCTTTCGCGAATCTTCCGTCCGGCGTCGCGCCAACGTTTTGTCCCATCGGCACATGCGCGGAAACGGTGTATAACCCCATTTGATACGGACCGCCGCGTACATTCGTGAAATGACTTAACCGGTCTGCAAACGACTTTGCCCAGTCGAACGCAATCGAGTCCACCCAGTCGATATCGTTGCCGTACTTCGGCGCCTTGTTTAGCAGACGCAGACGAAGCAGTTCGGCGTTTTCAAAATTCTCAACAAGCGCTTGATGAAGTTCCTTCCGGTCGACGAGTTTCTCGTCGTACACAAGCGTCTTGAGCGCGGCGAGACTATCCGCAACGTTTGCGCACTGGATCGCCTGAATGCCGGAAAGGTTATAATGCGCGCCGCCTGCGGTTACATCGATTCCCGATTTCATGCAGTCGTCGATGACGCAGGATAAAAACGGCGAAGGAAGCAGTTCTGCATGCGCTTTTTCTACCACTTCGCAGCAGCGAATCATCCGCTCAAAGAAGAAATCCACCTGCGTATCGAGCGCATGGAGCACATCTTCATAGCGTTCGAAGTCTTCAATCGTTCCCGTATGCGCACCCATCTGTTTTCCGGTGAGTGTGCAAACACCGTCGTTGAGCGCGAGCTCCAGCGCTTTCACTAGGTTGAACATCGCCGCATCGCTCCAGCCGAGGTTGTTGCCCATTGTCGTGAGTTCCACGCAGCCGACGATGGCATAATTTCTCGCGTCTTCATCGGAAATCCCTTTTGTCTTGAGTGCGGGAATGACCGCTTCATCGTTGAAAAACTGCGGCATGCCGCTGCCTTTTCCGACAACTTCGGAACAGCGGGTCAAAAAGTGCTCGCTGGAACCGGCAAACACGCGCGCCGAAAGATTCGGCTGCGGGAGAAGCAGATGCTCCTGTGCGCGGAGGAAGAGGAACGTCAGCTCGTTTTCCGCCGATTCTGCGGTTTCGTTTTGTCCACCGATGGCAACGTTAAAGCCGATCGGAAATCCTGCGAAGTATTTCGCGCTGGAAGAGCTGCGCAAGTAGACAATCTGGTTAAACTTGAGGAACAGACATTCAATCAGTTCCAGCGCGGATTCCTGTGAAATCGCACCGGACTCGATGTCCTTATGGTAAAACGGATACAAATACTGATCCATGCGGCCGGGCGAAAAGGAAGAAGCGTTGCTCTCCATCTGCAAAATCACATACAGGAACCAGCTTGCCTGCACCGCCTCGCGGAATGTTTCCGGCGCGCGATTAGAAAGCGCATCGCAAACGCGGGCGATCTCCAAAAGCTCGTCTTTGTGCTCGGAGGTTTCCGCCATGTCCCGCGCCAGCGCGGCGTAGCGACGCATGAATATTTGAGCGCCTTCCAGCGAAAGAATCAGTCCATCGTAAAACTCTTCGTTTTCCGGATGTTGCTGCCGGTCGGCTTTTGCAATGTCGATTAAACCTTGGGGACCATAGGCGAGCCAACGTTCCGTGTCCGGGCAGATATGTCCCTGCGCATGATCGGTCTGGTTGATTTTTGCGACCTTGCCGATTGCGCGCATTTCCCCGCCGATGCGCTCGTCCAGAATGTCTTCCAGCGTTTTGCCCTGCCAGAACGGGAAAATCTCGTTTTTGAACGCCGCGACGTCTTCCGCACGAACCTGGAACGGGTCCTGGGGACGCGTTGGCAGCTGGTCGATTTCCCGATCGACCCAACTTAAACCTGATTCGGGAAAAATGACGCCGGCGCGTACACCCGTGGTGCGGTTTCCTACGATCAGTTCGCCTTCGGTAATGCGTATTTCAATGCGGCGGAGCGCTTCTTTCAGCGCCAGTGCGCGCAGAACGTTTCTCGGCAGATCCGGGTTGCCGCGGTATACGTCCGTGACGATCTTCGCTTGTTCGATCGACATGAACCGTTCCTCGGCAAACATGGTTTCCTTTAATTTTTGAACACGAATACTCAGCGGCAGCTGATCAATTTTCGTTTTCATGTTTTATTTTTCCTCATGGGTAGTTTCGTATGTAAGTGAATCTAATGTGAATAGAACAAATCTGCTTGTTTCTATAACGATGCTACCATAAAAAAAACGGTTCGAAAACCGTTTTGTGTGTTCAAAAGGTGTATTATCGTGAACCTGTTTTTCAATTCGAAGCCTCTTTGTTACGGTATTCACGCGTAGACATACCAGTGTAGGCGCGAAATGCACGATAAAAAAACTTGGTGGAGTGATATCCCGTCTGGTAGGCAATCTCCTCCGTATTCATGCTCGACGCGGCAAGCATGGTTTTTGCCGCCTCCATGCGAAGCGAATTGAGGTATTCCATCAACGAGACACCTGTTTTTTGTTTAAATGCGCGGCTCAGATAAGATTTGCTGACATAGACCATATCCGCAAGCTGTTGCACGCTGATACTTTCGGTCAGGTGATCCTGCATGTAGAGAATCACACGGCTGACCATGTCGTTTTCCGTTTGTTTTTCATAATAGCAGCGGCCGATGAGCATAAAAATGCTTTTTACATAGTGATCAATGAGCGTTTTGCAGGCATTTTTGCTCTTATATTCCGCGTGCAGATTTTCCAGCAACCATTTAAAGCGCGCGTCTTTGTCCTGAATCCGTATCGTGTCGTCCAGTTCCAGTCCGGGCACATCCACCCACAAACAGATGATCTCCTGATGGTGGTCAAATTGCAGGCTTTCCGTATGCGGTTTTCCTTTTGGGTATACGATCATGTCGTAAAACGATGCCTGAACGCTGGTTTCCCCTGTAATAACCCGCGCATTGCCATAGAGAAAATAGATTAGTTCAATGCAATCGTGCGTATGCACTTTAAAATTCCAGATGCTGCTGCGTTCGTCAAAACGCTCGCAGAAGAGCACAGGCGTATTCGATCTGTCGATCGCCTCGCAGAAATCTTCATACCTGTTGGCAAAGAAATCCATTCAGCCCCGCTCCTTCCTTGGGTTTTCTAAGACTAGGTAAGGATAATCTCCACACCGCTGTTTTCCAAAGTTTCGCGGCAATTATCCGGCAATGTGTCCGTAATTACGTGCGTTACCTGCTGTGCGGGCATGAGTTGCACCACGCCGCGCCGGTTAAATTTACTTGCGTCTGTCAAGATAATTCGTTTGTCCGCGCGCGCCGCCATGGCGCGAACAGCCTCTGCGCGCAGCATATCCATGTTGGAAAAACCCTGTTTCGGGTCGTATCCGTCGGTTCCGATGAAAAACTTATCAACATACAACTCTTCCGCGCATTTGCCGACGAGCGGGCCGCTCATCACCTGCGCATCCGGATCGTATGCGCCGCCGAGCCGAACCACGC
>QKAN01000005.1 GCA_003246365.1 Clostridia bacterium
GCTGAATGACTTCCTTCGTCGGGAGGAGATCAAAATCGCCGCTTTCTTCCATCTGCTCAATCTGACGCAGACGGGCGATACGGCCCTGAATGGTCTTAAAGTTGGTGAGCATACCGCCGAGCCAACGCTGATTGACATAATACATGTCGCAACGCTTTGCTTCCTGCTCGATGGATTCCTGCGCCTGCTTTTTTGTGCCGACAAAAAGAATAGACTGATTATTTTCGGCAACGCTGCGCACGAAATTATAAGCCTCTTCGATTTTCTTTACAGTTTTCTGCAGGTCGATAATGTAGATGCCGTTGCGCTCCGTAAAGATGTATTCTTTCATCTTCGGGTTCCAACGACGGGTCTGATGGCCGAAATGTACACCGGCCTCCAACAGTTGCTTCATGGAAATCACGGACATGTTAAAGTAACCTCCTCGTTCTTTTCTTCCCGATGTTTCCGCTCCCCCGGTAACCCGCTAAGCGGGCACGAGCCGGAAGATCCACATCGGTGCGTGATACCTCGCGTATTATAGCACAGGGCAATTTGCCTGCGCAAGTAAAAATATGAGATAATTAGCGGCTTTTTTGTGAATTAGTCGTTTTGTTTACGCTTCCTCATCGCCGTCTTCATCATCTCCGTCGGCCATTTCATCAAACAGCTCAATAAACTCGTTGAACACCTCGTCGAGTAAAACCGGATTCTCGATGGAAACGAAATTATCTCCGCTCTTATCTTTTACGACCTCAAGAAGAACAACCTCGTCTTCCCCAACGCCTTCTACTTCATCAATAGGTAACAGCGCGGCATAACGTTTTCCTTCATAGTCAAACGTCATGACAAGATCAAACTGAATGAGTTTTCCGTTTTCATCTACGAGTTCGATGACGGTGCTTTGCTCTTCCATAGGTATCGCTTCCTTCTTTGACTATTTTATGTATTGCCGTGTGCGCTCAGATAGCTTTCCAATATTAAAACTGCAGCCACTTTGTCGATTACCTGTTTGCGTTTATCGCGGCGCATGTCCGCTTCAATTAATACGCGTCTCGCGCTGGCGGTGGTCAATCTTTCATCCTGATACGCATGATCGCCGTCCCACTTTGCCAAAACAAGATCAGCAAAGGCACGCGTTGTTTCCGCCTGCATGCCGTAACTGCCGTCCATATTACGCGGCATACCGAACACAAGTTTAACCGGTTTATATCCGTTTGCAAGACGAATCAGATACGCTGCATCCTGTTCCGGATCATCGGTTCTGTGGTAAGTTTCGATGCCTTGAGCAGTTATCCCAAGCGGATCGCTGACCGCAACACCAATTCGCTTTTCTCCAATATCAAACGCTAGTATACGAAGCATTCGCTTTATTTCCCTTCCACGTATGTGCGAACGAGCTCTTCGAGTAATTCATCGCGTTCAATACGGGAAATTAAATATCGCGCGTTGTTGTAGCTTGTGATATACGTAGGATCTCCAGAAAGCAAATAACCAACAATCTGGTTAACGGGATCGTATCCTTTTTCACGCATTGCAGCATAAACATTGAGCAGTGTCTCGCGCGGGCTGCGCTTCTCTCGAGGAATTTCAAATTGTTGTGTATCTCTTCTATCGTCAGTCATGGCATTCACCTCAAAGCGATTATATCAAAAATGCGCTCAAGAAAACAGTGATTTTGTCCTTTCAGCCGGAGTTTGCCGTTCGTTCACATTGTGTTCTTCCAATCTTCATCTCAATTTCTAATATAAATCACGAACTCAGAATCAAATGTTTAAGAAGAAGTACGAATTATGTTCTGAAAGAGGCATTCGTTTGATTCTAAAGAAAAAGAGCGCCCACACTTTCATGCGGGCGCTCTGATTGTTCGAACTCGTTATTTTACAACTTCCTGCGTCATTTCATTTTCAACGCCTGCATCCTCGACCTGCGCAATTGCGCCGCGAGCAAAGACGAGTTTTACTTTATCTGGCCCCACCATCAAGATGACCGTGTCTTCCTTGATGCTGGAGATGGTTCCGTAGATTCCGCCAATGGTGCGTACGCGTGTACCGACCTTGAGGCTGGAAAGCATATCTTTTACTTTCTTATCGCGACGACGCTGCGGGATGATCATGATGGCAAACATCGCGACCATGAGGACGATAAGAAGACCGTAGCTGCTGAAAAAGCTCGAAAGCCCTTCGGTAAAACTGCTGCTCATATTTAAATAACCTGTACCCTTCTTTAATATCAAAATTAATACTATCGTATTCTACAAACATCGTCAAGACTTACGATTGTGTCAATTATGCAAAACCGTATCTGACATGTGTTAAATTAACATCGAAACGGTTTAAATAAACAAAAAGAGCGAACTTACGCTCTTTTTATTAACTTCAATGATTTAACCTGACAGAAAAGCCAAATTATTTCGACTCGTCGCGCTTTTTAATATAGTCTTCAATCGCCGCCTTGACCGCTTCTTCCGCAAGTACGCTGCAGTGAATTTTCTGCGGCGGCAAGCCTTCAAGCGCCTCTACAACCGCGGCATTCGTAATCTTTAATGCTTCGTCAACATGTTTGCCCTTAATCATTTCTGTTGCCATGGAACTTGTTGCAACGGCAGCACCGCAGCCAAATGTTTTAAACTTGACATCGCGAATCACTTCGTTTTCGTCGATATCGAGGAAAATCTGCATGATATCGCCGCACTTAGCGTTACCGACAGTCCCGACTCCGCTGGCATTATCAATTTCACCGACGTTTCTCGGATTTTTAAAGTGATCCATCACGCGTTCTGTATACATATAATTCTCTCCTTTGTTATCAGCGTGCAATTTTGCCGCCGGTCAATTTATTTCTGTTTCGGATACAACGGGGACATATCTCTGAGCCGCTGTACTATTTGCGGAAGCAGATCCAATACATAATCAATCTCTTCCTCCGTTGTAAACTCAGAAAGAGTCAACCGCAAAGAGCCGTGCGCAATTTCATGCGGAAGTCCCATTGCGAGCAGCACGTGCGAGGGATCAAGCGAACCGCTCGTACACGCGGAACCGCTAGAAGCGGCAATCCCGTTGATATCCAGCATAAGCAAAATGCTTTCGCCTTCGATATATCGGATACTATAGTTCACGTTGTTCGGCAGTCTTTTCGTTGGATGGCCGTTTAACTTCACATCCGGTATCGTATCTGCAATGCCCTTCATCAGTTTGTCTCTCAGGGCGCCGATTCGAACCGCGTTTTCCGCCATGTGTTCGTTCGCCAGTTTCAACGCGGTAGCCAAGCCAACGATACCGGGAACATTCTCTGTTCCAGCGCGGCGTTTTCTTTCCTGCCCGCCTCCAATAATGAGTGAAGGAATTCTGACGCCTTTTCTCAAGTATAGAACGCCAACGCCTTTGGGACCATGAAATTTATGTGCCGAAACGGACAGCATATCGATGTTCATCTCAACGACGTTTACAGGAACATGTCCTGTTGCCTGCACGGCATCCGTATGGAATAAAACACCTTTATCGCGGCAGATCTTGCCGATTTCTGCGATCGGATTTATTGATCCGACTTCATTGTTTGCAAACATGATCGAAACCAGCACCGTATCATCGCGCAATGCGGCGGCGACGCTTTCAGCACTCACAATTCCGTATTCATCCACAGGCAGAATCGTTAGATCTACAATGCCTTCTCTTTCCATTGCCTGCAACGTATAAAGTACGGCATGATGTTCCACGGCGGAGGTAATAACATGTTTTCCTATTTTCTTTTTGGCCGCTACCGCACCGCGAAGCGCCATATTGTCGCTTTCCGATCCGCCACCGGTAAAGATAATTTCTTCTGGTTTCGCGCCGATTACCGCGGCAACATCCGCACGCGCGCTGTCCAGAAGCTGTTCCGCTTCGCGCGCATATTCATGCAGACTGGACGGGTTTCCATAATAGGTTGTAAAAGCAGGAATCATCGCGTCCACGACTTCCTGTCGAACCATAGTTGTCGCAGCATTATCGAGATATACTTTCATTTTGTCAAACGCCTTCTCTCTTGTTCCGTTCAATTTATTTATTTACAAATATTCTTTACCGGTAATCCGCGTGACTTTAGCTGCAGAT
>QKAN01000002.1 GCA_003246365.1 Clostridia bacterium
AGCGCTGCATCTGTACGAATCCCGCGGATACGAAAAAGCAGGCGAGATCGTCTATCGCAAGGGGTTGTTCTTTCTATATGAGAAAAAGCTTTCATCGTGAAGCGCGTTCCGCTAATAACGGATGGACTGCTTCTATTATAGCACTTTTGTAATAAAAGAAAGGCTATTTTATGAATAATTCTTACGATATACAATATATTATTGATAGGAGCCGTGACAACGGCGGCGACCTCTGGGCGACGCCGGATGGCAACCTGATCAAAGGCGGACCGTTTTCAACATTGGAGGCTGCCTACACGTTGGCGGAGCTTGGCTTGGATCTGTCGCACCCGATGTTGGATGGCGCGAGCGCTCTGATCTGGCAGGCACAGCGGCCGGATGGCAGGTTTTCACTCGTTCCCAAGAGCAGCATCTTCCCCTGCCAAACAATTCATGCGGCAAAGACGCTCTGCGCGCTCGGTTTTGCGCAGGACAGCCGACTGGAAGCGACGCTCTCACACCTGCTCGACACGCAATATGAAGACGGCGGCTGGCGCTGCAACAAGTTCTTTTTCGGACACGGGCCGGAAACCGAGGCGTCGAATCCCGGACCGACGCTGACCGCGTTGGACGTGTTCCGCCAAACAACTCTGTTGAACGCGGACGATCGGCTGGATCGCGCAGTCGAGTTTTTGCTCTCGCACTGGGTGACGCGCGCGCCGCTCGGGCCTTGCCACTACGGCATCGGCACGTTGTTTCATCAGGTGTCGTTCCCGTTTTTGAACTATAACCTGTTCTATTATGTCTACGTTCTCTCGTTTTACGACGCGGCAAAGCGTGACCCGCGCTTTCAGGATGCGCTTTCCGTGCTGCGATCCAAGTTAAAAGACGGGCAGATCGTCGTTGAGCGCCCGCACGCAAAACTCGCTAAGCTCGACTTCTGCAAAAAAGGCGAGAAAAGCGAGCTCGCGACAAACAAATACAACATAGTTCTACAAAACATAAAGTGAATCAAAGCCTCGTAGCGATGCGAGGTTTTTTCTAGCAAACATCCCCTTCACCCGCTCCATCTCAGCAAAATACGCTGATGTCTCAACAACGTTAATTATTTCAATGGCAAGTATTCCTTTAAGCGGAAACAACTAATTAAAGCATGTTCTTACAAATAATCCATCTCGATTATTTACTTTGGGAATGTTTCTATTTATCTATCCCAAGTTGTGCTTTTAGCTGGCTATAAATATCCACTAATTCGTTCTGAATTTCCTTAGCAACAAAAAAATCTCTTCCGTGTACTAGCGCATTTCTGTATCGTCTAATATTCAGAATTCTTTTTGCTAGCTCAGGTGAAACCTCTTCGTTCGATACAAGAATTTTCAAGGCCGTATAGAAATCTTGATTCGAATGCTGCGAGTTGCTAAATTTTCTGACTTCTTTGATGGTTTTATTATGAACCAGCCTCTCGATATCATTATATATACCTAAAAATTCAGCTAAATCTCCATGGTCTTTGTTTTCCTCGGTCATGTCAACATTAAATTGATTTTCTAACTTCTTCTTTGAAGCAACTAGCATTTTTATCACACGATTGTCATTCAACAAGTCAATACCATATAAGACGATCAAGCAAATATTGAAAATTACCAAGAATAGGGTTTCATTGAGAATAAATTTTTGCAAAAACAAATCAACTGACTTCTGTCCATAAAAGCAGATGTTTGCAAAACATAGAATTATTGATATTACGCTTACAATAGATATGCAAGTTAAGAAAAAGTGATTTATATTCTTAATATCATCATATGCTTCTATTTGTTCTTTATTCTGTTGAGATATTTTTTCTACTCTTTGATTAAAAAAGACTGTTGCTGTTATTGTGAGTCCAAGAACACCAGCAACTACCTGTGACATAGCAGAAAAAGTATACATTATCTGCGTTTCACTCAGTAATAATGAGTTTACTTGATTCAAACACACGCCATTAATTAATGAAAATAATATAATCGGACCAATAGTTATGATAAGTCTCCATTGCTTTGCTTCAAATCTGTATAATCTGTCCACTGATGTTAACGTTGAGATTACCATATCAATGATCGAGTTTGAGCTAACCTCCAATAATAAGTTTATCGCCTTTTTCCAACTGTCATTCACGCTTAACTATCCTCGTTTCTTAATTATATTGCTAAATACTTCACTCGATCCATCTCCACCTTGCTCGCCATAACCTCAACAGCACTCAGGCCGTCAAACACGAGCGCAGCACGCGGCGGGAGCAAATAGTCCCCGCGAAGGCACGCACGCTCGATCAGACAGGCAAGATATAGTTCGCTTCCAGTGGTTGGTGAAGCAAGCAATATCCGCAACCTACCGGAACCAGCTAGGAGTGATAGCGTCTTCTCGTCCGGCAGGCCTTCCGTGTTTTCGCAGAGGAGTATGGTTTCGTCTGTTTCTCCGATATCTAGTAGCTCGCCGTCGTTCTGTTCGATCAATCGCGAGAGGTATTCGCGCCAATCATGCGCGGCGCCGCCTTCTAACGCAGTGATAAGCCGCACGCGCGGACTCATGATAAATTCTGTTTGCGCCGTACGGAGCCGTATGACCAAATCTTGTGCCTGCATGCGATACTGCACAAACGGCGCCTCTTTGCCGTGCGCGAACCGCCGCAGCTCGCGTCCACTTTCCAGCAATGGCTGTGCGATGATACTTGCGCCTGCGGCATTTGCCGCGCGCAACAGGCGAATCATGTCCATGTGCGCTTCCCCGCCTGTTGCGCCGTCCGCAATCGCCGCACAGACACAGTGTTCGAGCGCATTTGCTTTTAGATTTGCCGCAAGTTCACGTAGTCTCACGTTCTCGCCCGTCGCATCCGTGCTGACAGCAAAAAGCACGCGACGATTATTGTGATTGACGCGAAAAAAGCTCTCAACGTCGAGCGTCTCAAAGTCAGTCTCCGACAACGCGAACTCCAGCACGTCTCCGAGACGCGTGTGCGTACTTACGGAGACGACGAGGAGCTTATCATTTAATTCTTCTGTTGTTCGCGCGTTTCGATCTTCGTTTTGCATAGTATCATCATACGGAAAACCACAAGAAAAGCAAGGCGATACACCTTGCTTTCTTTCTGATTGTAGTCTTGTCAGATCTCGCTCTGCACGGTCTCCGCCTGCACCGCCTCGATTTCAGATGCCAGAACCGGAATTGCTTCCGGTGCAACCGCGCGGTTACCAAACCACTTTCTCCACGGCAGCTGAGAAGAAATGATCGCCGCAAACACAAGCGCGCAACCAAACAGCTCCCGTAGGCTCAACGTTTGGCCGAGAATCACCCAGCCCGCAAGCGCAGAAAACACGTTCTCCGGGCTGAGCAGCAGCGATGCGGTCGCAGGCTCCACCCGCCGTTGCCCCATCATCTGCAGCGTATATGCGCCGCAGCCGGAGAATAGACCCGCATATACGATGGTCAGCCACGCATCTGAGATAGCAGACATCTTCGGCTGCTCCAATACCATCATCGGTATAAACGAAAGGATCGCCATCACGCTGAACTGGATGCAATTGAGACGAATGATATCGACCTTTGGCGAATAGTGATCTACGAGCAGAATCTGCACCGTGAACGCAAGCGCGGACGCAAGCACGAGCAGGTCGCCCTGACTCATTGTGAAATCGCCGCGTATCGAGAGGAAATACAAGCCGACCAAGGCGATCAGCACGCTGATCCAGGTCATCGGATGCGGTCTGCGTTTCAAAAACAGCCCAAACATCGGCACAAGCACGATATAGAGCGAGGTGATAAAACCGGCTTTGCCCGCGGACGTAGTCAAAAGCCCCACCTGCTGGAGATTGCTGGCAATCGTCATCACGACGCCGAGGATGATACCCGCGCGCCAGAGTACTTTTTTGTCGGTATTCTTCGACTTCATGCCCGTTTTATCGAGGATCAGGATCAGTACGCCAAGCCCAAGCGCAGCAAGCACGCTCCGTGTGGCGGTAAATGTATAGGGACCGACATATTGCATGCCTGCGCTCTGCGCAACAAATGCAACGCCCCAGATGAGGGACGCGGAGAGCAGCATGATGGCACCAATC
>QKAN01000073.1 GCA_003246365.1 Clostridia bacterium
ACCGAGAAGATCCAAAGTATGATGTTGACTGCTTTTTTCACCCGTTTGCCTCCTGCGAAGTTATTTGTGCGCAAACCAATACAGTTTCATCATATCGCGAATCGTCCGCTTGACCAGAGGGCGAAAAAGGCAGATATCGTCGAACAAACGACAGTGGCCGACTTAACGCGTTTCTAAATTTAAGTCGCCGGATTGGTGAATATTTCGTTGACTTCGACGTAAATTAGGATAAAGTAGTATCGTATATAAACAATCAACCGCTCTATGCTACTTTTCTACACGCATTCTAATATGGGAGTTATGTTCATGCAGCAAACCAAAAAAACCTATCGATGGATCATTGTGATTCTGTTCCTTGTGATGACCGCATTCGGGTTGATCGCGACGCCGGATTACGGCATGCCTTGGGACGAGCAGACGGAGATTCGCGTGCTGGGCTCTAATGTGCGCGAATACATCGGGCTTGTTCTCGGCGAGGACGCGGAGCCGGAGCAGTCTTCGACCGGACTTGTCTTCCTCGACGCAAGTGAGAACGTCGATATCGACCACGGCCAATCGGTCTACTACCCCTTCTCGCCCGCTTTGTTTTTCAACTACGGCGAAGGCGGCGCGCGCACGCTGATGCTGCTCTGGCACGGTTACACGTTTCTCGTGTTCATGACGGGTGTTGTCGCGATTTACTTCATCGCGTCGTACTTGACGAAAAACTGGAGATACGGTATCGTCGCGAGCCTGCTTCTCTACCTCAGCCCGCGCTTTTTTGCGGAATCGCACTACAACAACAAGGACATCATGGCGATGACCATGATTCTATGGTGCCTATGGTTTGCGATTCGGTTTATCGAGAAAAAGACCGTCGGCGCGACGTTATTGTTTGCGCTCTTTGGCGCACTGGCGGCGAATATGCGCATCACAGGTCTTGCGTTCTTTGGACTGTGCGGCGTGCTATATCTGGTCACGCTGTTCGTTCGGCGTGAATGGAGCATGAGGACGTTTTTATTGGGATTGCTCGCGCTCGTCGGATTCGTCGCGTTCTATGCCGCGCTGACGCCGGGACTCTGGGCGGATCCACTCAAATATCTGGGGTATGTCTATTCGCGCTCTTCCAACTTCTCGGACTGGCCGGGCTATGTGTTCTATATGGGTTATACACAGCGTCCGGTGCCGTGGCACTATATCCCCGTGATGATCGCGATTACAACGCCGCTGCTCGTGCTTGTGCTGATGCTCGTCGGCAACGTCGCCGCGCTGATTCAGCCGTTTCGCGGCAAGGCAAACGAGCTGTTCGCGGGCGAGCAAAAATACTATCTGGTCATGCTTGCCTTCGTATGGATGTTTCTTGGGTTTGCGATGATCACGCGCCCGATCCTATACGATAGCTGGCGGCACTTCTATTTTCTCTATGGCATTCTCCTGCTGTTTGCCGTTTACGGGCTTAAGACGCTGGTCGATCTGCTGAAAGGCAAGCGGAAATGGCTCGCTTATGGCGCGATTGGCGCGCAGCTTCTCGCGATGCTCGCGATTGTTGTGTTGAGTCACCCGTTCCAGTTTGTGTATTACAACGCGCTTGCGGGAAGCAATCCCGGCGCAAAGTATGACCTCGATTACTGGAATGTTTCGCAGGCGCAGACGCTCATGAAGCTGATCGACACCGTAGACTCGGACGAACAAATCAGCGTCACAGCCGCGGAATGGTACACCGGTGACGGCCTGGAGAAGGCGTATAATATCCTGCCGGAATCGTACAAGGAGCGCATGCGGCTGGTGTTTGTCGGAAGTTATACGATCGCCCGCGGCGCGGACTATCTGATGATCAATCCGCGCGGCATCCAGATTTGCAGCGACAAAACGCAGGAACCGCGACAGCAGTGGATATTGGCCTATGGGCTGGATGTGTACCTGAGCGGATTGGAAAAGATTGTATCCCAGCAGGCATTCGGATCGGAGTTCATGACGGTGTATGAGATGCCGTAAAGGCGAGCGAAGCAACAAAGAGCACCCATGCGGGTGCTCGTTTGTTTTTTGCACATTTCAATTGTTTTCCAGCGGAAACGTGATGCTCCAGTCTCCGTCTATGCGTGTAGTCGCGCTGTAAAAGTCGCCATACAATTTATAATCTGACAGTAGATCATTCGGCACGTCAAAGACAAAGTCGATGTAATCTGCCCGCTTGTACGACTCCGGATCTCCGCTAATGTAGCCTCCGCGATAAATTGAATTTGCTAGAATGATTGCTCCTGCTTCATTTTCCAAGTACAGTGCAGCATGATCATCGAATTGATGTCGCCGCGGTGTGCATAGCTGAACATGCAATTGTTCGCCAACATAACCGACCCCGGTGATCATAAATCCATCCATGATCTTCAATATCTCTTCGCCCGGTACGAGCAACATTGCATCGCTGTGTTCCGCTTTTTCCGTTATGACTTCGTTCGAAAGGGAACTCCAATCCATTTGGATCGGAACTGCCATTTTTGTTTCCTTCCCGCTCAAGATCGTCTGAAACGATAGTGTGATCTTCTTGCCGGTGATTAAGTCGTCGGAATTCATACTGCTTATCTCAATCAAAAACGTAGCCGTTCCTGTTGAGGCATCATAACCGATCTGATTGCAGGTGCCAACGCTGTCAAAACCTGTGCGGAGATCATATGAATCATAAAAGTCGATCGAGTCATCCAAACGATCCCCGTCTAAATCACGAACAGAAACCAGAATCTCAGCTTTTGAACCATGCACATATGCGCTTTCCACATTGATTTCAATGTTCTGATCGATATCGCTCATCTGTACCGGCTTAAAGAATTGTGCCGTTTCCGGCATGACGTAATACAGTAACGCGTTCACCTCCGGAACGCCCATAGCGAGCGCGGACGTACCAAACAGTACACTCAGGACAAACACCGAAAAAGCGATGGCAATGCGCTTCATGCGGCTGCTATGCGTTCTGTGCGAAAATGATACACCCAGTTCGTCCTGAACTCTTCTTCTGATATTTCCCAAGTGCTTTTTATTGTAACCATCGTTTACCCGTTGCATGTTGCGCCTCCTTCCAGTTGTTCTCTAAGCTTCTGTTTCGATCGAAAAATTCGGTTCTCAACCTGTTTGACCGTTAAATCCAGCGCAACGGAAATCTGCTTTGGCTTTTGTTGATAATAGAAACGCCGCAAGATAATCTCGCGATCCGGCTCACCCAACGCATGGATGGCGGCGAGCAATTCGCGCTGCAATACGGCGTCCATTGTTTGATCCAGCAATCCTGCTCCGCACGATGCAAGTTGCTCCTCAAATCCAACCTCATTATTTCGAATGATTTTGCGATAGCGGTCGATTGCACGGCTTTTGACCGCAACACAGAGCCATGTTTTGACGCTTCCGCGCATCTCATCGATTGATTTACTGCTCTTCCAGAGCTGTATAAATGCGTCCGCGACAGATTCCTCCATATCTTGCGTTGTGCCGACATTGTGCAGTACGGCGCGTGCAATACTCCAAAGCAGTCTTGAGTAAGATAGAATCACCGCATCGAGTGCGTGCTCATCCCCCGCCTTCAATCCGGCTATCATTTGTTTCTCAGTCAAGTGCCAATCACCTCCTGCTGTTTTTGTGTATTCATCTATCATACGCATGAAATAGTAAAATTACTCATACTTCACCAAAACCAGAAATAAAAATTTATAAAACATGCTAATGTCATGCATCGCAAAGCAGCCGTAAACTGTTGCTTGCGTTCTGGCGAGTGTGTATAATCAATTACATATTTGAATAGTACGACAAACATCGAATCGCGTAAAGGACGACTATGTACGAAAAATATTCGGGATTGCCCGACACAACCAAATCCGCCAATCAAAATGGCAACCGTAGCGGCAGCCGTTCAGAAAGCCGCCCCGTTCGCTCAGCAAACGGACAAACGGAATATTATCAGGCGCCGAATCGCAGCGCGGAGCAGACATCCGCCAAGCGCGCGAACGCGCGCCGCGCAAAGGCGCGCAAACGCAAGTTGATTCTCGGCGGCATGGGCGTTGCATTTCTTGCAATCATCGTCGTGGCGGTGCTTGTGCTGGTC
>QKAN01000122.1 GCA_003246365.1 Clostridia bacterium
CGCGGGTGAGCTACCAGTGAGTGAGACGCGCAGGCGCCGCCGCAGCGAAGGGCGCGCGCGAACCTATCGAAATGCAAGACGCCTCGGATGGCTGTTTTCCGTGCTGGTCACGGTTGCCGTCCTGTGCCTTGTGTTTTTTATTTGGCTCTATCCGCTCAAGATTGTAGACGAGAGCATGGCGCCCGCGCTCAGCAGTGGTGAAGTGGTGCTCTGTGACCGGATCGGTAAGTTCATCCGCATGCCGGAGCGCGGCGATATCGTGCTGTTCTCCACCAAGGACGGGCTGTTCATCAAGCGCATTGTCGGCATGCCGGGCGAGACCGTGGAACTGGTGGAAGGACACGTTTTCATCAACAGCATTCCGCTCGACGAGAGCAGCTATACCGTCAACTACGTTGGGGACATGCCGCCCGTCGAAGTACCCGCGGGCAGCGTCTTTGTGCTCGGCGACAACCGCGACGAGATGTATGACAGCCGGCTCGAGACCGTCGGCAGCATTCCCTTCGACCAGATTCAGGCGGTGCTTCGCCTCCGCGTTTCGCCGTTCAGCAGGGTGACATACTTTTCTTGAAAGAAAAGTATGAAAAAGAACTTACACTTTGAAAGTATAAGATTTTCTCACTAGAATTGAATTGAAACTATGAAATTAAGCTTTTCTGAGAAGAAAGGCTTTTTTGATTGCAAAAGATTCGATTTTCTATATAATGGAACAAATTAAAGCAAAAAAGAGGCGAAGCCAATGTTGATTCGGAAAGCGGAACAGAAAGACCTGCAGGAACTGCTGGATATCTATAATTACGAGGTGGTCAACGGGGTTTCCACGTTGGACCTCAATCCACGCACGCTTGCCGACTGGCAGCTTTGGCTCGACCGGCACAATGTGGAGAACCACCCGCTCTACGTTGTGGAGATCGACGGACGCGTCGCGGGCTACAGCAGCCTTTCTTCCTATCGCGAAAAGGAAGCGTATAAGTCCACCGTCGAACTCTCGATCTATATCTCTCCCGATTACCGCAAGCGCGGCATTGCAACCGAACTCATGGCGTTTATCCTCGACCTCGCAAAAGCCGATCCGCGCACACACACGGTCGTCTCGGTCATCACCGCCGGAAACGAGGCCAGCTGCAAGCTGCACGAAAAGTTCGGGTTTGATTTCTGCGGCACCGTGCCGGAGGTCGGCATGAAGTTCGGAAAGTATCAGGATATTGTGACGTATTCTTTGAAGGTTTGAGGAATACACTTAAAATGGTATGCAAAAAGCTAGAATTATTTAGTTATTGTTGGTTGCGTGTTTAGTTGATAGCTGTTATTGTAAGTGCGTTCAAAATAACATTTCGATAAAGATGGGGGAGTCTATGGAAAAAAGAAATCATGTAGATGATAAAAAAGTTGCATCAAAGAATGACGTTCAGAATATGATAAAAGAGTTGATTCCTAAGCATAAGAAAGTGATCACGAAACTTGGAGATACGATTCTAGATATTGTTTCGGAGAAAGAAAAAACTACAACGGACGAAGCTCAGAAGAAACAGCTTTCAGATATTAAAGCCGATATTTCGAGCAAAAACAGAAGAACGAAACAAAATCAATAAAAGGGGATCTTCTGATTCACTTTTGTTTTTCGTGAAACAATCAAAACTCAATTCCCTGATAACTGCTAGAAGCGTGGCTAGATGCAAGTAAATTCGGGTTCGATTTCTGCGGAACCGTGCCGGAGGTCGGCATGAAGTTCGGGAAGTATCAGGATATTGTGACGTATAGCCTGTTTGTTTGAGACGATAGAATAATAAAAGAGCCGTTTCGCGTTGTGCGATACGGCTCTTTTATTTTATGCTTCTTCTTGCATGACTGCCTTGCCCGGCAGGAGAGAAAGAATCAAAAGAACGATGCACAGCGGCACCATCACCCAGCTGCCGATGCTCCCGGGCGCGGTGCCCGTGGTAACGATCGGCTTCATTTGCCCGATGACGATGCGCATGGCGTATTCGATGATCAACAGCACATACATCATCGGAATCAGCGACTTATATTTGACGTAGACGCCGATGTACACCAGACCCATCAGCAGCTGTGAAAGACCCCAGAAGGAGAAGATCAGAATCACCGTCGCTGCGGCCTCCGTAGAGTAGGCATCCAGCGGGATTGTCGCGATGCTCTGTGCGCCGCCGTCCGGCGCAAACACGTGGATCAGGCTACGGACGATCGTCACCACCGTGATGATCAAAAACGCATATTGCGAAATCTTCTTGCCGCGGAAGCAGTTGTCGATCTGATCCGGTAACAGCTTGATTCTTTTGATTTGGTGTTTCTCCATCACATTTCTTCCTTCTGTCGTAGATTACATTTAAAATTCTATCGCAAAAAGATGAACCGAGCAGAAAGAATGCACCGATGAGCGGTGCATTTTGTTTCCCGTGAAACAATCAAAACTCGATTCCCTTCCTCGCTTGCACGCCCTTCTCATAAGGATGTCGGACGAGCTTCATCTCGGTGATGTAATCTGCGCGATCAAGCAGGGCTTGTTCCGGATCGCGCCCCGTGATGACCAGCTCGGCGTTACCGTGGTCGTCCAGCAGAGATAGCACCGCATCCCGGTCGATCAATCCCAGCGACAGCGCGGCGCAAAGTTCGTCCAGCACGAGAAGTGAACACATGTTTGCTCGCGCAAGCTGCGTCACTTCCGCGAGTGTTTTATCGTGCATTTCGCGGACGGCGTTCTTCATCTCATCGCTCATATTTGGGAAGAACCCATGCGGCAGCTCGTTGCGATAGATCGGCACGCCGAGGGTATTCAAGCTCGCGAGCTCGCCGGTTGGCGTACTCTTGAGAAACTGCGCGAGTACCGCCTTGCCGCCCGTGCCGACGTGGCGGCAGATCAGCCCGATCGCAGCGGTGGTTTTTCCTTTTCCGTCTCCGCAATAGATGTGTATCATATGGATTCCTCCGAACAACTCGCAATGTTATCCACATTTTACGCCAAAATTGTGGAAAAAGATACTCGCGCTCGCGCAACACACGAAAAACGCTTCTGCTCAACATAGAGAGAGAAGCGTTTGAGTCGGGACTTTCTATTTATTGCAAAAAGTCAGATGCGTTGGTTGATTTGTGTTTACAGATGCGATTTCTTTTGATATCGGCGTATCGTCGGCTCCGTGCCTTCGCGGACGCGGCGATAGTTCTCCGAATGCTTCAGAATCAGGCACAGGCAGGGAACCAGCAGAATCGAACAATTCAGGCTGCTTTGCGTTGTTAGCCCGTATGTAAAGGGGAACATCGCTGCGGCGGAAACGGGCAAAGCCCAGTGATAGTTCACCAGAAACGCAATCGCAAATCCAATCAACAGCAGGACGAGAAAAAGCTGGTAGTCCAGCGCAATGACCACACCGGCGAGACACGCAGAACCCTTTCCACCCTTGAAGCCCAGGTTAAACGGGAACATATGCCCCAGCATGACCGTGCTCCCCGCGAGTATGCCCGCAAGCGCAAATTGAGGAAACAGCGCCTTTGCAAGAATGACGGCGACATATGCCTTACTGATATCCAAGAACAGAACCAGCACGCCGATGACTTTCCCGAGCGTTAGAAATGCATTGGTTGCGCCGAGGTTCTTTGTGCCTTCCCGTCGCAACTCGATCTTCTTGTATCTGGAAATGATCCACGCGGGATTGATACACCCAATCAGATATCCAAGCAGCAGGGAAACAGGAATATCATACATATTGGAGCAGACTCCCTTCTCGGCAACTGCGGCCGAATAATTGCCAGACGATGTGAAGCGATCGAATTCTTCTGAAGAACTATACTATTTCTCAACATTTTACGATACTTCTGTGGAAAAAAGCAAATGCGCCTGAAACATTCGATTTCAACGTTCAGTAGAGTCAATCAAAACCGTCAATTTGCGAATTCTCAACAAAGGAAAATCTTCTGTTGCATTGTGACGGTAACGCACGATATTTCGCAGATTTCTTAACCCGCCGTTCGCGGGAGATTCACAGCCGGTTCACAACCAAATCGTGTAAAATATGCTAGTATGTGTGAAAGGTCCC
>QKAN01000233.1 GCA_003246365.1 Clostridia bacterium
GGAGTACACGCCCAAAAAAGAAATCAGCAAAAGTCCGATTTTAAAGTGGCCGGTCGTTCGCGGCGTTGTTGCGTTTATCGATTCTCTTTCGACGGGAATGAAAATGATGACGCGCTCGGCGGAGCTCTATGGCGAAGCAATCGAGGAAGAGCCGAGCCGCTTTGAAAAATGGCTGGCGGAAAAAACCGGCAAAGATGTGATGGATATCGCAATTGTTGTTGCCATCGTTTTTGCGGTTGCGCTTGCCATTGGCCTGTTTGTTTTGTTGCCGTCATTGGTAACGCAGTTGATTCACTGGAGCGACGCAACGCCGCGCATATGGAAAAGCCTTGTTGAAGGATTTGTGCGTCTCGCGATATTCCTAGGTTATATTTCCGCGATTTCATTCATGAAAGATATTCGTCGCGTTTATATGTACCACGGAGCGGAGCACAAGACGATTGCCTGCTATGAGCACGACGCACCGCTTACGCCGGAAAGCGCAATGAAATACTCGCGGTTGCATGCACGCTGCGGCACGAATTATCTGTTTCTGGTTATGGCGGTGTCGATTCTGTTTTTTGCCGTTTTGCCGTATGCGGAAAACCTCTTATTACGTGTGCTGACAAGACTGATTTTTCTTCCGCTGGTAGCCGGGCTGGCATATGAAGTTTTGAAACTTGCCGCCGCTTCGGATGCACTTTGGGCGAGAATCATTCGCGCGCCTGGATTAGGACTGCAATATTTGACAACACGCGAACCGGAACCGGCAATGATTGAAGTTGCGATCAAAGCATTTGAATTGGCGATTTATGACGGAGTAGTTCCCGCAAAAGAAGAAACACAACCGGAAGAGAACGTGAAAGAGGAGTCTGATCAGTCTTGACGATATCGGTTTCCGAAATGGTTCGTCTCGCAAAAATTCGACTTGAACCAGTAGCAGGCGAAGAAGCGGCCCAGCAAGCAAAATTGATTGTTGCGGCCGTCATTGGAGCAGAACCCGCCGCGCTAATGGTGCATACCTGGGCGCAGGTTACAGAGGAACAGATTTCGATGATCGGCGATATTCTGGATCAAAGACTATCCGGCGAACCTTTGCAGTATATCCTTGGCGAATGGTCGTTTATGGGGTTGCCGTTTTATGTTGACGAACGCGCTCTGATACCGCGTCAGGATACAGAACTGCTTGCTGAAACGGCAATTAAGCTGATTGACGAACATAATAAAAAGACCTGTTTAGATCTTTGTACGGGCAGCGGATGCGTTGCGGTGTCTATTTCAAAGATTGCAAAGGCACACGTGACAGCGTCTGATATCAGCTCGGAAGCACTATCCTTAGCCCAAGAAAATGCGGAACTGAACGAAGTAGATATATCATTTATTGAGAGCGATCTATTCGAGCAGATAGACGGCAAATTTGACATTATCACATGCAATCCGCCGTATCTGACGAAAGAAGACATGCAAAACCTGCAAAAGGAAGTTTCGTTTGAGCCGGAAATTGCGCTTTTCGGCGGGGAAGATGGACTTGACATTTATCGGAGAATTGCAAACGAATACAAGCCGTATCTCAATCCGGAAGGGATATTGTTACTGGAAATCGGCAGTACGCAGGCGGAATCGGTAGCGTCGCTTTTTGATGCGAAGTCAAGTGTTCTGTCTGACCTGGGTGGAAATCCGCGCGTACTGGTAATAGAACCATAAAAAAATGATGCTCCCATAGAACGCAATCGTGTTCTGTGGGAAACGAGCCGGAGCGAACACAAAAATGGCTCAAACTACGGAGGGGCAATGATCGACAAACTACAGGGAATTAAACAACGTTTCGAATTTCTCTCTGAGAAGCTCGCCGCGCCGGATGCGTTGGAAGACCGCGATGCATGGCGTGATATGGTGAAAGAAAGAGCCTCTTTGGAAGAGATTGTTGTTGCGTTTGACGAATATTCCACTGTGCAATTATCCCTTGAAAACTGCAAAGCGATGCTAAACGATCATCTCGACAACGAGATGAAAGAACTGGTTCATTTCGAAATTGAAGAACTCGAGACAAAGTTGGAAGAACTCGACAACAGACTCCATATTTTGTTGCTACCGAAAGATCCAAATGATGATCGAGACGTAATTCTAGAAATCCGCGCTGGAACGGGCGGCGACGAAGCTTCGCTGTTCGGCGCGGATTTGTTGCGTATGTATTTGCGATATGCCGAACGCAACGGATATAAGATGGAATATCTTTCCAGCAATATGACCGATATGGGCGGTGTAAAGGAAGTTGTGCTTTCAATTGGCGGAAAACGCGGCGCGTTTAGCCGTCTTAAATACGAGAGCGGTGTACATCGCGTGCAGCGTGTGCCGGAAACAGAATCGCAGGGACGCATTCATACAAGCGCGGCTACAGTTGCCGTTTTACCGGAGATCGACGATGTGCAAATCGAAATCAAGGATACTGATCTGCGGATCGACACCTATCGCTCCAGCGGCGCGGGCGGGCAGCACGTTAACAAAACTGAATCGGCTATCCGTATTACGCATTTACCAACCGGCATGGTTGTGTCCTGTCAGGACGAAAAATCTCAGTTAAAAAACAAAGAGCAGGCTATGCGCGTATTAAAAAGCAGGCTTTATGATTTTTACCGCGGGCAACAGGACGCCGAACGCGCGGGAGCGCGCAAAAGCCAGATTGGTTCCGGCGACCGCAGTGAGCGGATTCGCACATACAATTTTCCGCAAGGCCGCGTTACCGACCATCGCATCGGCTTTACGCTCTATAAATTAGAAGCGTTTCTGGATGGCGATATGGATGAGCTGATCGATGCTCTAATCGTTGCCGAACGCAGCGAACAATTAGCAGGAGAAGCTGATTGATATGCGCAGACAACAGGAAGAAACGCCCGAATACCGGACGGAAATCATCAGCGCAATACGGCAGGAAGAAGCCGGAACGATTCAAGCCGCTAAATTGATTCAGGCAGGCGAACTGGTCGCCTTTCCGACGGAGACGGTTTACGGCCTTGGTGCGGACGGACTCAATGCGGAAGCGGTCAAGAAAATATTCGTTGCAAAGGGTCGACCGTCGGATAATCCGTTGATTGAGCATATTGCAAAGAAGAGCGATGTGCGGCAGTTATGGCGTAAAATTCCGAAACAAGCGCAGTTGCTGATGGATACATTTTGGCCGGGGCCGCTGACATTGATCGCGCAGAAAAGCGATTGTGTTCCGGATGAAGTGACCGCCGGACTGGATACGGTCGCCGTACGGATGCCACAAAACAAGACGGCACGCGCATTGATCAGCAAATCCGGCGTTCCGATTGCTGCACCAAGCGCAAACAGATCCGGAAGACCAAGTCCGACGACGGCGCAGCATGTTAAGGACGATCTCGACGGTAGAATCCCTCTTATCATCGACGGAGGGTCATGCAAGTACGGGCTGGAGTCCACGGTGTTGTCTCTGGTCGGCGAACCAACGATACTTCGACCGGGAGCGATTACAAGAGAAATGCTTGCGGCGTTAATCGGCGAAGTCCGCGTTGCGGAAAGCATCTTAAAACCCATGCAGGAAGGCGAAACCGCGGCTTCACCGGGCATGAAATATCTGCACTATTCTCCGAACGCTGAAGTAATTGCAGTTTTAGGCAATCCCGAACAAACGGCAAAGCGCGTTCTCGCGCTATACCGGAAAGCGGAAGCAGAGGGAAAAACACCAGAAATTGCCGCGACGGAACAAACAAAACCGTTTTATAAGGGGAAGCGATTCGTCGTGCTAGGCGATCGAAACGAACCTGAAACATTATGCGCAAGTCTGTTTTCTGCATTGCGGGACATGGACGAACGGGCCGATATGATTCTTGCAGAAGGAATACCGGCTGAAGATGAGGGGTTGGCCTATATGAACCGACTATTGCGCGCTGCCGGATTTCACGTGATCGACGCAAGCCAAAACGGCTGATGCGTAAATAATAAGTTGATCTGCAGAGACATGAAAGGATGAGAGAGATGAAACTTGCGATTGGATGCGATCACGGCGGCTTTGATTTAAAGACCGACTTGATCGCGCATCTAAAGGAACAGGGACACGAAGTTAAGGATTTTGGATGCTACGATAAAAGCAGCATCGATTACCCGGATTATGTTTTTCCGACAGCGGAAGGCGTTGCGAGCGGCGAATATGACCGCGGAATCGTAATTTGCACAACCGGAATCGGAGTGAGTATTTCCGCTAACAAGGTGCATGGCATTCGCTGCGCATTGATCAGCGACGAATATTCCGCAAAAATGACACGTGATCACAACGATACGAATATGATCGCATTCGGCGCCAATGTTACAACAACTGTACGCGCCAAAGAAATGCTTGATATCTGGCTGAACGAGCCGTTCTCCCACGGCGAGCGGCATCAGCGCAGAATTGATAAAATATCTGCTTACGAAAAAACGCATTAAGGAGGCATTTCATGTCAAAACTAATTTCAATCGGTCATCCGCTTGTGCAACACAAACTTTCTCTTTTGCGCGACAAAGACACCGGCTGCAAGGCCTTCCGTGAACTCGTATACGAACTTGCCATGCTGATGGCATACGAAGTAACGCGCGATCTGGAACTCAAGGAAATCGAGATTGAAACACCGATCTGCAAAACAAAGGTGCAAACGCTCGCAAATGAAAAAATCGCGGTCATCCCGATTCTCCGCGCTGGCCTTGGTATGGCGGATGGCATCATGAGTCTCATTCCCAACGCGAAGGTTGGGCACATCGGATTGTATCGCAATCCCGACACGCTGATGCCGACAGGGTATTATTGCAAACTGCCGCAGGATATTGCAGAGCGGGAAACGATTGTCGTCGACCCGATGCTCGCAACCGGAAATTCCGGCATTGAAGCTATCAATATTCTAAAGCAAAACAATGTTAACAGCATCCGTTTCGTTTGTCTGATAGCTGCGCCGGAAGGAATTCAGGCGATGCAGGCGGCACATCCGGATGTCGACATTTACGCAGCGCACGTAGATGAGAAATTGAACGAGCACGGGTATATCGTTCCCGGCCTTGGCGACGCAGGCGATCGCCTCTTTGGAACTAAATAAATATCAGAGATTTTAAAATTTGTATTGACGCAGGTACGCGAAGGATTGTAAAATCATTCGCGTGTCCTGCGTTCTTTCTTTTAGACATCAATTTAACTCCTGCATGTCTATTACAAAACGCTAGATAAATTAAAGTGATTTCACAATTTAAGGAAATTTACAAGAATAATCTTTTAATCATACGATTGGATATGTTAATATAGTTAGGGCCTTTTTTAATCTAATTTATCCAATATTCTAATAATATAAATACCAGTATGAATTTTTATTTGGAGGAAACCCATGCGATCTGTAATCGATGAGATAGCATCGGCGGAAAAACAGGCGGAAGAAATTCGTCAGAACGCGGCATCTGAAGCGCGCGAAATGATTGTTCATGCGCGGGAAGAAGCAATACGTGCGCTAACTGTTTTGGAAAACGAAGAGAGAGAAACAACGCAGACCGAGATAGAAGCTGCGCGTCAGGAAGGCGAAAAACTCTCTGCCGAAATGATTCAGAAATTAGCGCTGGAAGCAGATGAACTTTGCGCGCGCGCCAACACGCGGTTGGATAAAGCGATATCCTATCTTGTAAATAAGGTGACTAAACCAGCATGATCATTACGATGAAGCGGATGACGCTCGTTGCGCATCAAGCGGACGAGGCGGAGATTCTAAAAGCGCTTCAGGCGACCGGAGCTGTCGAAATCATCGCAAACGGCGATGAACATGTCGCAGGAAATCATCTTGAGCAGGCGGAGACACAACTTCAGCGGCTTAAAGATGCATTGAACACAATTCGTCCCTATTCGGAAAAGAAAGGGATGTTTTCCAGCGCACAGGAAGCCAGCGTTGAACAAATTTCGAGCTCTTTACCGGAAGCCGTTACACTTTCGGAAAGGCTCAGCATTTTGAGCCGTGATCTTGCTGCTACAAAATCGGAAATCGATAAAAATGAATCAATCATAGTATCGCTTCGGCCCTGGGAAGATTTTCCCGCCGATATGTCGACCTATCAAAACAGTAAAAAAGTAAAATATTTTACTGGTTTAATTGCAGCTTCTGATGTAGAAAAGCTGGAATCTCTTGACGCTACGGCAGAATATCAGCTGTTCAACGAAGGACTCGAGCGCACATGCATTGTTGCGTGTCCCACAGAAGAAGCAAAAAGCGTTTCTAATTATTTAAAGTCACTGACATGGACGGATTTCGTATTTCCCAAAATCGAAGGAACACCCAGTGCTGCGATTGAAGAGCTAACGGAAAAGAATCGCATGCTGACGGCGAAAAAAGTCGATTTGGAAAATGATATATGCGCGGAAGCGACGGGGAAGAGTCCGTTGATTGAAAGCGCATATGATGCTGCGGCGATTGAGCGCGACCGCGCCTATGCTGAAACCGAACTCGCGAGAACGAGCGCAACGTTCCAACTGGAAGGTTGGGTGCCGGAAGATCGAGTTGAGGAAGTTGAAAAAGCGATTCGAAGTGTGACGGATGCGTATTACTTTGAAACGCGAGATCATGGTGCGGATGAGATTCCGCCGTCTTATGTAGAAAACAAACGCTTTTCAACGCCTTTTGAACAGGTTACGAACCTCTACTCCAGACCGGATCCAAACGGACTGGACGCAACGCCGTATATGGCGCCGTTTTATGTTTTGCTCTTTGGTTTAATGCTCAGCGATTCCGGATACGGCATCGTTCTTGCAATACTGACGGCAATTTTTATAAAGCTAAAGAAACCAACCGGCATGTCGGGTGGTTTTGCGCGCGTTATTTTCTGGGGTGGAATTTCCACCATTTTGTGGGGCGTTCTGGTTGGAACTTTTTTCGGTTTGGATTTCGACACGGTGTTTGGAACAAGCAACATGTTCCCGCTGTTTGTTGACCCGATGAGCAATCCGATCGGCATGCTGATTCTCTGCTTCGGACTGGGTGTTGTGCATATTCTCTTCGGCGTAGCTTTGAAAATGAAAATTTCTTTTTCCCGCGGAGACTGGCAGTCGGCAATTTTTGACAGCTTGTCTTGGATTTTGATCGTAGTGGGTCTCATCGTATATGCGATTCCTTCTGCGGTTCAGGGGATTCCGGCAATCGTTGGAACCATCGGATTAGGGATGGCTGGTCTCGGCGCGCTGATGATTCTGCTGTTCAAAGGTCGCGAGAAAAAGAATCCGTTTGCGAGGACAATCTCCGGTCTTGGCGAGTTGTATCAGGTTACGGGATATCTTTCCGACATTCTTTCCTATGCGCGTCTGTTCGCTCTTGGTATTGCAACGGGCGTCATTGCTTCCGTTTTTAACGAACTTTGCAAGATGCTGATGGGTTCTCCAATTCTTGTTCTTCGCATACTTGGCATCATCGTCGCATGCGGATTACTTGTTGCATTGCATGGATTCAACATTGCAATCAATACGCTTGGCGCGTTCGTTCATTGCGCGAGACTTCAGTATGTTGAGTTTTACGGAAAATTCTATGAGCCGGGCGGAAGAGCTTTTAAGCCGCTTGGATATCAAACGAAGCATGTTCGTGTTGTGGATGAGGCGTCATCCAAACAATAACCCGGTTCAAACAAATAAAAATTCAGGATGAATTATCATCCGAAAAAGATTACTAAGGAGGCTATTTCAACTATGGAACTTCAATGGGGTACGATTTTTGCAGCGGCGGGCGCCGCTATGGCCGCAGTTATGGCGGGTGTTGGTAGTGCACTTGGCGTTGGCCTTGCCGGCCAGGCAGGCGCAGGCGTCGTTTCAGAGGATCCGGATCGTTTCGGCTCTTGCCTGCTTCTGCAGCTTTTGCCCGGCACACAGGGCATCTACGGCCTGCTCATCGCGTTTGTTATCGCGACAAAAGCAGGACTTCTGAGCGGCGGATCCGCGATCAGCGCAACGGCGGGGCTGAGCCTGTTTCTTGCGGCAATTCCGATCGCGTTTGGCGGACTGCTTTCTGCGGTTGCGCAGGGTAAAGTTGCTGTTTCCGGCATTAATCTTGTTGCAAAGAAACCGGAAGAACAGGGCAAAGCAATGCTCATGACCGTTATGGTAGAAACATATGCGGTTCTTGCGCTGCTGATTTCCTTCCTTCTGGTAAATGGCGTACAGGTCTGAGAAGGGCTGCGTAGTTTAGAAAGCTATTATTTAGGTTAGGAGCGGCCAATGGCAACAATTTCCATTTCCGGCACGAATAACCTCGCTGAGCGCATCATCGGAGAAGCCGAGGAAGAAGCGCGCGGTATTTTAAAAGAGGCAGAATTATCTGCCCTCGAAATTCGTAATCAAAGCGATAAAGCGGTTGCCGCAAAAAGAGCAGAGCTGTCTCATCAGCGTGAATCCGCTAAAAAGACTCTTATTAGTGGATACATGACGCGCGCGTCCTTGGACGGCAAAAAAGACGCACTTAAGAAAAAACGCGTTATTATTGACGCTGCTTTCTCGCGTGCGTACGCGTCTATCCTTGCGCTGAATGCAGAAGCAAAAAAGCAGATTTGCGAGAGAATGCTTGAGGCGGAAGCTGAAGGCGGAGAAACGGTTGTTCCAGCAAAAGCGGATCGGGCGATTTTGAAATCGCTGATTGCGTCAAAGCCGGAAAAGAAACTTTCGCTTTCTGCGGATGACGCGAAAATTGACGGTGGATTTGTTCTGCTCGGTAACGGATATGAAAAAGACTGTTCTTATCTATCCTTATTGAGTGTTGTACGCGGCGAAGAAGAGACGGCGGTTTATCAGCTGCTTTTCGACTGAGCGGAGGGAGGGTTTCATGCCACAGCCAAGTTACGCCTATGCCTGCGCGCGCATCAGCGCGCTGGAAAAGTCGCTTTTTGGCAGGGATGCCGTCCGCCGTATGGCCGAGGGCTCACTGGAGGACGCGATGCGTCTCCTTTTGGACGCAAAGTACGGCAATCTGCCGGATGCGACCAGCGAGGATGTTGAGCGCATGATCGACAACGTCCGAAAACAAACGGCGTTAACGATACGCGAACTTTCGCCTGATCCGGCACTGACCGATTTATTTTTGCTGCAAACAGATGCGCAGAATTTAAAGGTTCTTGTAAAGGCAAGGATGCTTGGTTCTTCCGAGGCTCTTTGGCTCGAAGGTGGACTGTTTACGCGGGAACAGCTTTCCAGCATGGTGTCTGAATCAAAGTATGATCTGCTTCCGGCAGAAATGCGGGATGCTATGGTTCGTCTTGAATCGAAGCTGAAAATTTCACCGGAACCGCAGTTGGTCAGCGTTTTTATCGATTACGGATATTATGCGCATTGCCTGTCTATCGCAAAAACTGCGAAAGAACCGTTTGTAAAACGCTATTATTCGGCTCTTAGCGATTTTAACAACGTAATTACGTTCTTCCGTATGCGTGCAATGGGCGCGCAGAAGGAAGATTTGAAGGAAGTCTTGCTGCCGAGTGCGGATGTTCAGAGCGACGCTATCATAGCGGCCTATGAACTTTCAGCGGAAACGCTAACGAAGGCGCTTTCGAACAGCGCGGTCAAAGACGCGTTGCAAGAAGGACTTTCTAAGATGCTTGTCACGGGCAATATCGCGATGATTGAAAAAGCGCGAGACGATTATTTGCTCTCGCTTGTGAATTCACATCGGCATGAAACGATGACGATTTTCCCGATTGTTGGATATTATCTTGCACGGGATCGCGAAGCAAAAGCAATTCGTCTCATCCTTACCGTAAAAAGGAACGGGCTTGACGACGCGGTAATTGCGGAAAGACTGAGGGTGCTATATGGCTAAAATCGGCGTAATCGGAGACCGCGATTCAGTTCTTCTGTTTAAAGCGGTTGGGCTTGATGTTTTTTTTGAAGATCAAGGCGAAAGCGCAAACCGCACACTGCATCGCCTTGCGCGGGAAGGATACGCGACAATTTTCGTGACAGAGAAATTGTTTGCGGCTTGTGCAGAAACGATTGCAGAATTTCAGGGACAACCTTATCCGGCAATCATACCGATTCCAAACAACCAGGGATCACTCGGCTTAGGCGAAAAAATGCTGCGGCAAAATGTTGAAAAAGCAGTTGGTATGGATATTCTGTCCAACACATAAACGCGAATTGGCGAGCAAAACCGGTTAAGCCGGAGGCTCAGAAGATAGATTAAGATTTTTACGATATACGAAAGGGCAATCAACATGCAAGGAACGATCATCAAGGTCTCGGGGCCGCTCATCGTAGCCGATGGCATGGCGGACGTTCAGATGTACGACGTCGTCCGTGTTTCTGAAAAGCACCTGATCGGTGAAGTCATTGAACTTCGCGGTGACCAGGCGTCGATTCAGGTTTACGAAGAAACGGGAGGAATCGGACCCGGTGAGCCCGTGGAAACCACAGGCGCACCGCTTTCCGTTGAACTCGCACCGGGACTGATTGAGTCAATTTACGACGGAATTCAGCGTCCGCTGAACGTGATCCGTGAACGTACGGGAGACCGCATTACACGCGGCATCATGGTTGACGCGCTCGATCATGAAAAGCTTTGGGCATTTCAACCGGTTGCTAACGTTGGAGACCAGCTGACCGGCGGAGATATTCTTGGCACAGTGCAGGAGTCGGAAGCGGTTTTGCACAAAGTTATGGTTCCGCCGCAGATTTCCGGTAAACTCGTATGGATTTTTGAAGGCGAAGCGAACATCGTAACCCCGATTGCAAAAATCGAAAAAGACGATGGTAGCATTCTTGAGCTGCCGATGATGCAAAAGTGGCCGGTTCGTAAAGGACGTCCTTATGCCGAAAAGATCGCGCCGCGCGGGCCGATGATTACCGGCCAGCGCGTTATTGATACACTTTTCCCAATTGCAAAAGGCGGCACGGCAGCGGTTCCGGGTCCGTTTGGCAGCGGTAAAACGGTTGTTCAGCATCAGCTTGCCAAGTGGGCGGAAGCAGACATCATCGTTTACGTTGGCTGCGGCGAACGCGGAAACGAAATGACGGACGTTCTGATGGAGTTTCCAGAGTTGAAGGACCCGCGTACGGGACTCTCGCTGATGAAGCGCACGGTGCTGATCGCCAACACTTCTGACATGCCGGTTGCTGCGCGCGAAGCGTCAATTTATACGGGTATCACCATTGCGGAATATTTCCGCGATATGGGATATAAAGTTGCTATCATGGCGGACTCGACCTCTCGCTGGGCGGAAGCGCTCCGCGAGATGAGCGGACGCTTGGAAGAAATGCCCGGTGAAGAGGGGTACCCTGCGTATCTTTCCAGTCGTCTGGCAGAATTCTATGAGCGCGCCGGCGCGGTAAAAGCGCTCGGCTCCGAAGGACGCGAAGGTGCGGTCTCCGCTATTGGCGCTGTTTCACCTCCGGGCGGCGACATTTCCGAACCTGTTTCGCAGGCGACGCTGCGCATCGTTAAGGTGTTCTGGGGACTTTCCAGTAAGCTGGCCTATGCCCGCCACTTTCCGGCGATCGACTGGCTCCAGAGCTATTCGCTGTATCTTGACCGTCTTGAAGATTGGTTTAATCAGAATGTCGCATCCGACTGGAGCGTCCTCGTTCAGCGGACGATGGCTCTGCTGCAGGAAGAAAGCGAGCTCGATGAAATCGTCCGTCTGGTCGGTATCGATGCGCTTTCATTTAAGGATCGTCTGACGCTGGAAAGCACGCGCAGTATCCGCGAGGATTATCTGCATCAAAACGCGTTCCATGAAGTTGACACCTATTCTTCGCCCAAGAAACAGTATCTGCTGCTGAAAGCGATTATGGCGTTTTATGAAAAGAGTCTCGTCGCTCTGGGCGAAGATGCGCCGTTCTCAAAGCTTGTCAAAATGCCTGTGCGCGAAAAAATCGGCCGTTTGAAGTATGTGCCGGAAGACGAAGTTCAGGCGCAGTATGACGCCATCATGAAGGATCTGAATGATCAGATCCGCGCGCTGACGGAAGGGAGCGAAGCGCATGCGTAAGGAATATAAGACGATTCGCGAAGTCGTAGGGCCTCTGATGCTTGTTGAACAGGTTTCCGGGGTAAAGTACGATGAATTGGTTGAAATCGAGCAGGCAGACGGCGGCGTTCGTCGCGGCCGCGTGCTGGAAATAGACCGCGATAAAGCGCTGCTCCAGCTGTTTGAAGGATCTCAGGGTTTGCAGATCAGCTCTTCTAAAGCGCGTTTTCTCGGCAAGTCCATCGAGTTAGACGTTGCGCCCGATATGCTCGGACGTATCTTTGACGGCATGGGAAAACCCATCGATAAAGGCCCCGCGCTGATTCCGGAAAAGCATCTCAACATCAACGGAACACCGATGAATCCCGCGGCGCGTGACTATCCGAGTGAGTTTATCCAGACGGGTATTTCCGCCATCGACGGATTGAACACGCTCGTCCGCGGACAGAAACTGCCGGTCTTCTCCGGTTCTGGTTTGCCGCATGCGAACCTTGCCGCGCAGATTGCTCGTCAGGCAAAGGTGCTTGGTTCCGATGAAAAATTTGCTGTTGTGTTCGCCGCAGTCGGTATCACATTTGAAGAAGCAGACTTCTTTATCAATGACTTCCGTAAAACCGGCGCAATTGAAAAGACGGTTACGTTCATCAACCTTGCGAACGATCCGGCGATTGAGCGTATTGCAACGCCGCGTATGGCGATCACCGCTGCGGAATATCTGGCATACGATCTTGGCATGCACGTGCTCGTTATTATCACGGATATCACGAACTACGCGGAAGCGCTTCGCGAGGTTTCCGCCGCGCGTAAAGAGGTTCCGGGTCGCCGCGGCTACCCTGGATATCTGTATACCGACCTTGCCAGTATGTATGAGCGCGCGGGCAGAATCCGCGACAACGCGGGTTCCATTACAATGATTCCGATTCTGTCCATGCCGGAAGACGATGTTACGCATCCGATTCCCGACTTGACCGGATACATCACGGAAGGACAGATTATCCTTTCCCGCGAACTTTACCGCAAAGGTTTAACGCCGCCGATTAACGTGCTGCCTTCGCTCAGCCGACTTAAGGATAAAGGTATTGGCAAGGGGAAAACGCGCGAAGATCACGCGGACACGATGAACCAGCTGTTCTCGGCGTATTCGCGTGGTAAAGACGCAAAGGAACTCGCCGTTATCCTCGGCGATGCAGCGCTCAGCGATGTTGATAAACTGTATGCGAAATTTTCCGACGCGTTTGAAGCGGAATATGTTTCGCAGGGATATTATGCAAACCGTACGATTGAAGAAACGTTGGATCTCGGTTGGAAACTGCTTGGTATACTGCCGAAATCCGAGTTGAAGCGTATTAAGGACGCATTCATCGAGAAATACTACCCCAAGGAGGCGTAGCCGGTGGCCGCGATCCAGGTAAAACCGACCCGCATGGAGTTGAGCAACCTCAAGAAACGGAAAAAGGTTGCTGTTCGCGGGCATAAAATGATGAAGGACAAGCGGGACGAACTCGTTCGCCGCTTCATCGAATTTGCCAGACAAAATAAGATTCTTCGCGCCGAAGTAGAAGAAAAACTTTCGCGCGCAATGAAGAGCTTCGTTCTCGCGCGCGCTTCCATGAGCAACGCGGAAATCGAAGAAGCGTTGATGTATCCGGCGCGTGCCGCCGAAGTAACGACCGGGACGCAGCATGTGCTTTCCATCCTCGTGCCTAAGATAGAAATTGAGGCGCAGGAAGGATTCACATACCCATACGGCTTTGCAACGACGAGCGCAGATCTCGATTTGGCGGTGCAATTACTCGCGGAAGTGCTGCCGCTTTTAGTGCAGCTCGCAGAAATTGAAAAAACCTGCGGCAGACTGGCAGACGAAATTGAAAAGACCAGACGCAGGGTAAACGCGCTGGAATACGTTATGATTCCGCAGATCACGGAAACGATTCGTCGAATCCAGATGAAGCTGGATGAAAACGAGCGCGGAAATCTGACGAGATTGATGAAAACAAAGGAAATGCTGCAGCAGCACTAATCAAAGTAAATAATGCGGAGGAAGCAGGAATGGATATCCGCGCACTCGCAGCCGAATATGGTTTTGCCGAGTGTTATGTGTTTCCAACAGAATCTTTCAAGCACTATGAGCGCCGACTGAAAAGCGGCGCTTTGCATTCTGCGGGAAAATCGTTGATATCTGATCCTGCCGAAACACAACCTTGGGCAAATGCAATTGTCGTTTTAATCTATCCATATCGACCTTATTCGGATGAAATCCCGGTTTCCGGCAATTATCCGTCCAGCAACGCCGCATATCATGCATCAGGCAAAATGATGCGTAAACTAGCAGAAATTGGCATTCATGCCGAACGGGCAGAAGTGCCTATGCGAGAACTTCTGATTCGAAATGGCGTTGGCGTAATGCTGAAAAACGGATTAACAGCATTACCCAAATTTGGCACGCGATATTCGGCACGCGCGTTGTTCGTCGATTTACCGGAGATAAAATATACGCAACCAGAAATTCAAGAAGCAGCTCGATGTGAACATTGCCAAGCATGTGAACGTATTTGCCCGTCAAACGCAATATCAAAAGACGGATATGATTTTCAACGGTGTGCGCGGTCCTATATGGGCGGCGATCCAATGGAAAATTGGGTTATGGACGCGATGACATGCATCCTCGGTTGCGAGTTGTGCCAAAAAGTTTGTCCGTATAATATAGGCATTGAACCTTTGCTTGAAATGCCGGAAGCTTTCCGGTTGGAATCACTTCTGAGTGGAAAAGTAAAACCTGCACTGGAGATCGTTGGGAAAAATCTCAATAAACAAGGACGCTTGATGCAACATGCTTGCGTTATCGCAGCAAAGCAGGGAAGGGCTGACTTGATTCCGTTAATTGAGCCGTTGTGTGAAGATTCTCGCGAAGGTGTTCGCGTTGCGGCGGAATACGCGTTAAAAAAGCTTTATGCAGATCGCGATTGATTCAGCAATGTTTCAATACTTTCATATGACTGCCTTAAAATCTGTTTGTTTTTGTGGAACAGTATGATACAATATTCGAGTAATCAGTTTGCC
>QKAN01000211.1 GCA_003246365.1 Clostridia bacterium
CAAATGACAGCCTAAATAAAGCGTAGATGAACTCATAAGCCTCCGATCATAATTGTTTCGCGTTGCACAGATGAACACGGTTTGCTAAAATGTGCATATGAAACATACTGTTTTGGTAACGGGTTCCTCGCGCGGAATCGGCGCGGGAATTGCCCGAAGATTTGCAAAAGAGGGACATCGCGTCGCGATTCACTATCGCGAACGGGAGGATGCCGCACGTGCGCTGCTTAACGAGCTGGTGCAGGCGGGACATTCCGTAATGCTCGTTCAGGGAGATATCAGGGACGAAGCGCAGGCAAGAGAAATTGTTTCTCGTGTACGCGCGCAGTTCGGGTTTGTGGATATACTGGTCAACAATGCAGGAATTGCGTTGCCGACGCAGTTGGTAACCGACACATCGCTTGGCGATTGGAACCGCGTTTTGGAAACAAACGTGACCGGCATGCACCTGATGACAAACGCTGTTTTACCGGAGATGATTTCGCAGAAACGCGGAACAATCGTAAACATTTCCTCCATGTGGGGGGTCACGGGCGGCTCCTGCGAGGTGGCGTATTCTGCATCCAAAGCCGCGATAATCGGATATACCAAGGCGCTTGCAAAAGAGGTTGCGCCAAGCGGGGTTCGCGTCAACTGCGTTGCGCCAGGCTTTGTGCTAACGGATATGACGTCGGCCTTTCCGGAGGAAGTAATCAGGGATATTTGTGAAGAAACGCCGCTTCTTCGCGCAGGCACACCGGAGGATATCGCGTCGGCGGTGCTGTTTCTTGCGTCGGAGGAATCTTCGTTTATGACCGGGCAGGTTCTCTGTGTCGACGGCGGTCGTTGTATCTGACTCCGACTCGTATCATAAAGATTGTATCATAAAGTTACGATACGCAGAAACGATGCGCGCAAATGACAACGCATAAAAAATAACTCGGTCATTCCCCCGAAAAGGGTTGACAACCGACCGTCATCTGGCTAAAATGATAAAGCACGTTGAACGTGGGTGTGCGCTTGTAGCTCAGTGGATAGAGTGCCCGGCTACGAACCGGTAGGTCGCAGGTTCAAATCCTGCCAGGCGCGCCAGAAACAGAAAAAAGCCGTTTACAATAGTAATCGGCTTTTTTCATATAATCACAACAAATAACAAAAGGAATTATTATGGCTGCAACATTTCGATATGCCGAAGAAAAAGACACTTTGCTTTTACTAGACTTCATCCGCGCGCTGGCAGAGTATGAAAAAATGCTCGATCAGGTGAACGCGACGGAAACACTGCTGCGCGAATGGCTGTTTGAGAAACACGTTGCCGAAGCGTTTTTTATTATGGAGGACGATTTGGAAGTCGGCTTTGCGCTTTATTTTCATAACTTTTCTACATTTCTTGGGAAAGCGGGCATCTATCTGGAAGACTTGTTCGTGCTTCCCGCGTATCGCGGAAATGGCTATGGCAAAGCGATCCTGATTCATCTTGCGCAGATTGTGCAGGAGCGCGGCTGCGGCCGGCTCGAATGGGCATGCCTGGATTGGAACCAGCCTAGCATAGACTTTTACCGTTCGCTCGGAGCGGTGCCGATGGACGAATGGACGGTTTACCGCGTCAGCGGAGAAACGCTAAAGCAACTTGCGCAAACCGGGTCGGTTGCGGAAAAATCAACAGACTGGGAGGAGTTATCATGAAAACGATTGGCCTAATCGGGGGGATGAGCTGGGAGAGCACCATCACGTATTATCAACTGCTCAACGAAAAAGTAAAAGACCGCCTCGGCGGGCTGCATTCGGCAAAAGTTTTGCTCTACAGTGTGGATTTTTTCGAAATTGAAGCGCTGATGTCCGTAGGGAAATGGGACGAAGCGGCAGATTTGCTCGGCGGCGTCGCCGCCCGTCTGGAACAAGCGGGTGCGGACATGATTTTAATTTGCACCAACACGCTGCATAAAGTCGCTCCCGAGGTGCAGAATCGCATTTCGGTTCCGCTTGTGCATATCGTAGAAGCGGCGGCGGATGCGCTCAATGAACGGGGGATAACGCGCGTTGGATTGCTCGGAACAAGATACACTATGACGCAGGAGTTTTATCGGGATAAGCTGACCGCGCAGGGGATTGAAGTGTTAATTCCGGAAGGCGTTGATATCGATCTGGTCAATCGCGTGATCTTCGAGGAACTCTGTCTGGGCGTCGTTGAACCCGCATCTAAAGCGGAGTATCTTCGCGTAATTGACGATTTAAAGAATCGCGGAGCGCAGGGCATACTGCTTGGTTGCACGGAACTCGGTTTGATTGTTTCGCAGGGGGATGTGTCACTGCCGCTGTTCGACACAACCGTAATTCATGCGGAAAAAGCGGCGAAAATTGCGCTTGCGGATTGATCGGGAGCGGTTTCAAATCGACAACAAAGCAACGTAAAAAACAGTTGACCAACCAGTCGATTGCTAATATGATGAAGAAAAAATAGGGGGAAAGAATGATATGGATATTAACACATCGCTTCAGACAATGCAGTCGTTCTTTGCGACATACGGCGCGGCGCTCGGCATTATCGCGATTATCCCGATGGTTATTTACGGAATCCTGACGGCAAAGCTTGCGGCGAAAAAAGGATACAAAGGTTACTTTTTCACCGGATTCTTTTTCAACATTATCGGCTTGATTTATGTTGTCGGTCTGCCTTTGGCGCAGCAAGCCTACGGGAAAGTCAGACAAAGACAGTAATATGTAAAAAGCAGCTTTCTATCGAACATCCGGCATACAACCTGTGCCGGATGTTTCTGCTATTCTGCCTTGCATTTCTCCGGCATCGTGCTAAACTGAATCTAACGCAATTGTCGATACAATTTCATTTGTTTTAACGAATTACCGAAAGGAATACAGCACATGAACCCCGTTCGAATGATCGTTCTCGGCGCAGGCGCGCGCGGTATGGACGCGTATGCTCCGTTTTCCTTGTATGCCCCGGATCAGTTGAAAATCGTCGGTGTTGCCGAACCGCGCGAGGCGCGAAGATTTGCATTTGCAGCGCGCTACGGCCTGCCTGCAGAAACGGTGTTTTCGGACTGGCGCGAGGCACTCTCCGCCGGAATCGAAGCGGATGCGGTACTCGTCGCGACCCAGGACAACCAGCATGTGGAACCCGCATGCGCCGCAATGGAGCAGGGTTACGATGTTTTGCTGGAAAAGCCGATTGCAAAAACAGAAGCGGAACTCAAACGCATTTACGATACGTCTGTGCACACGGGAAAACGCGCGGCGGTATGCCATGTTCTGCGGTACACAAGATTCTTTCAAACGTTGAAATCAATTATCGATAGCGGAGAAATCGGGGACGTCGTCAATATTTCGCATAGCGAGAACATCGGGTACTGGCACATGGCGCATAGCTTTGTGCGCGGCAACTGGCGGCGCGAGGACGAAACCAGCCCGATGATCCTCGCAAAGAGCTGTCACGACACAGACATTCTTCTGTACCTAACCGGAAAGGACTGTCTGCGCGTGGCCTCATTCGGCAGCCTGAAGCATTTCACCGGGGACTGCGCACCGGAAGGCAGCGCGGATCGCTGCCTGGATTGCGCGGTTGCCGCAACGTGCCCATACAGCGCGACACGACTCTATATGATTCCGGTTCTGACTGGTTGGCCGGTGTCCGTTATTACGGACGACATCAGCACGGAAGGTCGTCTCAAAGCGCTGCGGGAAGGCCCGTACGGACGCTGCGTTTATCGCTGCGACAACGACGTCGTCGATCATCAATCTACCATTCTGGAACTGGAAGACGGCGTAACGGTGACGATGACTGTTTCCGCGTTTACGGACTACCGGCACGGCAGAACGATACATGTTATGGGCTCTCACGGTGAAATTCGCGCGAAAATGTCCGACGAGACAATTGAAGTGACAAATTTCCGCGACGGGTCTGTCCGAACGACGGAGAATCCGTTGCCGGGTGGCATGGGAGATGGACACGGCGGCGGTGACATGGGCCTGATTGCTTCGTTCGTTCGAATGGAACAAGGCGATGAAAGCGCGGTGACCAGCACAATCCGCGATTCAATTCAAAGTCACCTGATCTGCATTGCGGCAGAGGAATCAAGGAAAAACCATACTGTTGTGGAAATTCATAACGTAGGATAATTTAAAAACGAAAGGGGCGTATTATATGGAACAACAGAAAACCCCGCGTGCGGCTTCGTTTCTGCTCGTCATGAGCTGGATTTACATTATTTTTGCAATCGGCATGATTGGCTTTGCAATTTTCCAGTTGACCAACTCGGAAATTCAACTAACATTCCGCATTGCGACAGAATCGGTTTTCTTAATAATCGGAGGAGCGCTTGGAATTTTAGCGGGTATATTTGGTCTCGTCAGCAAAAATCTCAAGCGTTGCAGACTCATCGGCTTAATGCTTCTCGCAATTGCTGCAGTACCGCTAATCATCAACCTGATTGCAGGCGATACATTCAATCTATATTGGAAAAATCTTGCGGCAATTATTCTTCCGTTCTTATATCTGCTTGCGGCGTTGTTCAAACGCAGCGTAAAAAAGCCGGCGATCACGCCGACACCGTCAAATCAACCGACGGCGGAACAACTCTCGCAATATGCAGCAGCGCCAAAACCGGAACCCGAACCACAACCTCAGACAACTGAGGAAGAAGTAAAACCGGAACCGGAACAGCCACAATCGTAAGATTTGTTGCATTTATTCATCCGATGACCTAAGCTGTTCGAACGAGAAAACGCGTCAAAAATTTTGCCGAAAAGCTCTTGCAATTTGATATGGCTTGTTGTATCATAATCAAGCGGCTTGGGGCATTAGCACAGTTGGTAGCGCGCAACGTTCGCAATGTTGAGGTCGGGGGTTCGAATCCCCCATGCTCCACCAAGACAGACCCCCGTCTGAATAAGGCGGGGTTCTTTTTTTGAAAGATGTAATCTGAACTGATTTCTTAAACACGAAATCGAAACGAACTTGCGTTGTATGAACAGATACAACGGGACAGAATAGGATTTATAAAGATGGAAAGTCTGAGAAACGAAGTAGACCGCAGAAAAACTTTTGCGATTATTTCGCATCCCGACGCGGGTAAAACCACACTCACGGAAAAACTGCTGCTGTTTGGCGGGGCTATCCGCCTTGCGGGTACGGTCAAAGGCCGTAAAGCGAGCAAGTTTGCTGTGTCCGACTGGATGGAAATCGAGAAGCAGAGAGGCATCTCGGTCACGTCCAGCGTTTTGAATTTCGATTACGAAGGATTTCGGATCAATATTCTTGATACACCGGGGCATCAGGACTTCAGCGAGGACACCTATCGCACGCTGACCGCCGCGGACAGCGCGGTGATGCTCATCGATGGCGCAAAAGGCGTTGAAGAGCAGACAAAGAAGCTCTTTCACGTTTGTCGCATGTTCGGCATCCCCATTTTTACGTTTGTCAACAAACTTGACCGCTACTGCAAAAACCCGCTTTCGCTCATGGAAGAGATCGAATCCGTGCTCGGCATTCGTTCGTATCCGATGAACTGGCCGATCGGCGTGGACGGCGATTTTCGCGGCGTGTATGACCGCAGAACAAAAAGAATTGAACTCTTTGAAGGCGGAAGCCATGGCCAGGAAACGACGATATCCGATTCCGGCGCGCTGGAAGATCCGCGGTTTCGCGCGATTCTTGGAGATCATCTTTACGACAAACTGCTCGAAGAGATTGAGCTGTTGGAAATCGCGGGCGATGAACTGGATATGGAAAAGGTCAGCGCGGGTGAACTCACGCCAATGTTTTTCGGCAGCGCGATGACCAACTTCGGCGTTCGCCCGTTTTTGGAAGCGTTCATCGAAATGGCGCCTTCTCCCATGACGAAAAAGCACAGCGAAGGCAGCATTGAGCCGTATGACGAAGACTTTTCAGGCTTTGTGTTCAAAATTCAGGCAAATATGGATCCTGCGCATCGCGACAGAATTGCATTTATGCGCATTTGCTCCGGCAAGTTCGAAAAGGGAATGGAAGTCATCCATCAACGAACGAACAAAAACATGCGGCTCGCGCAGTCGCAGCAGTTTCTTGCGCAGGAACGCATCAGTGTTGAGGAAGCGTATGCAGGCGATATCATCGGCGTATTCGATCCGGGATGCTTCCTGATTGGAGACACCCTCTGCGGCGGTAAGCATGCGTTCCGGTTTGAGGGAATACCGATGTTTCCGTCGGAGCACTTTGCGGAAGTGCACGCTATGGACTCCGGTAAACGCAAACAGTTCCTCAAAGGAATTAAACAAATTTCGGAAGAAGGCGCGATTCAGGTATTCAAGCAACCCGATCTTGGCATCGAAATGTATACGATTGGCGTTGCGGGGGCTTTGCAGTTCGAAGTGTTGGAATACCGCCTGAAAAACGAGTATAATGTTGAAATCTCAATTCGAAGGCTTCCATACCAGTTGGCGCGCTGGATTGTAACGGATCATTTCAACAAGGATATGCTCGCATATACGGACACCCTCTTGCTGGAAGACCAGTATCAGCGTCCGGTTGTGCTGTATAAGAACGAATGGTCGCTCAGCCGGATGGAGGAAAAGAACAAGGATGTGAAATTCCTTGATATTGCGCCATTGAACTGATTCAAGTGACAAGCAAAAATCTTATTATTTGATTATGCGTTGTTTTGACATAATAGTTCTGATAAATATACTTGCTTAATATAGTACGGTTTTGCCATAATAGTTCGTATAGAATATATTTGCTTTATTCGAGCATTCGTGACAAACGTTGCGCAATTATAAAAAGTAGAAGTATTTGAACGAGGGACGTTATGGAAGAAAATGAGCGCGGATCAGTAATTTTTCGCGGCCTTTGGCCATATGCGGCGACAATCGCTCTGATTGTTGCCGTTTTTGCGTTCTTTACACTGATTTTGCCGATTAAAACCAGCTGGATACAAATTTTGATGATGGGGGCAATTGTGTTGCTCTTCGCCGGATTTGCCGCAGCGGGTAAGATTAAAAAGCAGGATAAATTAGAGATCAGAATAGCGCTGATCATTCTTGTGGGTTTCGTTCTGCGGATCAACTATTCTCTCTATACTTCGTTTTTAGTTCGCCAGCATGACGTGCTCGGCTTCAACGAATTCGGGCATCTGGACTATGTATATTGGATTTTTTCCAATGGTACATTGCCGAACACCAATCAGCTGCAGTTTTATCATCCGCCGCTTCAGCATATTCTGGAAGCGGGCGTTATGAAGCTGTTCTCCTTGCTCAGTCCGAAAACTGATTTGATGAGCCTGTTCGAAACGGCAAAGATTGTACCTTGCTTTGCTACCTGTTCAACTCTGCTGGTGGTTCATAGCCTATGCCGTGAGATGGGTATTTCGAGACGGTCCACTGCAATCGCGCTGGCAATACTTGCGTTTCAGCCGACGTTTTTACTGTTCTCGTCCGGCATCAACAACGACGCGATGATGTTGCTTTTTTATATGATCGCCGTTTTGTATACGATTCGCTGGTATCACAACCCTACGATGAAAAACATATTGTTACTTGCGGTGGCAATCGGCCTTGGCATGATGACAAAGGTTTCGGCTGCGACGGTTGCGTTTTTTACGGCGCCGTTTTTCCTGATCGTTTTGGTTCAAAAGATCAGAGAAAAAAGCGCAAAGAGATTATTTGGTCAGTTTGCCGCTTTTATAGGAGTATGCGCGCCTCTTGGGCTATGGTATCCGATCAGAAACTACATCAAGTTTGGTCAGCCGCTTACCTATGTCAGTGATGCTCTGTCAAACGAGCTTTATGTAGGCGATCATTCGCTCGTCAGCCGGTTTCTTTCGTTTCCAGTCAAAGAGATTTTCACACCACAATTTTGTCGCCCGTATGATGATTTTAGAATATGGATCTATACGCTGAAATGCTCCATCTTCGGCGAATATGATTTTAGCCAGCATGATCAGTTGGCGATATGGTTTATTGCGGCAAACTTAATCCTCATTGTACTGTCTCTGGTAGCCATGATTTATATTCTTCAAAAGCGGAAGGGGATCAGCGCGATCAACCGGTTTGCCCTCGCAGGGCTTTGGTTGCTGCAAATTGTGTTCTTTGTTTTCTTCAATATCAAATATCCATTCGGTTGTACGATGGATTATCGATACATGGTACCAACTTGTATGATTGGAGCGATCTACATCGGGATAGCGATGGAGGACATTCGCGAAAAAGACAAACCGATTTTGCGTATTGTCTATGCTTTTTCAATTGCAGCAATTAGCGTATTTGCGCTCATCTCGTTGTTGTTTTATATCAACTGACCTATAATCTGTGATTTTTCGGTGATGGAACGAAATCAGCTTTAAAGAAAAAACGCAACATATTCTGCATGCAAGAATCGGCAAATACATATTTTTGACGTATTAATAAGATATAATGCATCGATTTGAGTAAAGAATCGATGTATTTTTTCTACCCAAAATTAGCATTCAGGAAGAGCAATGAAAAGTTACAGAAAAAGCCCCATCTTGTTCACCGGGTTTTGGCCATATGCGGTGACTGCCATATTGATCGTCGTCGCGTATGCTTTGTTTGCGCAAATCATCCCGTTGGATGAAGCGCAAATTCGAGAAATGATGGCTGTTTGCCTCGTAACGCTCTCGATTGCTTTTATGTTAACCATGTGGCTGTACAAAAAAGATCGCGTTGAAATACTGATCGTGTTTATCATTGCCGCAGGTTTTATCATGCGTATCGGCTATATGCTGTATACGTCAATTCTGGTTCGAGCGCATGACATTTGCTATTTCAATGAATACGGTCATCTGGACTATGTGTACCAAATTTTTTCGACCGGAACACTGCCGACTGTCAACGATTCGCAGTTTTATCATCCGCCACTGCAACATATTTTGCAGGCAATTGTGGTCAAAGTGTTTTCATGGATCAGCCCAAACACAGAACTGCTGCCTTTGTTCGAATCTGCGAAAATTGTGCCATGCTTTGCAACTTGTTCGCTTTTGTTTGTGATTCATAGCTTATGCCGCGAACTGGGATTAAATCGAAAAACGACTGCAATCGCTCTGGCGATACTTGCGTTTCAACCAACATTTTTTCTTTTGTCATCAAGCATCAACAACGACGCGCTCATGTTGTTTTTCTACATGACCGCGGTTCTCTATACGATTCGTTGGTATCATCAACCGAGCATGAAAAACATCATATTGCTTGCTTTGGCAATCGGCTGCGGAATGATGACGAAAATTTCGGCGGCGACGGTTGCGTTCTTTACGGCACCGGTATTTTTGATTGCGCTGATTCAAAAGATAAAAGAGAAGAACATCAAACAGTTGATCGGCCAGTTTGCTGCGTTTATCGGAATAAGCGCGCCGCTAGGCCTTTGGTATCCGATACGAAATTACATTAAATTTGCGCAACCGTTTAACTTTGTTCGCGAAATCGAAGCGTCCGGGCTGTTTTGCAGCGATAAAACATTTGTCAGCAGATTTTTGTCGTTTCCAATCGATGAGATATTTTCACCACTGTATTGCGAACCGTTTGGCGATTTTCGCTTGTGGATTTATACGCTCAAATGCTCCATCTTCGGCGAATATGACTTTACACAGCATCAACCAATTGCAAAATTGCTGATTTTGGCGAATTTGATTTTAATTCTTCTTTCTTTGATTTCAATGGTATACGTGGTTGCAACCAGAAAAGAAATTGGAGGGTTTGCGCGATTTGGTCTTGCAGGGCTTTGGGTGTTGCAGATCGGATTTTTTGTACTCTTTAACATCCAATATCCATACGGCTGCACAATGGATTATCGCTATATGGTGCCAACGTGTATCATAGGCGCAATCTTCATTGCAATCGCACTGAATTCGATTTCTCAAAAACGAAAAATGCTCACCAATTTAATTTACATCTTTGGAATTGCTTCGGTACTGCTTTTCATATGCGCATCCATGCTGTTCTACGTCGTTTGAGAATATTTGAAAGTGCTTGATAGAAAACTTACTAAAAATAGAAGGAGAAGAACTCCTTCTTTTTTATTGACAAACATATAAGATAGAACTAAAATAAGTGAGCAATCACTCATTTTCTTTCGGGAGGAATTACTTTGAAGGAAAACAACTATGATATCGAGGAGTATCTAAAGGATTATACGGCAGCCAGTCCCGATAAAGAAGTGCGCATCATTAACGCGGCGATTAATGCGTTTTCCGAAAAGGGATTTGAAGCAACGCGGACAAAAGAGATCGCGGAGCGCGCCGGTATTGCAGAAGGAACAATCTTTCGCTATTTCCCTACGAAAAATGCAATTCTGGAGCGGATGGTTCCGCTGCTGATCAGCGTCATGATGCCGAAAATCAGCAAACCGATCGACCTGATTCTGGAAGAGTACGACGACGCGCCTGTTACAGAAATTTTTCAGGCAATTCTGACCGACCGCATTCAGATGGTTCGCGACAATGGAAGATTTATCAAGTCGGTTTTGCCGGAACTGATCCACCGCACGCAGCTCATGAAACAGATGCAGGATAGCATTTTGCCGGTAATTGAGCAGTATGTTTCAAAAATTGTTGCGCATGGCAAAGCGCGAGGAGAATTATCCGAATCGTTGGAGCCACACACGGTAATGCTGCAGCTCATCGGCTTTATACTGACCTATACAATCGACAGCGGCGGCAAGCAAAAAGATGATCAAGCGGAAATAGAACGCTTTTTATATTATGTAACTGAGGGATGGAACAAAGCATGCAAATCATAACGGCAAACAATGTAAGCAAACGGTTTGGCAGCGAGTTGGTTCTCAATGGAATCGATCTTTCGCTGCAAGCGGGGGAAATCCTCGGAATACTCGGGCCTTCCGGCGCGGGTAAAACGACGCTGGTTCGGTGCATTCTCGGAACACTGCCGCTCGACAACGGCGAGATTGCAATTCAGGACACGCAGATGCCGAACCTTCGAATGATGGATAAGATCGGATATATGGCACAGCAGGATGCACTCTACGAAGATTTAACCGGATTGCAAAATCTTGTTTTTTTCGCCCGATTGAAGGGAATGAAGAAAAGGGCGGCAACTGAACAAGCGCATGTGTTAATGCGACTTGTTGAGTTGGATCGCGATGAAAATAAAAAAGTTGTCAACTACTCCGGCGGCATGAAGCGAAGACTTTCCCTGACGGCGGCGCTCATCGGAGATCCAGATATTATTGTTTTGGACGAACCGACTGTTGGAATTGATCCGCTGCTGCGGGAACTTTTCTGGGCGGAATTCAAACGTCTGCAAGGCCTTGGCAGGGCGATTATCGTTACGACGCATGTGATGGACGAAGCGGAAAAGTGTGATCGACTGATCCTTTTGCGCGGCGGTTCTATCATCGAAAACGGATCGCCGGAAGAGCTCAAGGCGAAAACGACACAAGGAACGCTCGAAGCCGCGTTTATCGAGTCTGCGCGGCGCAGCAACAAGGGAGGCGACGCAGCATGAAGATATTTGTGATCGCAGGCAGACTGATTCGTCAGATCGCGGGGGATAAGCGTACGTTGGTTGTTATGCTTATGGCTCCTGTTCTGATCATGACGATACTCTATTTCTTGCTTGGCAACGGCGTAACTATGGCTAACATCGACATCGTGGATGACGCTTACACGCCTAGCGATGCGATGCTTGAAATTGCCAATATTTCACTGGTTACCAGTGAAGAAGAAGCAATTGATCGTCTGAAGGCTGGAGATAGCGACGGATATATCTTCGAAGACAAGTATGTCGTTGAGGGTTCGGATCCATCGATTTCCGCATTGGCAAAACGTGCATTTGCGCAGTATGCGCAGGAGAAAAATCTTGCTTCGTTGCCTGCGCAGTTTTCCGGCCAGGTATCGGATATGATGCAAATGCCGGAAATTGAGCAATATTACGGCTCTTCGGATTATGAACAGTTCGATTTTCTTGCGCCTAGCATGATGGGATTCATCATTTTCTTCCTTGTGTTCCTGCTCGCGGGAATTGCATTTTTACGGGAGAGAATCAGCGGAACGCTGGATCGAATTTTGGTTTCTTCCTTGCGCCGGTCGCATCTCGTCGCCGGATACTTTCTCGGTTTCGGTGTGTTCGCGGCAATGCAAACCGTTGTGATTCAGTCGTTTCTGGTGTTCGTACTAAAGATTCATACCGGAACCGATTTTCCGCTTGTATTGCTGATTAATCTGACAATTGCGGGTACATCTCTCGCGATGGGAACGCTGTTTTCCGCATTTGCGCGAAATGAGTTTCAGCTTTTCCAGTTTATTCCGATTGTAATCATTCCGCAGGTGATGTTTTGCGGGTTGTTTAATCTTCGTGAAACGCCTATGTTTCTGCAATATCTGGCAAAAATATTCCCGCTCACTTACGGCGCGGATGCGCTGCGGAACGTCATGCTCCGAGGCGCCGGGTTAAACGATGTACTGCCCGATCTATTGATTATGTTGGGATTTACGATGTTGTTTTTCGCGCTGAACATCATGGTACTCAAAAAATACAGAAAACTATAATCGACATACTATAGCAAAAAGAGATCGCAAGAGCGATCTCTTTTTGTTTTCAAACACATTGATAATTTCTATAAATAGAAGATTTTGAACGTTATCGCCTTGACACAAACGGTAAATATCTTATACTGTTGTGAAAACAAGATAGAAACACAGGCGATAATGATGGAAACAAAAAAAGCAAGCGTTCGCAGCACGGTAAAAGCGATTATTCTTCATGAAGGAAAAGTTTTGCTCAACCGCTGCAAAGACAAGAATAACGGAGAGTATTTCTCTTTACCCGGCGGCGGACAGGAGCAATATGAACCGATGCATGAGGCCCTCCGCCGCGAATGCCTTGAAGAAACAGGGTATTCGGTTGAACCGCTTCGGTTTGCCGCGCTGATGGAAGAAATCTGCAATGATCCTTATATCCGCGAGGTCTATCCGCAATATGCGCACAAAATGCTTCATATTTTTACGTGCAAATTGTCGTCAACGAAACGAGTTGAACCGACGGAAACGGACGATCTTCAAATTTCAATCGACTGGGTTTCGCTAAACGACGTACCGAAGTTAAACCTGTTGCCGGTTGCCGTACGCGAGCACTTTGAGGAACTGATATCCGACGAAAAAACGCTCTATCTCGGCACTTCCTATTTGGAGCATAATCATGGCTGAAGAAACTGACTGTTGCATACTGATCAAACCCGATGAATCCATGCTGGAACAAATATCGGCGTATCGCGCGGCGTTTCTTCAAGCAGGACAGAAGCTCAACGGCGTAGGACTATTGGCAGAGTTTGAAAATCCAATGGACTGGATTGAGCACAATCGTATCTCGGAGCATAAAGCAACGGTTCCGAGCGGAAGAGTTCCATCGGAACAATTTTGCTTATTTCGGAGAAGCGATCATAAAATCGTTGGAATGATTACGTTTCGCCATGAGTTTAACGATTTTACCCGTGAATACAGCGGCAATATCGGCTACAGCGTACATCCGGACGAGCGGAGAAAAGGGTATGCGAAATTAATGCTCTCCGAATGCCTGAAGATATGCAAAGCGTTCGGACTGGAACAGGTTTTAATCACATGCCTGGTTGAAAACGAAGCAAGCAGGCGGACGATCTTATCCTGTGGCGGCGTATACGAGAAAACCGTTTATTGCGAAAGAGACAACACGTATTTAGAACGGTATTGGATTGAGTTAGAAAAAGGAGCTTAAAACAATGGGAGAATTAAAATCATTACCGAATATTGCAGACAAATTGGAATCGCAATTGATTGAGTTGGGGATTCCAACAATCGATTCACTGAAAGAGACCGGCAGCAGGGAAGCGTGGCTGCGCATTGCTGCGATTGATCCTTCCGCCTGCTATATGCGACTTTGCGCGTTGGAAGGCGCAATTCAAGGCGTACGTTGGCATCATTTGGATGACGGGGTCAAACAGCAGTTGAAATACTTTTATCAAATTAACAAAAAAGGGTAAAGGAAACGTCCGGCCGAAATACGACCGGACGTTTTGGAGCGCATTTAGTTATTTCCTTTCTTTTCGGAAACACATAAACCAATCGAGGCAATATTGCTCATCGCTTTGGGTCTCCATGCGTTCCTTGGCTGTTCCGCAGGAACCGGCAGTCGGCACGATTACATCATCGCCTGGTCTCCAGTTCGCTGGCGTTGCTACATTGTCGCTGTCCGCTTTTTGCAGCGCTAAAATGATGCGCTTAATCTCGTCGAAATTTCTGCCTGTCGTCAACGGATAATAGAGAATTGTCCGGATTTTTGCGTTTGGATCAATCACGAACACCGCCCGGACTGCTTGCGTGTTGGATTGTCCCGGTTGAATCATGCCGAACTTGTTTGCAACTTCCATTCGGATATCTTCAATCAGCGGGAATTTCACTTCGACGTTTTTCATGCCGTTCCATTCAATATCCTGGATTTTGCGCAACCATGCTATGTGCGCATAAATTGAATCGACAGACAGGCCGATTAATTCCGTATTTAATGCTTTGAATTCTTCCGCCATTGTTGCAAAAGTCATAAATTCTGTTGTACAAACAGGCGTAAAGTCGGCAGGATGTGAGAAAAGAATCACCCATTTTCCTTTGTAATCCTCCGGAAAATGAATTTCACCTTGTGTTGTTTTTGCTACAAACGAGGGCGCAGATTCACCAATTAATGGCATGTGTCCAAAAGATTGTTCTTCCATACTTTCTTCCTCCATTTGAATTGTTAAAAAGAGTAGTTAGTTG
>QKAN01000170.1 GCA_003246365.1 Clostridia bacterium
ACAATATATTATCTATTATTTTATACTGCATAATAATCGAATATTGACAGGCTATGACTGCGAAAAAGTAACGGGACAGCGCCAAACAACAACGCATGCAATCCCGCCAGAGAGCTGCCGGATGGTGCAAGGCAGACGGGACCACCCGTGAATACGCGCAATCAGCCGCTGCCTGAACGAGCCGGAACGCTTGGGTTTCGCGCTATGAGTAGGGCTTCGCCGGGATTCTCCCCGTTATCAAAGGAAGGGTGTTTACGCGCCGAACCGCGCCGCGTCCGTACCCGTTAAGGCCGCCGCTCGTAAGGGCGCGGTAAACCGAGGTGGTACCGCGAAACAAACAGATTCGCCCTCTTGCAAGATTGCAAGAGGCGTTTTTTTATGCATACGGGGCACGCCTATTACGTCCGCAACGGCAAGGTGGTGCAAAGCGGACGAGGAAAATAGAATAAAAGCGAGGAAAACGGGTTATGGGCGAAGTAAAGTTTTATTCGGGCGAAAAGATGCCGCTCGAGATGCACAAAGTACGCGTGGTGCAAAAGTTGAATCTTTTGCCGATTGAGGCACGACAGCAGGCGATTGCCGCAGCAGGCAACAATACGTTTTTGTTAAGAAACGAAGACGTCTATCTGGACATGTTGACGGACAGCGGCGTGAATGCCATGAGCGACCAGCAGGTGGCGTCCATGATGGTTGCCGACGACAGCTATGCCGGAAGCGCAACGTATTACCGTCTTGAAAAAAAGGTGTGTGAACTCTTCGGAACCACCTATTTTCTCCCCGCGCATCAGGGCCGCGCTTGCGAGAGCATTCTGGCAACGGTGTTCATTCAGCCCGGCGATGTGATTCCGATGAACTTTCACTTCACAACCGCAAAGGCGCATATTACGCGCGTCGGCGGACGTGTGGAAGAAATTGTTATCGACGAAGGCCTTGAGGCGGAGAGCGATTTTCCGTTTAAGGGCAATATCGATCTGAACAAATTAAAGGAATGCATCGCGCGCTATGGCGCGGAGCATATTCCGTTTATCCGTCTTGAAGCGGGCACCAACCTCATCGGCGGCCAGCCGTTCTCACTTGAAAACATGACCGCGACGGCGAAGATTGCGCGCGAAAACGGAATTCCCGTCGTGCTGGACGCGAGCCTCATGCAGGACAATTTGCACTTCATCAAAACGCGCGAAGCCGCCTGCAAGGATATGGGCATTCGCGAGATCACGCGCGCCATGTGCGACAACGCGGACATCATCTACTTCTCCGCACGGAAACTCGGGTTTGCGCGCGGTGGCGGCATGGCAATGAGAGACGAAAAATACTATAAGCGCATGAAAGATTTCATTCCGCTGTTCGAAGGGTTCCTTACCTACGGCGGCATGAGCGTGCGCGAGATGGAAGCCATGACGGTCGGCCTCGAGGAGACGATGGATGAATCCGTCATCTCGCAGGGACCGCAGTTTATCGAGTTTATGGCGAGCGAGCTGATCAAGCGCGGCGTACCTGTCGTGACCCCGGCAGGCGGACTGGGCTGCCACATCAACGCGCGAAAATTCCTTTCGCATGTAGACGACCATGCGTATCCCGCGGCGGCGCTCGCGGCGGCGGCTTATATTGCCGGCGGTGTGCGCGGCATGGAGCGCGGAACGCTTTCCGAGCAGCGGGAACCGGACGGAACGGAACCCATTGCGAGCATGGAACTTTTGCGTCTTGCGCTTCCGCGGCGCGTGTTCACGATGAGTCAGGTGCTCTACACGGTTGACCGCATCAGTTGGCTGTATGACAACCGCGCGCTCGTCGGCGGACTGAATTTCATTGAAGAACCCGCAACGCTGCGCTTCTTCTTTGGCAGACTGGAGCCGATCGGAGACTGGCAGGAACAGCTCGTCGCCAAATTCCGCAAGGATTTCGGGGACAGCCTATAAGTATAAGCAGAACAAAAAAACGCCGCGCATTGAGCGGCGTTTTTGTTTGTTGAAGGCGTCATTCTTGCGATTGATATCCCTTAAATCCAGCGAACAGTTATAGTCTCGGTACGGCGTGATATTCTATCGAATTGTTTTCGTAGAGGGCCAGAGGTCAGCCGACATTGACGCCGAGCAGATGCTTGGCGGCCAGACCAATGACGAACGACAGCGCCGCTACGCCGAGGCTGATGAGCACCATTTCCCCGAAGCGTTTCCAAAACGGCAGATCCTGCGCGACGGAGATGTAATAGTTAAACGAAAGAATGATGAGCACAACGGCGGCGATCATGATGCAAAACGCCGCGATGTACCAGCTGTTTGGCAGCAGCAGATACGGCAAAACGATGATGATGACGGTGATCAGATACGCAACGCCGGTATACGCGCTGGATTTGAGCGCTTGTGCGTTTCCATCCGCGCGCTGCGCAAGATAGTTGGATGCCGCCATGGACAACGTCGCCGCAACGCCGGTAATGATGCCGGAGAGCGCAACGAGACGGTTGTTCGCCAGCGCAAACGTAAGGCCCGCGATTGTGCCGGTCAGTTCCACGAGCGCGTCGTTCAGACCCAGCACGATGGAGCCGACATAATGCAGCCGTTCCTCGTCGATCATATCCATCAGGCGGTTTTCGTGCTCTTCCTCGTCGGCGATAATCTCTTTCGCCTCGGGAAATTCGTTTTCAATTGCGCGAAGATCGCTGATGCCTGCGTCTTCACCCTTTTCAAAAAACTTGATTGTAAAGGTAATGCCGAGGATTCGGCTCATGACGGAAAACAGCGCAATTTTCCGGCGGTTCGGGGCAACGTCTTTGCCCGTATACGATTTCCAGACTTCATAATGACTGCGTTCCGCGCCGGATATCTCCTGAAATGCCTTCTTATTGTTTTCGTCTTTCAGACGTTTTGCGATTTTTGCATAGAGTATGCTTCCGGTGATCTCGTCGCACTGCATTTTCATTAGCTGCCGCATCAGTTCCGGACTGAATTTTGTTTCCATACGATTGCTCCCTTTCTATACCAAACTTCACGTGCCATAATTCGCGTCTATTATACGCCGCGCGGCTCAGCATGTATAGAATCAGAGTCCTTTTCGCAACCGTAAAATGGCTTATGCCGACGAAGAAACGCTCTTATCCTGCGCTTTGCAAATCATATAGCGTGGTGCGCTGGTCGATTTGGATCGGCGTAGCGTTTTTCAGAACCCATTGATACACGGCGCCCTGCGTTTGATCGCCGGAAATCAGAAAGTACCGGATTGAACCGTCGGCGATATACGATTGCAGGGTTTCAATCGTGAGGATTTGATCTCCGCCGTTAAAGCCGCCAACCGCCATGACGGGCAGGCCGGTTGCCAGCGCGATCGGCGCGGCAATGTTCGCGTTTGCAACGGCAAGCGCCCAGCGTTCGCCCGCATAGTGCTCCGTAATATAGTCCGTTAACGCGTCTGTTGCAACGCTGAGCTGACCGCCGCCGGTGGACGTGTCCGCGTTCGGACCGGCATCCGGAATATGTTCGTTCAGCGTTCCAAATGTCGGGGTTAGAGACCAGGCAATCGGAGCGATCAAGAGCGTGAGCGCCATTGCAATAGCGGTGAGTTTCTTTTTAGAAACGGTAAACAGTAATATGGCGATTACGCCGATCAACAACATCGGCAGAACCAGCCAGCTCCAGGATGTGCGGGCGACAAAAACGCACTGCATCGCGAGTGTGCCGAGAAACACAAGCGGAACCAGCCGCCGATTGTTCGCGCTATTCCAGGCTTTTACGAATGCAATGGCGCTCAGCGCGGCGGTTGCCGGGGCGATCATTACGACATAGTAGCGGTGCATGAATCCCGCAACCGAGAAAAATATCGCCATCGGAACGAGCCACGCGCTCCAAAAGATGACCTGTCGCAGAGTGTTCGTCTGCTCCTGCGTCCATTCCGCCGTTTTTCTTTTTTTCAGCCAGCGGACAATGCCAACGCAGCCAACCGCCATCATCGCCAGCGCGGGCAGCAAAAACCAGGAGGCCAATCCGCCGAGCTGCTTGTTAAAAAGGCGGAAGATCCCAGTCTCTCCGTTTTCGCTTGTGCCGCCGACGCCGCCCTGCCGATTTTCCGCATTGTTTTGTTCGAGGACGCCGGGGTTCTGCGCCTGCGGTCTCGTTTGCAGGTTGCCTGCCGCATATGGATCGCGTGGCAAGGTTTCGCCCTGCTGCATTGCGGGTCGCTCCGCGCGCGGCTGTTCGGTAACATCCGTTTCCGAAGCGGACAGAGCTTTTTCGGTTTGCGGCCCAAGCAATCGACTCAGCCCGTTGTAACCGAGCGCCAGTTCAATTACGGAGTTTGTGTCACTGCCGCCAACATACGGCCGCTCTGATGCGGGCGTTAAATCGACCGCCATCGCCCAGCTAAAGGACACGACGGCGAGAACGACCAACGCAAGCACGGTGTGCCATATCTTTTTGATCAGCTTACCTTTGCCGAGCAGGTAAAACAACACAAAAGCGGGAACGACCAAAAACGCCTGCAGCATTTTGATGTTAAAACCAATGCCAATGCAAGCCATCGCGGCAAGATAAAGCGGCAGGCTGGTTCGCGCGACGGCGTGCTGCAAAAAGAGCGCGCCGCAAAGCAGGAAAAACAGAAGCAGTACATCTAGATTGTTCGTTCGGCTGATTGCAACAAGAATTGGCGTAAACGTCATAATGCCCGCGGCGATGACGCCGGCGGTGTTTCCAAACGGTTTTCGCACGATAAAAAACAACAGCAGAACGCACAGCGTTCCCGCAAGCGCACTTGGAAGAATCAGGCCGAATGAATTGACGCCGAATACGCGCGCGCTCAATGCCTCCAACCACAACCCGAAAGCAGGTTTATCCACCGTTACGTATAGTCCGGAATCGAAACTGCCGTAGAAAAATGCGGACGGATTATCGAGCATGTTCTGCACGGCGGCTGAGTAATACGGGTTGGAATACCCTTCTTTTTCCAGCATATAGAAATGCAAAAAGAGTGAGATGAACAAAAGCGCACCCAGCACCAGATATTGCCATGCTATTTTTTTTCTTTGTTCCATGAAAGATCCTCACGAGGTCGGTCGCAAAAAAGTTGTGAAACAGAAACAGTTCCGCCGCGCATCCGCCGTTCGGCAGAAAAAATGAAACCATAAGAAGTTTGGGAAAAAGAACGGGAACTTGTTTATACAGAATACTATAGCACTATGGAACAAAAACGTTGGTTATGTTACAAAATCAACAAAAGAGAACGAAAAGTATGTTTTTATCGTCGGATTTGGAGAAAAAATCAAGAAAAACGCACTCGACTTTTGCGTGTTTCTTCGTATTTATATTGATATTTTGCGTTTTGTGTTTTTATAAAACGATATCGATCGGCGGGTTCACTCGCGTAACGCGAAAGAAAAACACGATGTGATCAAGAATGTTATGCTTTTTTCCTGTCGCGTAACAGCATTTCAAAGCTGCGGTCATATGCCTTTTCGCCTTCTTTCGAGAAGAAGCAACCGGGAAATCCGCCCTGCGCGCGATGATAGGCAACGCATTCGCAGCATTTGCCGTGTCTCGAGCAAGGATATGTGCAGGTGCAGGGCTTTGTGTTGGAACATTCGCTCATGGGATATACCTCCGGTTTGATTCGGTGATTTTTCGTCAATCTTAACATATCAGCACGCAATACGCGAGATCAGGCAGCATTACGGCGATATCAAAAAACGATCCGGTTAAACAACGGATCGTTTTTTTGAAAAGAAACGAAATTGAATGATTATATCATTATTCCTCGATTGCAACCCAGCGGTCGGTATGCGCACTCTGAACAACCGCTTCGCAGATTGCCATTTTTCGCAAGCCGTCTTCAAACGTTGCAAAATCCGACCCTTCTGTTTGTCCCGATTCGATGGCGGCGTACATTGCGCGGAATCCATGCTTGAACGTATCCGGATACCCTTCAACATGTCCGCCGGGATAGTCGATGGCGAAACGCGCCTGCGGAGCAAGAATGGACGGATCCTTCGCGGCTTTTTCGTTGAAGGTTTCGCGATGCCCGATCCAGAGTTCGTTGCTGTCGTCGCTGCTCCAAAACAGCGAACACTTGCTGCCGGAAAGGGATAGCTGAATCTGATTTTTTCGTCCGGCGAATATCTGGCTGAGTGTACAACTGCCGCGCGCTCCGTTTTCAAAGCGGAAGAGCACCGTGCAAAAATCTTCCGTTGTGATGTCGCGTTCCTCATAATCCTCGGGCCGCAGCGCCATGCCGGAAAAAGAGGCAATTGGTTTCAGCGGCTTTTTCCGCGTTTTATGAAACGTGCTGAAATCAGCCAACACTTCGGTTGCTTTGAGGCCGGATACGGTTTCCGCAAGATCGATCCAGTGCGATCCGATGTCGGCAAACACGCGGCTCTCCCCGCTGACTTCCGGTTCGAGACGCCAGCTGTAGTCCGTGTCCAAAAAGAGCCAATCCTGCAGATAGCCGCCGTGCATGGTTCGTATTTCGCCGAGTTCGCCCGCGCGCACCATTGCTTTTGCCTGCAATATCTGCGGGTAGTAGCGGCAGTTGAAGTTGACGGCGTTCATGATGCGGTGCGTCTTTGCATAATCGGCAAGGCGCTTTGCCTCGTCCAACGTGCGGGTCAGCGGCTTTTCGCAAATGACGGAACATCCGCGCCCCATGGCATACATGGAGATTTCATAGTGCGAATCGTTGGGCGTGCAAACGTGGACAACGTCCGGCTTTTCCTTGTCCAGCATTTCGCGAAAATCGGAATATCCCTTTGGCACGCAAAGCGCGTCCGCTTTTGCTTGCGCATCTGATGTGTTGCAGAGCGCAACGACTTCGACATTTCCGAGACGGCGGAGCGCCTCGATATGCGCTTTTCCAACGAAACCCATACCGGCGACGCATGCACGGAATTTTTTCATAAGACCTCCTTGAACCCGATCGATCATTTTTTGATCTTAAAAGTATATGCCGCAAGCGGCGAACCAGCTTTTGGAACATGGATCGTTATATCGACTACTGGTTGCATTATATTCTGCATGCGGGGGTCGTTACAAGGATGAGTATGCCGGTTTTCGATGGAACAAGCGAAACAGGATATCACTGTAATCAAACTTCAGAAACCGTTCGTTACATAAGATACGATAAAACGTTACACGAGAAAATCGATTCGCGTAAAAATATGCGACGAAACCAAAATAAACTGTAACATGTTACGTAGTGACAGATCAAATTTTTTCAAAATCAGCTTATTTTTCAAATAATTGTATAAAATCGACTAAAAAAACAATAAAAAGTTAGAATTATTTTAAGAATTTTTAAAGTTGCGCTTGCATTCAAAACTGTCGATGATATACTAGCTACTGTACATGTTGGTAACAGTTCGATTTATCGTTCCGATCAAAAATTGACTTTAGACGGAGCAGACACAAATGTTACAAGATGGTTCCATTTCTACAATCTCAACAGAATTGCGTGAACGAATCCTCTCGGAAATTCCATGCAGCCTTTGCGTTGCGCGGCGGGACGAGAGGCTTACTCTCGTGTTTGCAAACGATAATTTTTTCCGTATGTTTGAAGACGATTCTGCGATAGATGTGCAAAATGAAAACGCCCCGGGTGTAATGGACTATCTGGACACGGATGCAAAGCAGCAACTTCAACAACAGCTTGTTGCATTGGAGCGGGAGAATAAGAGAACAGCTGCGTTTGAAACGAAATTACTTAGTCCGGACGGCGAAGCGTTTTGGTTTCTTGTTCGTGTGAGCAGCGCGGATTTTGACGAAGGGCTGTGGATCTTTGCGTTCATGGATATTTCGGCGCAAAAGCGCGTAGAGGAAGAGCTTCGCGTTCGGGAAGAGGAATACCGCATCGCCATTCGCCAAAGCGATAAATTTGTGTTTCGATATGATATCGAAAAAAAGGTTGCGCATCTCCCGCCGGATTGCGCGCAGAAATTGCAGATGGGTTCGCTGATCGACTTTCCTAATGCGTTTGAAGCGCAAGGTTGCGTGAGCCCGGACAGTCTGGATGCTTACCATGAAATGCACGCGCAGATCATGAGCGGAAACCGCCCTTCCGGCAGCGCGGTGATGCAACTGCATATTGGCGATAGCGAACGCGATTACGACTGGTATCGAGTGAACTATTCGTTGATCTATCGGGAAGACCATATCCCCGCACAAGCGGTGATCACGCTGGAAAACGTATCCGAACAGCATGCCAGAGAGGTTGCATATCAACGCTGGGAGCATACCTATGAGTCAATGCCGCAAAAGAGCACGGCTTATCTGGAGTTTGACTTAACCCAGAACAGGTTGGATGCGCAAAAAGGAGAACTGATAGAAACGCTGCCCAACCCGGTCAGCCATACAATGGAAGGCGCCGCGCGCTATTTTGTGGAGCATTATATCCATCCGGACGATCAGGATCGAATTCGCGCATTTATCGCCAGAGAGCATTTGCTGACGGAATATTTCCGCGGCACAAAGCTGCCAAAGCCGGAATACCGCCATCTTCTTGCGGGCGGTCGCTATGGATGGGTGCGCCTGAGCGTACAGATGCTGCCGGATCCGTATTCGAGCAATGTTCGCGCGTCAATTCTCCTGCGCGACATCGACACGCAAAAGCGCGAAGAAATCAACTTGAAGGATCAATTGCGAACCGACACGCTGACCGGCGTACTAAACCGCGGCGCATTTGTGGAGGCGGCGGAAGCGTTGTTCCATGAAACGGGAATATCGGGTCAGCATGCGCTCGTCATGGTGGATGTAGATCATTTTAAACATATCAACGATAATTTCGGGCATAATTACGGAGACCGGGTGCTGATTCGCGTCTGCAACGCATTGCGCGCTGCGCTCCGCGCGGACGATTTGGTTGGCCGGATTGGCGGAGATGAGTTTGTGCTTCTTCTCAAAAACGTGCTCAGTCGAAACGCGCTGCAGGCAAAACTGGACAATCTGCGCGAACAGCTATGCCAGCGGATATCCAGCGAAACGATCGTGTCGTGCAGTTTTGGCGCGGCGTCGTGTCCAAGGGACGGCGCAACGTTTGAAGAGTTGTATGTCAAAGCGGACCTCGCGCTTTATGCGGCAAAAGAATCGGGCCGCAACTGCGCACGCATTTATGAAAACAAGATGGGGCGTAACATGACGCTCTTTGATAACGTGGAAATCGGTTAACAAGAATGAATTGAATTATTTAGATGAGATATAAAAAGCGGCGCTTTTCAAGCGCCGCTTTGTTGCACCGGTAAACCGGCTTTATTTAATCGTAATGGTATGTCTTGGCGTGCTGTTGTCCGCCTGTAATAATCCCCAGAGGGAGAATGCACCGTCGATCAACAAACTGACGCCTGCGATGATGGTTGCAACTTTAATCGCCGTAAAGGGATTGAAGAGCAGCAGAATGCCGAACACGAGGGTAACGAGAGCGGTTATGAGCAGAATCAGCCAGTTTTTCACGCCGTCGTGGCGCAAGTTTAACGCAATCTGCAACCGCAGGACGCTGTCGATAATTACCGCAACGCCGATGATTGCCGCAAGCAGCGCAACAACTGCGTCCGCTTTCAGCATAAGAAACAGACCAAGCAGCAGGCAGCCGATTCCGAGCGCAACTCCGATTTGAATCGTACCGCTGAGGTGCTCTTTTCGCACGAAGAAATCCACAATTCGAAAACCGCCATATAACAGCGCCGCCGCACCGATGGCATAGATGATGATCTGACGCGCGGCATCGGGCCAGATGATTAGAATCAGGCCGATGACGATGTAGATAATCGACGTGATCAACAAGGTTTTTTGGAATGTTTTCGACATAGTTTTTTCCCCTCCATACAACGCAATCATATCAGCGTTTTTCAGCCTTTGCAAGAGCGTGAAAATGCTTAACAAACGCTTGTTTATGCGTTGTTTTTCGTTGGCTACAGGACGCCGTTTTCCGTTAAGAAGCGGGTTACTTCTTTGCGATATCTGGAGGGATCCGTCTGATAGGCGGCGGCATGCGCCGCACCGGAAAACACGAGCTTCTCTTTTTTACCTGCTTTCGCATCATAATTGACGGCAAGCATGGAAAACGGAACAAGTTCGTCCGCGTCTCCGTGGACAAACAGCATCGGAACACGCGCGGCATTTTGCAGCGCATCTTTCGGCACAACGCTGCCGAAAAACACACCCCCGCGCAGGCGGGAGAGGAGACTTGCGATCCATAGAACCGGATATGCGGGGATGTGATAGCTATGGCGCGTTTCATACGCCAGTTCATCGTTTAAATCGCTATAGCCGCAGTCTTCAATGGCGAACGCGAGCCGGTCGTCCATTCCGGCGTGCAGCATCACGGTTGCCGCACCCATCGATTCACCGTGTGTGCCGAGCACCGTATCTTCGCCGTAATGTTCTCTCGCCCAGCCGCAGATAAACGCAAGATCGCGCGACTCATAGGCGCCCATCGTCGTCGGCGCTTTTTCGGAGAGACCGTGGTTTCGGTGGTCGTAAAACACACAGTCAAACCCTAAATCGTGAAAAATAGAGGCGTATTTCACGCCGCCGAGCAGACAGTAGGTATAGCCGTGAACAAACACGACAACGCGCCGTTTGCCGTCTGAAAAAGCTGCGTCTTCTTTCCGCGGCCATATTGCGCAGTGCAGCTGATAACCAAATGGCGAACGAAGCATAAACTCTTCCAATTTCACATTGCTGTCGTACCATTCGCGGGTAAACGAGCCGCGTTCAACCTCCTTGTCAACAACGGTTTCGTATAGATGGATGTTCGGATGCAGAATCATGGAAGACAGTTTCCACCCGAACAGCACGGAAACCACAAAAGCGAGAACGACGAAAGAAAGAAGAATGATCCAGAAAACCATATGCGGTCGGTTCCTCCTGTTTTAGACTGGCGGTGTATACGTTTGCGTGTTCTATCTGTATTATACACGAGTCGCGGATAAATTGACGCAAAATAAACGACAACAGTTTATTTTAAATAGAAAAAACCCGCCTGCGGGTCAATCCGCTAGACGGGTTTGCGCTTCCGGAAAAAAGATCAGGATTTCAGCGCGCGGTCGAGAACCTTTTTCACGTCCGCTTTTTCAACGTGTCCTTCGTGAATTTTCTCTTCGCCCATATAGAAGCAGGGTACATACCAATAATCATACTTGGCGGCGCGCGCCTTTTCGGCGGATTCGTCCACCCGTTCAATTTCTACGTCCTTATAACGCTCGTCCTCTGTGCAAAGCTCTTCAATGCAACGTGCAGCAAGTCTGCAGTGCGGGCAGCTCGGCAGGTAAAAATAAGTCAGTTTTGCCATACATGTGTCCTCCGTTTCGGTTCAGTTTAGGTTCTATTTCGTTTGAATTCCATATATACAGCGTATCGTCCGGGTTTCGTTACTCCGGATTCAGCGTCGTAAACACTTGTAGCAGCATTTCGGGTGGCAGGGCTTCCGCCCGGCTATCCGCCGGGAACCCGCCTGCTTCCAGCGCAGGAGCCAGCCGCTCGTCCCTCTGGAGATTATTATACAGCGTCTTGCGCCGCATGGAAAACGCCTGCTTTAAAAACGAGAGGAAGCGTTCGCCGTTTATTGCGGCTTGCTTGTTTCGCACAAGGCGAACAACGACGGAGTCTACCTCCGGAGCGGGCTGAAAACTTTCGCGCGGCACTTTTACGACGATTTCAGCATCATAAAAACAAATAGTGATAACGGCAACCGGTCCGTAAACGCGCCCTTTCGGTTCCGCAAAAAAACGTTCCGCCGCTTCCTTTTGCACCATCAGCGTCATGCTCTCCGGCAGCAGCGAAAGCAGCCGGAGCACGATTGGCGTAGTCGCGTAATACGGCAGGTTTCCAACGACGTGCCAGGGCTCGGTTCCCATTAACGCGGGAATATCCGCGTCCAAAGCATCCGCGTGCAAAAGCGTCAGACGTTCGCCAAATCGTTCGCGCAACAATTCGCAGAGGCGGCCGTCTTTTTCGACAGCGGCAAGAAACGACGCCTGCTTGACGAGCCCTTCCGTCAGAGCGCCAGTGCCGGGGCCGATTTCGAGTACGCGTTTGTCAATTGCCTGCGCTGCGTCTAAAATTGCACCGATTACGTTCGCGTTGCTCAGAAAATTCTGACCCAACGCCTTGTTCGGCACGAATCCATCCGGATATGCGCTCGGTTTTTGCCGTTCTGTTGTCATGTTAAGTATCATAGCTCGATTGACCGAAAAAAGAAAGTAAGAAAGTTACACTTGGATGCAAGGACAAATGACTGAGTGCGGGACGGCGAGCATAAAGAGGATTGTTTTTAGACGAAAGAAAAGTTTTCAAAACGATTTCTTCATACGCGTGTTGATGAACGAAATCGAGTGTGTAATAATAAGAAGAATCCAATTATTTTTATGACAAATCAGATTGTTAAGAAAAATCACATCATGGATACCGGCCGGCGCCGGATCGAAAGGAAGCTTACTCATGCCGAAATATTTACTCGCTCTTGACCAGGGCACGACGAGTTCGCGCGCCATTTTATTTGATTTAAACGGAAGAATCGTCAGCAGTGCGCAATATGAGTTCCGCCAGATTTATCCCGGCGCGGGCTATGTTGAGCACGATCCGTTCGATATTCTCGACACGCAGAAGCAAGCTGCGGCGGATGTGCTCAAACGCAACAACATTCAACCCGGCGATATCGCGGCCGTCGGCGTAACGAACCAGCGCGAAACGACGATTGTTTGGGACAAGGCGACCGGACATCCGGTATATAACGCAATCGTCTGGCAGTGCCGCCGCACCGCGCCGCTTTGCGAAACGTTGATTGCCGAAGGCTGGGGCGATTATGTGCAGAAAACCACGGGCCTCCTGATCGACGCATACTTCTCTGGCACCAAAATCCGCTACATTCTCGATCACATCGAAAACGGGCAGCAGCGCGCGGAGCGCGGCGAACTGCTCTTTGGCACGGTGGACACCTGGCTCATCTGGAATTTAACCGGCGAACATGTGACGGATTATTCCAACGCCTCGCGCACGATGCTGTTCGATATTCATAAACTGGATTATGATCAAAAGCTACTGGAACGACTGAACATTCCCCGCTGCATGCTGCCGCAGGCCCTGCCTTCGAGCCATGTCTACGGAACGATTCAGCCGCATCTGATGGGGTTGGAAGCGCTCGGCGGTGTTCCGCTCGCGGGAGCGGCTGGAGACCAGCAGGCGGCGTTGTTCGGCCAGGCCTGCTTTGAAAAAGGCATGGCAAAGTGCACCTATGGCACGGGTGGGTTCCTTATGATGAACACGGGAACAACGCCGATTGAGAGCAAGAACCGCCTGTTGACCACCATTGCTTGGGGCGTCGGCGGGCGCGTGGAATATGCGCTGGAAGGCAGTATTTTCAACGCGGGCAGCGCAATCAAATGGCTCAGGGATGATCTCGGCCTCATCTCCAGCGCGCGGGAAATCGATACGCTGGCGGAATCCGTACCGGACGCAGGTGGAGCATATTTTGTTTCTGCGTTTACCGGACTCGGCGCGCCGCACTGGGACATGTATGCGCGCGGCGCCATGCTGGGGTTGACGAGAGCGACCACAAAAGCACATTTTGCGCGCGCGGTGCTGGAAGGCATCGCCTATCAGGTGCGCGATCTTGCCGAAACAATGGAAAAAGACGCGGGCGTTGCGCTCAGCGAACTCAAGGTGGACGGCGGCGCTTCCGTTTCCAATATCATGATGCAGATTCAGGCGGATCTGCTCAACGCGCGGGTCAACCGCCCGAAATGCGTGGAGTCTACGGCGCTCGGCGCGGCGTGCCTCGCGGGGCTTGCGGTCGGCGTTTTCGGCAGTTTGCAGGATATCACCGACCAATGGGAAAGCGAGCGAATTTTTTCGCCGCAGATGGGTCAGGAACTGCGGGAAGCGAACCTGCGCGGTTGGCAACGCGCGCTCACGCGTGCGATGGCCTGGGAAGAGAAGTAATCGAACTGGCGTATTTCCGGCGCAAAGAGCACGCGTGTTTTATGCGCCGGAAAGCCGATATCTTGCGGGAAAATGTCCGTTTGAACACACGATCTGGGATGTTGACTTTTTCCTGTAAAGCCTATAGAATAAGGGATGCTACCGTGGCGGCGCATGGGTAACGCTTGCATTCGCCACGGCGGATTTCGATGCGGAATTCTCCCCCTTTTTTTGTTTTGTTCCAGACGAATCAACCGGATCGAAACAATCCTTCTGCCGTGCGCGCCTGCGGCGCAGGAGATGCTCTCGATGCGCGGGTGTAGCTCAGTGGCAGAGCTCCAGCTTCCCAAGCTGGCTATGTGGGTTCGATTCCCATCACCCGCTCCAGCATCCGACCAAGGTGCACAACATATTTTGCCCGCTGCCGTTACAAATTCCGCATGCGGGTAACAACAGATTTTTTAGGAGGAATGGTTGTAATGGCAAAGGCAAAATTCGAACGGAATAAGCCGCACGTAAACATCGGAACGATCGGACACGTAGACCACGGCAAGACGACGCTGACAGCGGCGATCACGATGGCGCTGGCGCAGGTCAACGGAGCCAAGGCGATGAAGTATGAC
>QKAN01000248.1 GCA_003246365.1 Clostridia bacterium
GATCGCCCATGTGCGATCGGTGCGTTTAATTATCACAATATCGAATATGCGCAAGCGATTGTTGACGCTGCGGAGAGCGAAAATGCGCCTGCCATATTAATGGTCAGCGAGCTGATGGCCAAATACATTGGGCTCGACATCATGGCAGCGGTTGGGAAGATAATTGCGCAAAAAGCAAGTGTCCCCATCGCAGTAATGCTCGATCACGGTAAAGATCTTGCGCTGATCGACCAAGCAATCGCGTTGGGTATCTCGGTGATGTTTGACGGATCGGATATTCCGTTTGAAGAGAACATCAAAGAGACAAAGCGCATTGTAGCCAAAGCGCACGAGGCGGGCGTATCTGTTGAAGGTGAAATTGGATGCCTCGGGCAGTCCGAAGAAGGCGACGAAGCGTATGACGAAAAACTGACAACGCAAGAGCAGGCCGAAACGTTTGTCCGTGCAACTGGTGTGGATGTGCTGGCTGTTGCTGTAGGCAATGCGCATGGGTTTTATGAAGGCGAGCAACGGATCGATATTGAAAGGATTCGCGCGATCAAGGGTGTCGTTAATTCACCGATTGTGATGCACGGCGGCTCGGATATGAACAAAGAGATTGTGAAAGAGGCAATTCGTGCGGGGATATCCAAATTCAATATTGCGACCGATTTGAAATACGCGTACGCGAAAGCGATGAGAGATGTGATGGCAGAGGAGCTGCCGATGATGCCGCCCAAAATATTCGGGCCGGTCAAAGAAAGCATTAAGCAGGTTGTGAAAGAAAAAATCAGGTTGTTTCGGTTAATGGATGAAACGGGTACGGAGTGAGAGTATGAAATTCGGCATTACAGTTTCCACATATCAAACGCAGTTTGGCCCGATAATATTTCGGGACGGAGATTTAAAACAGAATATTGCGGACATCAAAGCACTCGGTTATGAGGGCGTTGATCTTTTTGTCGACCGAAGAACGGACGATGAACTGAAGCAATTCAAGGCGATGTTTGAAGACGGAGGCGTGAAGATCAATACATACCTTGCGATATTTCTTGCGGAAATGGGCGTGAAACTGTCCGAGGTCGATACGAAAAAAAGAATGAGAGATGTCGATCTGTTTATGAAACAGATCGATAAAGCAAGATTGATTGGAGCTAATTCGATCGCTCTTGGTTTTATCCGTGGCGGTATCGGGGAGAACGACAGCTATGCGGATTGTGAGAAACGATTGGCGGATTCGCTCAATATCGTCGGTAAGCACGCTAAAGAAAACGGGATTGTGATCGGAATCGAACCGATCAACAGATACGAACTGAATTTCCTGAACAGCGTGACGGAAACGGTGGAATTCGTGAAACGATACGGTTTCGAATGCGTGGGTATCTTGATGGATACGTTCCATATGAACATTGAAGATGTATCGTTTAGGGAGTCGATATTATCGGCGAAAGGATTGATATCAAATGTCCACGCGCCGAGCAGTCATCGTCAGGCAACGGGGAGCGGGCATCTGGATTATGATGAAATCATAGGAACGCTTATGGAGATTGGTTATACGGGGTACTTAACGCTCGAAGCGTTTGCAAAGCCGGATGCGAATACCTGCGCGAAGCGGTCGATAGATTTTTTACGCGCGAAGTTTGACACAATAGAAGAAACAAATCGGAGGATAAAGTGATATGAAAGTAGATTTTGAATACGGACAGGGATTAATGACGGCAGACCTGCCGGACGATAGGACAGACGTTTTTATTCCGGGAGAGACGGTGGCGGATCCGAACTGCATTCCTGCGGATAAGATCGAAGAAGAAACCAGGAAAGCGATTTTAAACCCGATCGGTATGGATCCCATTTCAAAATTGGTTCGGAAGGGCTCGAAGGTAACGATTGTTTTTCCAGACAGGGTAAAGGGCGGTTTTCAGAACAATTCTCATCGAAAAACGTCTATTCCGATTATCCTGGAGGAGTGTTCTAAAGCGGGCGTCGAAAAGAAGGATATTCTGCTGATTTGCTCGAACGGACTGCATAGAAAGAATACCAAAAAAGAAATCCGCAGCATATTGGGTGATGCAATCTTTGAAGAGTATTGGCACTCTAACCAGATCATCAATCACGACAGCGAGGATTATGATAATCTGGTTGATCTCGGCTGCGACGAAAACAACAATCCGGTTATTATGAGCAAATATGTTTTCGAGTCGGATCTGGCCGTATGTATCGGTCACACAATGGGCAATCCGTACGGCGGTTATTCCGGAGGGTACAAACATACGGCGACGGGAATCACGCACTGGAAATCGATCGCCAGCCATCATGTACCGCATGTTATGCACAGAGACGATTTTACGCCGGTCAACGCGAAAAGTTTGATGCGCTACAAATTCGATACCATATCCATGCATATGGAAAAAAAGATGGGCAGAAAGTTTTTCATGGTTGATGCAGTTCTAGATACAAAGTCGCGGCAGATTGCTGTTTTTGCGGGATACGGCAAGGAAATTCAGCCTGTTTCGTGGGAGGTCGCAGACAAACGCACCTACGTACCGTTTGCAAAAGAGAAGTACGATATCATAATGTTTGGTATGCCGCAGAACTTCCATTACGGCAACGGTATGGGAACAAACCCAATCTTTATCATGCAGGCAGCGTCTGCGCAGATCATTCGGCATAAGCGTGTCATGAAGGATAATGCGGTGATGATATTCTCCTCCATATGCAACGGATATTTTCACGATCAGGAATTTCCTTCATACAGAGAGACATACGAGCTGTTCCAGCAGGATTATCATAATGCGCTGCCCGACATGGCGGAGCACGGAGAAGCGTTTGCGATGATGAAGCATTATACCGACGCCTATCGGTTTAACTACGCATATCATCCGTATCACGCTTTCTCGATGATGAGCTGCGGCCATCTGGCGGAAAAGCATTGCAGCGCGGTTTACTGTGTCGGTGCATATGAGCCGGGATATGCCAGAGGCATGGGAATGAAGACCAGAGCATCGTTTGAAGAAGCCTTGAAGGACGCGCAAAAGTATGTTGGGAGAAATCCGAAGATACTGGCTTTGCCGCTCACGTTTAAAACGGCTGCCGCCCATCTGTGCATGAAATAAAACGAAGTGTCTTCTGAAATGGCGAACCATTCGTTAAGGCAGATCAGGAAATGTGAAATGGATAATGTTGTTTTAATATGCGTCATTGTTATGGCTGCGGCATTTATACATTCGTTCGCGGGGTTTGGCTTCTCAATTATTGCAATGGCTCTGCTGCCAATGCTGATGTCTGTAATCGACAGCATGATGCTGCTGATATTTGCGAATCTGGTTACGGTTGCGTATATTACAGTGAAGTATTTTCGGTATATCAATTTCCGGCTGCTGATCGTTCCTGTTGTGTTGTCGTTAGCCGGAAATTATGTCGGCCTATCCTGTCTGGTCGGGTTTGATAATGCGTTTGCAATAAAAATTCTCGGAAGTGCACTTGTATTGTTGTCGGCTTATTTTTTCTTCTTTTCAAAAAAGATTAAAATACCGGACAATCAGATTTTTGCATCGATTGCCGGAGCAGCGTCGGGTTTAATGAGCGGTTTTTTCAGCATTCCCGGGCCGCCAATCGTTCTGTATTATTCTGCAGCAACTAAACAGAAGGAAGAATACCTATCAACGCTGCAAATGTTTTTTTTGGTTAACACAATATTTAAAATTATATTTTTTGTTTTAAGCTATAAAATCAAAATGGACATACTGTGTACTATTCCTTTTGTGGTTGTTTCGGCTGGGATTGGGGTGCTGTTTGGGAACGTTGTTTTCAAAAAGACATCGTTGGGGATACTCAAGAAGATCATCTACTTGGTAATGACAATATCAGGTATTTGGTATATCGTCTCGTAATT
>QKAN01000120.1 GCA_003246365.1 Clostridia bacterium
CCTGTCGCCGGATCCATCGGAATCTGTCCCGAGACAAATACAAACCCGCCGCTTACGATCGCCTGCGAATACGGGCCGATGGCCGCCGGGGCTTTGTCTGTTTCAATCTTCTTCATTTCATTCACTCCTTCTGTCATATCAATCTTCGTTCTCCTGCTCCTTGTTCATTCATTTTGGCTGAAGGATCTCTCTACTTTTATTATACGACCGATGTGCGCCCCGTCAACCACAATTCGACGGCGCGGGTTGCACATTTATCAACAACCGCAAGCCGTGCGCGCGTGGTATAATACCCGTAAAGTTTGGTTCCATTCATTTTCGCGGCGGGAGACCTGCCGTGCAGCAGCAAAGGAGAAACGAATCATGAACGTTCAGCGGACGATGGATTCCCTCAAGCGCGCGGGGTTTGAAGTGCGTTATTTTGAGTCGGCAACAGCTGCGGCAGACTATCTCGACGAGAGCATCCGCGGCAAATCCGTCGGCATCGGCGGCAGCATGACCATCGAGCAGATGGGGCTGTACGAAAGGCTGACGGAGCATAACACCGTCTATTGGCACTGGCGCACAAACGATTTTGCGACGCGTACGGCGGCGGCAGGCGCGGAGGTTTACCTCAGCTCCGTTAACGGCCTCGCCGAGACGGGCGAAATCATCAATATCGACGGCAGCGGCAACCGCGTCGCAGCGACGTTGTATAATCACGAGCGGGTGGTGTTTGTGATTGGCGTGAATAAGATTGCGGAGGATTATGAGCGCGCGATGCACCGCGCACGGAATATCGCGGCGCCGCTGAATACGCGCAGGTTGGGGTTGAAGACGCCGTGCGCGGTTGGCGAGGAGATCAAGTGCTATAATTGCGCGAGCAAAGATCGCATCTGCTGCGGCGTTGTGACGCTGCTTTGGCCGATGCGGAGTGTTAAGGTGACGGAGGTTGTTTTGGTTGGGGAGGGTTTGGGGTATTGAACAATCTCTGAGAGGATTAAAAAATCAAAAATTTTGTGCTTTTATTATAATTTTATCATTTTTTTTGCTGTTACAATGAATTTATAGTAGTTTTTTACACATCATCTAGATATAATACTATTTATTTAAGGAACTTGAGAGGGAGTGTGATTTGTGTATTCAGCACGTGTAATAGCTGCGCATACTGTAAATTGGTACCATGATAATGGTATTTATATCACGAACTTAAAACTACAAAAGCTTCTATACTTTTTACAGTTGGAGTTCTTTAGAATTAGTCAACAGCAATTAATAAATGAAGAATTTTACGCTTGGGATTTAGGACCTGTAATTCCTTCAATTTACCGAGATTATTCAGTTTATGCCTCATCTTTAATTCCAAGGCAGAATAACGTTGCCGAAATCGATTCCACGACCTTGAAGTGTGTTGATAAAATTTTGAGAGCATACGCTTTAAAAACTACCTGGGAGCTAGTTGAACTATCTCACAGCCAATATCCTTGGAAGTATATTTATAATAAATATGGAAGTAAATCGTTGATTCCATTTACTTTAATTGCCAATCACAATTAGGTGCCGAGTATGAGCGCAAGCGACAAAACTTCATTACTTATTAATCTAATTGACAATTTGTGTCTAAAAGAATTCGTCAGCTCTACATTAAAAGCTGATGCAATTAAAACGCTTCAAGAAGTTTATGATGGAACATTCAGGCATTCTTATTCAGATATATTTAATAAACTACAACAAGTTCTAAAACAGGACTTCGAGGTAGGTGAAACCTTAGGTGAAAACTTAAATGTTCTAAAGAACGAATTAGTATCAACCATAGACATATCAACTGATAAGGAAGCCCCCCTCTCGTCTTCTGAACTTCAAGCAGATGAAATTTCCGAAGTCAAGCAAGAAGATAATGAGTCAAAATCTGTTGATCACCCAATAATTGAGCCCAATAAAACACCAGTTTCACAAGCCGTTGTAAATGGATTTGTTAAATTTTGCGACTACATTCAGCTGGAAATTGCGAGGAACAATCTTTTCCAGTCCCAATTTAAGGAATTGACGTTCTCTAAAAAATTTACTAGTCAAGATGAACATCCAATTGATGAACAACAAAATAATGAGATCATTAGCAAGATAAATGAAATCTCTGGCAAACTAAAAGACGCGCAAAGAACCCTTGATGAATTCCCATCCTTACGAGAGGATACTAAGAGGGATATTGATAAGTTTGATGAGAAACTCGAAACAAGTAAAGTCTCTTCAATCACTGCTCTATCCATCTTCTCTGCAGTCATTTTAGCATTTTCTGGCGGTATAACCTTTGAAGCAGGCGTATTCAAGGGCATTTCAGATGTTAGTGCTTTTAGGTTAGTATTTATTGTAGCACTGACTGGATTTATTCTATTTAATACTGTTTTCGCGCTTCTCTATCTTGTAAGTCGAATTGCAGGAAAATCAGTAGAGAGCACTTGTAAGTATTCATGTAAAGAGTGTTCCAAGGATAGTCAGTATCAAAAGTGCGGGAACGATTATTGTGAAAAACCCCTATCAGAGGTCACACTGCTTTGCCGGATCAAACACAAGTTCTCATATGTTCTGATTATAAATTTAGTTTTTATCATTGTCATGTTTGAAGACTTCGTTTTGTGGTCTTTACAAAATCAGTCCTGGACTTGGACAAAGGTTTTTGTGTTGTCAATACCTGTTTTATTAGTTCTTGCTTTCGGTTTGATTTTATTAATAGAGAAACTTATACAAAAACACCGAGCTTATATTATGCAACGCAATCAATTAGTTTTAAGTGTTTACCAAGATAATAAGTTGTTTTCAGGATTCACAAAGATCATAAAGACTCTTGCTCAAACATTTTTACAGAATAACCAAGACGATTTTGTGAAGGAAGCAAGCAGCATTTCTGAGATTATAGATACAGAAAAAGCAAATGAGAAGCCCTGTTACTGTAGGCTACAAAGGAAAATTCGTATATTCGTTAAAGAAAGCTCTGAACAGCATCCAGAATATTTAAGGAGAATTTCTTTTGCTGTTCATCGAAAAAATATGCGAATATGGAGAAAAATTAAAAGTTTCTTGAAGAACTCATTTAAACACAAAAAATAGATGCCTCCAAAACAGCCCCTCCCGATCACTCGGAAGAGGCTGTTTTTCTGCTATTTTTCGCGATATTCTGTTCCCCTGCTTACCCCTGCGGCACAACCGCAACCAAATCGGCAAACACAGCCTCCGTCTTTGTGCTGTCCTCAAAGCTCAGGTAAACATCCTCCGCGCTTCCCGCGCGGTCAATCCAGATCGTCGGGCTCGCGTCAATCTTGGCATACAGCAGATAATCGCCCAGCGCGTCAGAGCGAAAATGCCCCAGTCGCGTGGTGTCAAACCCGCCGTATCCGTTCGTGCGCTCGCCAACGCCGATCTCCTCCATGCTCTGCGGGAGCAGCGTCACCTGCGCCACCTCACTCACCGGAAACGACACGCCGTACTTGACGTCGATCGTAATCGTCCCGTCCGCAACGGTGACCGCGGGCTCCTCCACGCCGGAGAAAACCATAAACAGGAAAAGCCCGATCAGCGCAAGGAACATCACCGTCGCCACGAGATAGACGACGCGCACGTCTTTTTTATTTTTCTGTTCGAGTTCCATATGGCTTCCCTCCTGTCTGCGCTTCTTACTCCGCCAGCGCCTTGATCGCCTTGTACTCCTTCAGGTCGGTGTAAAGCTCCGCCTTGTACGGGTTGCGCTTCGTCTTGACCGACTTGAAGATCATGTACACAAACACCGCGACGTTGACCGCCAGCGCCAGCGCGCCGAAGATGGTGTAGATCGTCGGGTTATAGGTGCTGGTGACCATCTGCACGCCGCTATCCTGAAACAGCGGGAACGTCTGGGCA
>QKAN01000194.1 GCA_003246365.1 Clostridia bacterium
TTACTGACAAATCAATTTCTTTGTTTGACAACCCTCAGATATGACAGTAATCTAATGTTATTGATATTATATAAGGAGTTATATAATGTATAATCAAAACGGAATTGCCAATAAGTGCGATGAACTTCAATCTGACGCTTTTCCCACTAATCACTCTATTCACGATCATATCGGTCATACATCTGGAAAGGTAAACTTATCTTTACGTAAAAGTAGTTCGGCTGCAATAGAACCACTATTCTGGGTGTTATTTGCGCTTTACGTTCTCATTTATTTTTTTCTTTTTTATTTCCAGAGTATTAACTATGCTGGGCATTTCGGAGATTATCAGTCTGATTTCAATGCATACATTTTAGAAGCCTCGGGTATAAATAGTGGCCTCCCGTTTCCATATCGCGGTTTGATTTGGTTGATCGAAATCCTGCATTGCTTTTTACCTATGAGTATTGCTAGTGCTATAGCAATACTAATCTTGTTCGCGCCCGTAGCCATATTGATCAAAGTTATCCTTGAATTTTCGCTTTTTAATACTCTAAACGAAATATATCATCCGAATAATTTAAAGAGAAAATCCATGCACGTTCATATGTTGATTTCTCTTCTTTGTTTCAGCTTGTTGTTTTTAGGGTCTATATATATTCCGCAATTTTCACCTTTCTTTTATCGAAATGTTCAAAGTGCCAATGTCGTCCATAATCAAACCGGAATGGCCGCCCGCACTTTCTCTGTATTCGCGTTTGTGCTTATGAGTTTAATATTATCCAATATCCGTTCATCTCTACGTATATCGCATCTAATCATGTTTAGCATATTTCTTTTAGTCACATTATGGGTAAAGCCCACATTCTCGACAGTTTATTTGCCTGTATATGGGATCATTTTGTTTATTGAATTTTTTAGAAACAGATGCGAAAACTGGCGTAGAGTTTTCTTGGTTTGTTTGGCATTTGTTCCAGCACTTGCATTGTTGCTTTACCAATATGTAATTGTTTTCGGACAAAATGAGGGGATTGGATTTCAACCGTTTCGATTGCTTGAAACCCGCACTCCTCTCTTTATTCTTCAAGCAATCGCATTTCCTCTATATATTTTATTGACAAACCTTCACTCTTTCCAATCCTATGATCGGAGTGTTGATGGCATTTCCTGGCGAATTTCATGGTACGGATTTGTTGTTGCTCTGATCCAACGATATTGTTTCTACGAAAAAGGTTCTCGAATAAATGACGGCAATTTTGGTTGGGGTTATATTCTTGCTTTATTCTTTCTCTTTATAACGAGTTTGATTGTTTGGGTAAAAAGCATGAAGCTCAGAAAATCTTATACATACCATTTTGGCGCCGCATTCTTGTTTGCATGCCATACGATTTGCGGAGTGTTATATTTTACTTGGACTTTTCTTGGCGGGCACTTTTACATATAACACAAATTCGAAATCCGACACAGAAAAACGTGCTGCCCACTGTGATGGTCAGCACGTTTCGTTTATTCTGTTTGAACAGATTTATTTCACCGGCTTCATCGTCGGGAAGAGCAGCACGTCGCGAATCGTCGCCGCGTCGGTTAAGAGCATGACCAGGCGGTCGATTCCGATGCCGATGCCACCCGTCGGAGGCAGGCCGTATTCCAGCGCAAGGCAGAAGTCTTCGTCGATCATCATCGCCTCGTCGTCGCCCTTGGCGCGTTCCTGCGCCTGCTGCACAAACCGTCCACGTTGATCAACGGGATCGTTGAGCTCCGAAAACGCGTTGGCGTATTCGTGTCCCGCGATAAAGAGCTCAAACCGCTCGGTCAGGTGCGGCTCCTTGGGCTTGCGCTTGCTCAGCGGCGAAATCTCGACCGGATAGTCGATAATAAACGTCGGCTGAATCAGCGTATCTTCCACAAACGCATCAAATGCTTCGGCAAGCAGCTTGCCCTTCGTGGCGGTCTTGTCCTTTACCTCAAGCTTAAGCGCCTTTGCCTTTTCGCGCGCTTCTTCATCCGTTGCGCAGCCGTAGAAATCCACGCCCGTCGCGTTCTTGACCGCTTCGTTCATGGTGACGCGCGCAAACGGCGGCGTAAGGTCAATCGCCTGCTCTTGATAGGTAATCTGCGTTTTGCCGTTTACAGCCATGCAGCAGCGGGAGATCAAGTCCTCCGCCAGCTCCATCATGCCGTTGTAGTCGGTATACGCCTGGTACGCCTCGATGGTCGTAAACTCCGGGTTGTGCATCGCGTCCATGCCCTCGTTGCGGAAAAGGCGGCCGATTTCATAAACCCGCTCCAGCCCGCCGACGACGCATTCCTTTAAATGCAATTCCGTCGCGATGCGCAGATACATGTCGAGATCCAGCGTGTTGTGATGCGTCACAAACGGCCGCGCGGAAGCGCCGCTTGCGGTCGTGTTGAGCACGGGCGTCTCCACCTCGATAAATCCGCGCTCGTCCATGCGGCGGCGTATTTCCGTGATGATGCGACTACGCTTTTGGAACATGTCGCGCACTTCGGGGTTGACGATCAGGTCGACAAACCGCTGACGGTACCGAAGTTCCGCGTCCTTCAATCCGTGATACTTCTCCGGCAGCGGACGCAGGGACTTGCTTAAGAGAATAATCTCCTGCGCATGAACGCTGATCTCACCGGTTCTTGTAACAAACACATATCCTTTCACGCCGACGATATCGCCGATGTCAAACGTCTTGAACGCATTGTATTCTTCTTCGCCCAAATCGTCCCGCTTGCAGTACACCTGAATGCGGCCCTTCGCATCCAGCAAATGCGCAAAGCTCGCCTTGCCCATAATGCGGCGCGAAATCATTCGTCCCGCGATGGAAACGATTTTTCCGTGTTCGCCTTCCTGCGGCGCGGGCGCGGCCAGAATGTCGCTGCTGAAATCACTCACGTCATATGTGGTGTTGGCAAACGGGTCTTTTCCCGCCGCCTGTAGGTCGCTCAGCTTATCGCGGCGAATCTGCAGCAGCTCCGAGAGCTGTTCCTGCGTAAGTTCCGGTTGTTCCTGTTCAACAGGCGGGCGTTCCATATCCATTTTCTCCTATACTCCTTTTACAAAAAACAAGGGGGCCGTCAGCCCCCGTAAAAAACCGCTCGCGTTACTTGCCGATTGCGGTGATCTTCAGCTTCAGCATGCCGCCGGGGGTTGTAACCTCGACCACATCGCCGGATTTATGACCCAGCACAGCCTTGCCGATTGGCGACTCGTTCGAGATACGCCCGTTGGAAGGATCGGTCTCTGCGCTGCCGACGATCTGGAAGGTGTATTTTTTCGTTTTATCGACCATGTCGGAAAGCTTCACCGTTGCGCCCACGCCGACCGTAGTATAGTCGATCGCGTTCTCGTCGATGACTTTCGCGTTTTTCAGCTCGTTTTCCAGCTGTACAATATCGTACTCGTTTTTCGCCTGCTCATTTTTCGCCGCGTCATATTCTGCGTTTTCAGAGAGGTCTCCAAACGCGCGGGCAATTTTCAGCTGCTCGGCAATCTCAAGACGTTTCGTCGTTTTGAGATATTCCAAGCGCTCTTCCCGTTTTGCAATCTCTTCAGGCGTAAGCCAGGTTTCAGCCATGGTTCATTCTCCTTTTTAACGGGCAGGATGCGTATGTTCCTATACCGTGTTTACCTATTATATTTGCGCAAAAAAGTCGTGTCAACCCCATATTTGCTCGAGTTCTTCCAGTGTTTTGCAGGAATTGACGCGAATTCGGAGTTTTGCCGCCTCCGGAAACCCCCGCAGATAAAACGCGAGGTGTTTTCGCAGTTCTACAATCGCGTGATCTCCTTTTTCCGCAAGCGCCATGCGCGCATGCCGCAGCGCGGTCTCGCGCCGCTCTTCCCAGGTTGGCGGCGTGTAGACTCGTCCGTCCAACGCCGCGCGGATTTCCGCAAACACAAACGGATTGCCCAGCGCACCGCGACCGAGCATAATCCCGTCGCATCCCGTTTCGCGCAGCGTCTCCAGCGCGGATGCCGCGTCGTGGACATCGCCGTTTGCAATCACCGGGATCGAAACCGCCTGTTTCACCGCCGCCATGCAGGCGCGATCCGCTTTTCCGGAATACATCTGCGCGCGCGTTCTGCCGTGGATGGTGACGAATGCGGCGCCGTTGTCCTCGCAAACGCGGGCAAACGCCTCAGCATTCAGGTGTTCGTCGTCCCAGCCTTTGCGGAATTTCACCGAAACCGGAACATGCGCGGCCTTTACCGTTGCCGCAACGATGCGGCCCGCAAGCTTCGGATCGAGCATCAGCGCGGAACCGTCCCCGTTACCTGCGATTTTCGGCGCAGGGCAACCCATGTTCAGATCGATCGAGAGCAGCTTTTCGCCGAGATCGCGCTCCACAATCGCAACCGCGTTTGCAAGCGTCTCCGGCTCGCTGCCGAACAGCTGAACGCAAAACGGCGCGTCCTCGTCCCGTGTAAAATACAGCGCCCGGGTCTTCTCGCTCATATAGAGCAGTCCCTTGGCGCTGATCATTTCGCTGAAAACCAAATCTGCTCCCCGCTCGCGGCAGAGCAGACGAAACGTGCGGTCGGAAAACCCTGCCATCGGCGCGAGGCAAACGGCCGGCCTGTCCGCCGAAAAGATACCCTTCGTCATGGCGTAACCGTCGGCGCGTCCGTCGGTTTTGGCGTCGGGGTTGCCGCCGGAATCGGAGATTCATTCGGGTCCGGCGTGCCGAGATTGGAGTTGTCGGGGTTTTCTTCAACAACCGTCAGCTCGGAGATATACCAACGGGAATTTACATTGATGAACTTAATCTTATACCGGCGCGGCGTCCATTCCGGCAGCGGAAAATCGTCCGCGCTCTGATCCTCGCCGAGTTGGTCTGCGTTGATCGACCCTTTGAGCGACACGCGCTCCGTCGCGGTCACGACGGCGCTCATCGACCAGGGCAGCACGCTGATGCGTTCGATCGTGAGATCGTAGTTATAGTCGGAAATCGTATAGTTCGAATAGGTCGCATCCGACAGAGCGGAATCGTTCTCCAGAAAAGAGAGGGTGAAATACTCCTCCAGGTCGTTTCGTTCGCCTTCGGCAAACACACATTCCGCACGCAGCGCCATGCCTTCGGATGTCAGAATATAGAGGTTACTATATCGTTCCGCGGTCATAAACGCGCCGATGCAAAGAATCGCCGCCATAATGATTAATAGCAGCGTGCGTACGATATACAACATAGAACGCCGCGCAACGCGGAGCCTCTGTACATCCCTCGGTTCTTCGTATCCGGAATTTGTCATGTTTTCACCTTCGATCGCTATGATAGCATATCCCATACCGGTTGGCAAACCAACAAATTGGAAACAAACATTGCGCCTTTCGACACATTTTCTCGCGGAACAATCGTGATTTTCTCACAAGGATGGCGGCGTTTGCGGTTGACATGTTTTTACCGCGGGGTATAATAAGAAGCGTTGAGTTTCCGGCAAATATCGGAAACTGTATTCTCTTGTTCTTTGCTTACGGCGAAGACGGCAAAATTCGCAAACGAAGGAAACTTTACATTATGGAAGAATGCACCCACGATTGTTCGAGCTGTTCCGCTAGCTGTGACAGCCGCGAAAAAACCAGTCTCATCGAAGCACCGCACGTATTGACGCATGTGAAAAAAGTCATCGGCGTGGTCAGCGGCAAAGGCGGCGTCGGAAAATCCATCGTCACCTCTATGCTTGCCGTGCTCATGCGCCGCAGAGGATATCGCACCGCCATTCTGGACGCGGACATCACCGGCCCTTCGATTCCGCAGGCGTTCGGTCTGCATGACCGCGCGGAAGGCTCGGATCAGGGCATCTTCCCCGTGCTGAGCAAGACCGGCGTCGAAGTAATGAGCATGAACCTGCTGCTCGAAAACGAAACCGATCCTGTCGTCTGGCGCGGGCCAATCATCGCGGGCTCTGTTAAACAGTTTTGGACGGACGTGCTTTGGGGCAGCGTGGACATCATGTTCATCGACATGCCTCCGGGAACGGGCGACGTACCGCTGACAGTATTCCAGTCCATCCCTGTGGACGGCATCATCGTTGTCACCTCGCCGCAGCAGCTTGTCAGCATGATTGTGGAAAAAGCTGTTCATATGGCGGGATTGATGAAGATCCCCGTGCTTGCACTTGTGCAAAACATGAGCTTCGTCAAGTGCTCCGGCTGCGAGGAAGTCATCCGCCCGTTCGGCGAAAGCGATTTGAAGGCGCTTGCCGCGAAGCACGACATTCAAGCCACCGCCGAACTGCCGATTCAAAAAGAGCTTGCCACCGCATGCGACGCTGGATTGATTGAACTGTTCGAAGGCGATTGGCTCAACGGTCTGGCGGACATGCTCGAAGACATGGTAGCAGAAGATAAAAAATAACTCTCAATCGGAATATCACTGATCCGGTTCAAATGTTTCTGGCCCTGCATCATCGCAGGGTCAGTCCATATCTGTAGATGCATTTCTGTCATACCGGAAGGCTATATAATCGTGCGGCTATGGTATAATCAGGATTGACTGAAGCACAGTAGTTGACTCGTAATTCGACACAAAGGAGATTTGGTCCGATGCAATCGCACATTGATGAAACAAAAATCGTAACGCTTCCCGATGGCTTATACAAAAACGTAAAGGGACAGGTTCTGATCTCTCCGGCCTGCGGTTCCGAGGAAAATGTTCTGCGGCTTTTTCACATTGCGCAGGACGGCTATTCCGCCAACCACGAGCACGACTACCCGCACTATGTCTATGTTCTCGAAGGCGAAGGGTATATCGAATTAAATCATGAAAAGTTCCCGATCCGTGCCGGATCATATGCCTTTGTACCCAACAATGTTCAGCACCAGCTGGTCAACACAACAACAACGGGACAAACCCTGAAATTCCTTTGCATGGTTCCGGTTGAAGGCCACAAGGGGTTCCCCGAATAACGCCTGACGCGACCAATCCCAGTTAAAACAAAAGGGCTTGCAGTTTGTAAATTACAAACCGCAGGCCCTTTTCTTTATTAACTAAATGGATTTATTTGTCTTACTTTATATCCCCATCTCGGCCTTTACGGCGGCGAAGGCCGAAACCGCAAAGTCGAGGTCCTCTTTTGTATGCGCGGCGGAAACCTGCGTGCGGATGCGCGCCTTGCCCATCGGTACAACGGGATAGAAGAACCCGACGACATAGACGCCGTGCTCCAGCATCTTTGCCGCGAACTCCTGCGCAATCTTTGCGTCGTAAAGCATCACGGGGACGATCGGGTGCTCGCTCTTGGGCACATCGAACCCAAGTTTGCCCAACTCCGCGCGGAAATACCGCGTGTTCTCGTGTAGTTTGTCGCGAAGCTCGGTCGATTCTTCCAGCAAATCGAGCACTTTGATGCTCGCGGCACAGATCGCGGGCGCAACGGTGTTGGAAAACAGATACGGGCGCGAACGCTGCCGCAGCAGATCGACAATCTCCTGCTTTGCCGCCGTGTAGCCGCCGGAAGCGCCGCCGAGCGCCTTGCCCAGCGTTCCGGTGATGATGTCTACGCGTCCCATCACGCCGCAATATTCGTGTGTACCGCGTCCGTGCTCACCCATAAAACCAACCGCGTGGCTGTCGTCCACCATGACCAGCGCGCCGTATTCTTCCGCAAGATCGCAGATGGCGGAAAGGTTCGCGATGAACCCGTCCATAGAAAACACGCCGTCGGTCGCGATGAGCTTGATGCGCGCGCCTTTCGCCGCCTCCAACTGCTCCCTAAGGCTCAGCATGTCGTTGTTTTTATAGCGGTACCGCGCGGCTTTGCAGAGGCGAACACCGTCTATGATGCTTGCGTGGTTAAGCTCATCCGAAATCACCGCGTCCGCGTCGGTCAGCAGCGTTTCAAACAGGCCGCCGTTCGCGTCGAAACAGGAGCTGTAGAGAATTGCATCGTCCATGCCGAGAAAGCCCGCAATGCGCTTTTCCAGCTCTTTGTGGATGCTCTGCGTGCCGCAGATGAAGCGCACGGAGGAAAGCCCATATCCCCATGCGTCGTATGCGGCTTTTGCGGCGGCGATCAAATCGGCGTTGTCTGCAAGACCCAGATAATTGTTGGCGCACATGTTCAGCACGCCGTTTGCCGCCGTGGTGTCAATCCGCGCGCCTTGCGGCGTCGTGATGACGCGCTCGTTTTTATAGGTACCCGCGTCGCGAATTTCATGCAACGCGGTTCGATAGATTTCATATGCCTGTTTGCTCATTCCCGCACCTCCGTCCAGTCGAGCACGACTTTTCCACTTTGTCCGCTGTTCATAACGGCGAACGCTTCTTCAAACTCGGTGTAATGATAACGGTGCGTCAAGATCGGCGAGAGATCCAGTCCCGCCTCCACCATCGCCATCATCTTATACCAGGTTTCATACATCTTCCGCCCGTAGATTCCCTGCAACGTCAACCCCTTGAAAATCACGTCGTTCCAGTCGATCACCGTGCCCGGCCCGGCGATGCCAAGCAGCGCAACTTTTCCGCCGTTTCGCATGAGTTTGAGCATTTGGTTAAGGGCCGTGCCGTTGCCGCTCATTTCGCAGCCCACGTCGAACCCCTCTACGATATGCAGTTCTTTCATCGCGTCCTCGACAGTTTGATTTTTCAGGTTGACCGTCGCGGATGCGCCCATCTGTTTGGCGATGTTGAGGCGGTAATCGTTTATGTCGGTCACAACGATTCGCCGCGCGCCGTTCTGGCGGCAGATGCCGACCGCCATCATGCCGATCGGCCCCGCGCCGGTAATCAGCACGTCTTCTCCTGTCACGTCGAACATGGTCGCCGTATGGCAGGCGTTACCGTAAGCGTCGTAAAACGAAACAATCTCCTCCGGTGTGGTGGTCGGCACGGCGATCACATTTGTTTCGGGAATGCATAGATACTCCGCAAACGCGCCGTCGCGGTTGACGCCAACGCCCTTGGTAAATTTGCACCAGTGCCCGTTTCCCGCGCGGCAGTTGCGGCAGTGTCCGCAGACGATGTGTCCTTCGCCGGTCACGATCTGGCCGACGTGATAGTCGTCCACGCCGGGGCCGAGCGCAGCGATTTCGCCGACGTATTCGTGCCCTACCGTCATCGGCGGCACGATGGTTTTCTGGCTCCAGGCGTCCCAGTTGTAAATGTGTACGTCCGTACCGCAGATCGCGGTTTTATGAATTTTGATCAGCACTTCCCCGATTTGCGGAACGGGGGTTTTTACCTGTTTGAGCGTCAGGCCTTTGTCGGCCGTCTCTTTGACAAGCGCGCGCATATATGCCGGAATCATGGACATATCCCTCCAGAATTGCAGCAGATTTTTTGATCGATTGATACCAATAAAACTGTAACTTCTTTACAGGCAAAATTCAATGCGTCTGAAACAATATAAAATCCTGAGTCGAGTGAAAACCGCCTGCCGGTTTGTTCCGGCAGGCGGCGGTTCGTTTTTTACATGCCGCTCTTGGCAGCGAGGGTCTCCAGCGCGGCGGATGCCGCGTCGTCTTCGAAACAGTACATCAGTTTTGTAAAGCCCGCGCGCAGTTTGCTTACGTCCTGCGCAATTGGTTTGCCGCGCAGCACACAGTCCGCGATGAGTTCCGCCAGCCGTTCGAATTCATACGGCCCGAACCCGAAGCGCGTCATCTCGGACACGCCGAGGCGCAGGGCGCCGCTTGCGGTAAAGCCCTCTTCCTCCGGCGTTGCCTGATAGTTGACGATCACGTTGTTTTCTTCCAACCGTTCGGCAACCTCCGGCCCCGTTCCGTAACCGGTTTTTACGATGACCTGATGCGTTTCAGTGTAGTCGATTGCCGGATCGCCGGCAACATCCAACCCCGCCGCTTTCAGGCTCTTTGCAAACGACTTCGCGTTGGCGATCACGTTCTTCTGATACGCGTCGCCAAATTCGTTCATCTCATAGGCCGCCATCAGTAACCCAAGCACCGTTCCGAGGTGGTGGTTTGACACCGCGCCCGGAAACGCGCGCGACTGGATGGTTTTCCAGAGGTCGTACTTGAGCTCTTCTTCCTTGTAGTTGACCGCGATCACGCCACGCTGCGGGCCGAAGAACGTTTTGTGGGTCGATCCGGTGACGATCTCTGCGCCTTCCTCAAACGGTTTTTGGAAATGCGGGCCAACGAGGCCGAGCACATGCGCCATGTCGTACATGATCGTCGTTTCAATTTTCTGTTCGTCCACAAACGCGCGAATTTCGCGAATCGGCTCTTTGTGCAGCACCATCGACTTGCCGAAGATGATGAACTCCGGACGATACCGCTCAATCACTTTTTTCGTCTCTTCCACATCGATCTTAAAGAGATTATCCCGCAGCACAGGGAAATTGACCACGGCGGATTTCTCAGTTGCCGGATCGACGGCAACATAGTCGTGCAGCGCGCCCATGGGCTGCGCGCTGAGGTGCCCGCCCTTGATGATGTGGTTGTTGAGAATATAGCCAAGCCGTTGCGGCGTATGCTTGCGGTCAAGCCGGTTTTTATAGTCCATCAACGCGGAGAACACGGTTGTGTTGCTCATCTGTCCGCTGATAACGCGCGCCTCGACTTCCGTGCAGTTGAAATATTTGCGCAGTTCCGCAACCAGCGCACGCTCCACCTCGTCGATAAATTTCGTGCCCTGATAATAGAACACCTCATTGTCGTAAAACGACGCCGTGCGCTTATGCTCCGCGTAGCGGAAGCTCGGGTCGCTGCCGCTGAGCAGGCGAACCGCGCGGGACGCGGTCATTTCGCTCGGAATCAGGTTGACGCACTTTTCCTGCCGCCAGGCGTGGTTCTCCGCCGCTTTGTGCAGCAGGTTCAGCGCGCTGAGCGGAAGATTGCCGGACGGCGCCTGTTTCGGTTCCTCCGGCGCGTCTACGACGATCGGCCGCGCATACGGCGGCGCGTCGCCGCGCATATGCCAAGCGGGTACAACAGCGGAAATTCGACTGCCGCGGATGTCTACCTCAACTACGTCGTCGATCAGCACATCGGAATCCAGCAGCGCAAGGCCAATGGAGCGCATCGCCTTCTGGTCGGTAAACGTCTCCAGCAGGCTGCCCTGGTTTTCAACCATATAGCGCGGAATCATCGTTCCGCTGGTCACATAGCCAATTTCTTTTCCATCTTTGTAAACGGAAAATCCCGCGCGGAGTACGCCGCGTCCGGTCAGTGTAATCGGTCTGACCCTGCGCGGCAACACGCTCAAATCGGAAAAATCGCGTTTGAGGATGCGGCTGCTCGCGACAAACTGCGCTTCCAGCGGTTTTCGTCCGATCATGTCTTTCTTTTCTTCCGCAAAACTTACGGCAAAACGCGCCAGCGAAATGGCGAAAATCGGGATTTCTTTTCCGTCTTTGTCGGTTCCGAGTTCGTGTCCATAGAGCGGTAACCCCGCCTCAAGGCGCAGGGTGTCGCGCGCGCCAAGGCCGATTGGTTTCGCGCCGCGGGCAACCAGTTCGTCCCAGAGGAACAGGCCGTCCTCGCGCAACGCGAAGATTTCGTAGCCGACGGGTTCGCCGGTGTATCCGGTCTTGGCGAGGTGAATCGTTCTGCCGCAGACGGAGATCGTACCCAGCGCGTTTTTCACCGGTTCGGTCAGGAATGCGCCGCCGGCAAGGTCGCTCAAAATCTCCTTCGATTTCGGCCCCTGCAGAGAAAGCAGGGCGACCGCTTCCGATTTGTCGGTAATCTCTGCGTCAAACGCCTTGATCTGCTCGTTCAGATGCGCCCAGTCCTTTTCCGCGTTGGCCGCGTTGACCACGAGGATATACGCGTCTTCCACAAACCGATAGAGATACGCGTCGTCAATCGCGCCGCCGTTCTCATTCGGAATAATCGCATACTGCGCCTGATCTACTTCCAGCGCGGAAACGTTGCTGGTCAGCACATGCTGCAAAAAAGCCTTCGCGTCCTTGCCCGTAATGCGAAAACGCCCCATGTGGCTCACGTCGAACATTCCGCAGCCGCTTCTGGTGGCGAGGTGTTCGGTTACGATGCCTTCGGGATACTGAATCGGCATTTCCCAGCCGCCGAAATCCACCATGGTCGCGCCCGCCGCCACATGGCGATCATAGAATAACGTCCGTTTCAACTCGCTCATTTTGCCGCCTCCGTAAAGTCATATCGAAGAATGGGGTTTCGCGCGGCACCGACCTCGTCCGGCCGCCCGATGGGGGTCGTAACGGGCGACGCATGCAGCGTCTCCGGCTCCGTTTTCGCCCGCGCTAGAATGGTCTTTACCGCGTCCGCCGCCGCGTCCAGCGTCTCCTTGCCCTCCGTCTCCGTGGGCTCGAACATGAGCGCTTCGTGCACGATCAGCGGGAAATACATCGTCGGCGGATGCATGCCGTAGTCGATAAAGGTTTTTGCAACGTCCATTGCGGAAACGCCGGTTTCCTTTTTCAGGGTTTCGAGCGAAACCACGAACTCGTGCATGCAGAATCCCTCGTTTGCAACGGGCAGTTCCTTCTCCAGCAACGCGCGCAGATAGTTTGCGTTGAGCACCGCGTTTTCGCTGGCCTGCTTGAGGCCGTCGCCGCCGAGCATCGTGATATACGTCAGCGCGCGGAGCACGACGAGGAAGTTGCCGTAAAACGACTTCATTCGACCGACACTGTTCTCAAAATCTTCAAACGCAAATCCGCCGTCCGGTGTACGGACAGGCAGCCGATTCGGCAGATACGGCGCAAGGCACTCCTTGCAGCCGACCGCGCCCGCGCCCGGGCCGCCGCCGCCATGCGGGGTGGAAAACGTTTTGTGCAGGTTGAGATGCACCGCGTCGAATCCCATGTCGCCGGGGCGCGCATAGCCCATGATGGCGTTCATGTTCGCGCCGTCATAGTAGCAAAGGCCACCAGCATCGTGCACAATCTTTGTAATTTCCAATATGTTTTTATCAAAGATGCCCAGCGTGTTCGGGTTTGTCAGCATCAGTCCGGCGGTATCGGGGCCGACCGCAGCGCGGAGCGCGGTCAGGTCTACCGTGCCATCCGGCGCGGATGGAATGTTGACCACCGTAAAGCCCGCCATGCTTGCGGTTGCCGGGTTGGTTCCGTGCGCGGAGTCCGGCACGATAATCTTCTTTCTGGCGCAGTCGTTGCGCTCCTCGTGATAGCGCTTGATGAGCAGCAGGCCCAAGAATTCGCCATGCGCGCCCGCCGCGGGTTGGAAGGTCATATCGTCCATACCGACGAGCGTGCAAAGTAGCTCTTTCGCGCGGACGAGCACCTCGATTGCGCCCTGTGCCGTTTCAACAGGTTGAAGCGGATGGATGCCGGAAAATCCTTCCAGCGAAGCCACCTGCTCGTTGACGGCGGGGTTGTATTTCATGGTGCAGGAGCCGAGCGGATAGAATCCGTCGTTCACGCCATACACCTGCGTCTCCAGTTCGGAATAGTGGCGGCTCACGTCCGTTTCGCTGAGTTCCGGTAAACGTAACGGCGTTTTCCGCAGCAGCGCGTCTTCGATCTTTGCGCCCGGTACCGTAGCTTGCGGAATACGTACGCCCCTTCTGCCGGGAATGCTCCGTTCAAACGAAAGCTTCATGCGATCACCGCCTTTACCGTATCGATCAGCGCATCCATCTGCGCCTTGGTGTTGCGCTCCGTTGCGCACCAGAGGATGCCGCCGTCTACCGGCAACCCGCCAAGTATGTTTTTCTCCTGCAAAGCTTTTAGCAACTGCTCTGCCGGAACGGGACACTTGGTAACAAATTCATGGAAAAACGGCGCTTCGGGATACGCCGGTTCAAATCCCTCCATCTTGCCGAGTTCAGCGGCAAGATAGTGCGCGTTGTCATAGCAGGCGCGGGCAACCTCGCCCATTCCCTGCGGACCCATTGCGGAGCAATACGCCGCGGCGGTCAACGCGCAGAGCGCCTGATTGGAGCAGATGTTGCTGCTCGCCTTTTCGCGGCGGATGTGTTGTTCGCGCGCCTGCAGGGTGAGCACAAAGCATCTTCTGCCCTGTGCGTCCGCCGTTTGCCCGACGATGCGCCCCGGCAGTTTGCGGATCATGTCTTTTTTGCACGCCATAAACCCGAGATACGGCCCGCCGAAACTCAACGGAATGCCGAGCGGCTGCCCGTCGCCAATTGCAACATCCGCGCCGCACTCGCCCGGGGAACGCAAGAGCGCCATCGCCACGGGATTCATGCTGACCACGAGTTTTGCGCCCGCCGCATGAACGAGTTCCGCAATCGCGGGGATATCTTCGATTACGCCAAAATAGTTCGGCGATTGCAAAATCAAGCTCGCTACGCCTTCGTTCAGCGCGGCTTTCAGCGCATCCTGATCCAGCCTTCCGTCTTTGTTGGGCACGACGGCATACGATGCGTCCGCGCCAAAAGAATAGGTCTTTACGGTTTCAATCGATTCGGGATGCAGCCCCGCGGCAAGCAGCGTCTGCGAACGGTTCCGTTCGCGGCACATCGCGGCGGATTCCGCCGCGGCTGTTGCGCCGTCGTAAACGGATGCGTTGCCGGCGTCCATACCGGTAAGCTCGCACAGAATCGTCTGATATTCAAATATCGTCTGCAAAACGCCCTGACTGATCTCCGGCTGATAGGGCGTGTACGCGGTTACAAACGCTTCCTTCGCGGCAACGCGGCTCACCGCGGCGGGGATGTGGTGCCAATAGGCGCCCGCGCCGCGGAAGATTGCGGAAAACACGCGGTTTTTCGCCGCAAGTTCTTTCATCTGCGCAAGCGCTTCAAACTCCGAAACACCTGCGGGCATTTCATTCACCGCTTCGGCGGCTTTTTGGCGCATATCCTCCGGGATATCGCCGTATAAATCGCAGGCGGACGAGATGCAGATATGCCGCATCATCTCTTCCCGCTGGGTATACGTAGACGGCAGAAAATTGCCCAAGGCAATCCCTCCTTTATCAATCTATTATTTGTTCCAATCAAATTCCGCGCACATAAAATAGCCTCCCTTGGGAGGCTATCGTTTTTCTCAGCCCTGCGCGCAGAAGGCTTCGTATGCGCCCGCATCCATGAGTTCGGCGGTTGCGGTTACGTCCGTTACCTCGATGAGCCACGCGCCGTACGGATCGGCATTGATCGTCTCCGGCGCGGCGGAAAGCTCATCGTTGACGGCGGTAACTGTACCGGAAACGGGGCTGAGCACTTCGGAAACGGCTTTCACGCTCTCCACATCGCCCAGCGAGGTTTCCGCAGTAACGGTGTCTCCCGCCTGCGGCAGGTCGATGAACACGATATCGCCGAGCGAGTTCTGGGCAAAATCGCTCAGTCCGACGCGGAATTTTCCGCCGCCGAGGTCGAGGAGCCATTCATGAGAAGAGGTGTACTTACGATCGTCGAGCAGTGTCATGGGAATCATCCTCCTGAAATAATAATTTTGGAAAACAAAAAACAGGACGCGCGAACAAACGTCGCGCGCCCCGTATCTGAACCTGAAAGATTCTTCCTTGACCAAAAGATATGCCGGTCAGGGAATTGCCTCGTCGGTGCCGTGCAAAAAATCACACAGCTTTCCGAAGCTTCGTCAAGCACCGGTCCTTTTGCCTGAGAGTTTGTTGCGCAATCCCCTTCGGCTCCGCTTTGCGGTCTCTCCCGATGCCGTCATCCGAATATATAATTTTTACGTGGTAAGTGTATCGTATCAATCGCCTTATGTCAACGAAAAACGTTCTCTCACAACCGATATACAGGAAGCTTTCGTTATAAAAACCCCCGGCTTTTGTCGGGGGCACGCGTTGCTTTATTATGCCGCCTGTTTGCCTTTCTTTTTCCCGAAAATCTGTCTGCGGAAAAGAATCAGATTCATGGCAACAAGCAAAACCGCCAGCGCTGCAAGCGTGATCCATGCATTGGTCAGGTTCGAAGTCGCCGGATCGGCGGTCAGGCCGATCGGTGCATAGCCGAGCAACAGCAGCATCGGAAACCCGAAGACAATCGCCCAGAGTTGCTGATAGACAAGGTTGTTCGCGGCGGGCGTTTGAAACAGCGGATCGATTTCGCGCAGCAAGATAACACCCGTGCTCGCGGTTCCGGTCAACATGCCATACATCGAAAGAAACGCCTCGTTTGAATACTGCGGATAGATGCGTTTGCAGATAAAGTCCATTTGCAGATAGGTCGCAACTGCGCCGACAACGCAGATAATGCTCAGCGGAATGATAAATTCGCGGTGCGAAAACGCGGAAAGGTCGATTGCCGCGATGCTGGCAACCACCATGAGGTCGAACATCACGCCGGAAATTCGCGCGAGCATAAAGTTGTTCAGGTACTGCCGGCGTCCGCGAAGGGTCAGTCCCCTGAGCATATTGCGCACCAGAATTGCCATCACGGTACCAATCAGGAAGTTGAACCCCCAGATGAGCGGTTTCACGGTCGATGTGAAGAATCCGCCGAGCGCATCCAGCCCCATAGAAATCAGATACATGACCGCATAGGCCGCCATATAGGTAAACACGACAAGTCCGATTTGAACCGTGAGTTTATCGAGCGATTCGGAAAGCGGAATTTCACCTTTTTCCGTGATGGTTTCCGCCGAAAGGTCTTCCATCTCATCCGCATTCTGAAGCAGGGAATTGAGTTGTCCCTTTTTCTTCATGCGCTGCAGATAGAAAACGCCGCCAAGACCCGCAAACACAAAACCCATCGCCGCAATAGTCAGCCCGAAGCTTCCGCCGTATTGAAACGAAGCGTAGCCGGTCGCAGTTTCATAAACATGTCCCCAGTTATAAGCCTGTCCCGGGCCCTGACCGTATCCCATCGGCAGCAGTACGCCGGAAACCGGCCAATTGCCGAGCACGAAGAATAGCCCGATGGTAATCGACAGTCCCAAAAGACCCTGCAGCAGATAAGTGGAAACCGTTGTAACGCCCGTATCAAACACGGCAATGTTCGACTCTTTGCTCTTCTGCCGCTTGTTGGAGCGCAGCGCCATCGCGACAAACCCGAGACCGAGTCCGTGATAGGTCAGCGTCTCCATCGTCATCCGGCTGAACACCGGCGCGCCCGTGATCTTTTCATAGGCGATATTGGCAAACAAAATCAGAAATCCGCCCAGAACTGAGCTTGGGATCAGAGACTGCCGAAGCGGCTTGATGAGCCGCCGCAGCATGTTTGCCGTCAGCATTCCGACGAGTAAAATAGTCAGTTCGATCATCAGCGACCATACGCTGGCGTCCCAAAAATTGTGTCCAGTCGTCATACGCTTGCTCCTTGCATGATATCAATCTTTTGCGCCGAAACCGGAGCAGGCCGATTGCATTAAATTTGAACGCTTCGTCCGAATTTCATTCAATATATCATGCAAAGGAGGCAAGGTAAATCAATTTTTATACAATTTTATGAAAAATGTTGATTATCGAATCCGGCTTTTTTCTCTTTTTCGGTCGCATCTGCAAGCCATCTTCGATATTCACAGCTCCTGATCAATGTCTTTTTTCGCTTTATGCGGCGGCTTTTTCTTCCAGCATCTTCTGCGTGTCTTTTTCGATGTTCAGGAAAAAGATGACGATCATCATCAACACCGCAACGACCATCGGCACCCAGCCGAGAATCGCGTTGATCGTACTGATTGCGGCATCGGGCTGCACAGAAAGATTCGCGTCAAATCCGTTGACCGACAGCGCAACGGCGACAAGCTGCGTCGCTCCAGCGACGGCAAGCTTGCTCGCAAGGTTGTCCGCCGTGGAAACCATGCTGTCGAGCCGACGGCCGGACTGCCATTCGATGATGTCCACAATGTTGTTGCGGTTGGTGTTGAACATGACAAACGTAATCGTAATCGCAATGCCGACCGTGATGGCGTTCACATAGATCGCGCCGAGCGAAAACGGATTGATCACAAACCAGATTTTGCCGAGGATGAACAACGCGGCGGCGAGCAGCATCGTCTTTTTCCGCCCCAGCGCGCGGTCGATCACCGAAACCAGGAACGAAGAGCCAAGCGCGGCGACGAGATACGCCGCCTGAATCGCGGTCGCCGCCGCTGTGCTGCCGAGTACATAGGTAGCGTAATAGGTGATGCAGCTCATCAGAAGCAGGTTGATAACCCCGTAGCAGATGATGTAAAACATGTTGAGCACCCACGATTTGCACTTGAACAACATCGCAAATACCGTTTTTGCCGAAAGCTTCTCGTCGTCTTCCGCAATGGGTTTCACGCGTTCTTTCGTTGTGAAATAGTGCGCAAGACTCCCGACGATGCAGACCGCGCCCATGACGCAGGCGGTCAGTAGAAACCCGCGCGAACTCATGGAGTCGATCAGGTTCCCCTTTGTGTCCATCGCGCCGAACAGTTTCAGCAGCGGCAGGCAGGCCACCGCGCCGATGCCCGCGCCCAACGCGCCGCCGAGGTTTCGGAACACGTTGATGGAACGCCTGTCCGTGTCCAGATTGGTTGCGAGGCTGCCCATGCTGTTGTAAGGGATGCCGACAAACGTATTGAACAGTTCGAACAGCAGATACACAATCAGCGCAACTGCGATAGCCGCTTTGTTCTGCAAACCGAAATCCGTAAACAGCAGCACGACTGTGATCGCCCAGGGAATTGCAAACCAGACGGCAAGCGGGCGCACGCGCTCTCCGTTTTTAAACTTGTGGTTGAGCGCCCAGAATCCGATCAGCGGATCGTTGACAGCGTCCCAAATGGTGCCGATCGTCAGGATCGTACCCGCGATCAACACATCGATTTTGAGCACATTGGTCAGAAAAAAGAGATAGTAGATGCTTTTAAACTGATAGACCACATTGCTTGCCGTGGAAAACGTGCAAAAACCAAGTTTTTCCGGCAGGCGTGTGCGCGGAATGGACTGCGCAACGGGGTTACTCATACGTTTTTCTCCTTGTCCCGAACCGCCAGCAGGCGGTCAATCAGCAGTTGTTTAAAGCGAACCGGTTCGTCTCCCATTGGATTGTGGCCCGATTTTTCAAACCAGATCAATTCCTTTTGCGGGGCTTCGATGCTGTCAAACCAATCCTGCACCAGCGAAGCCGGGGTGTTTTGATCCAACACGCCGTCAAACACGAAATACGGCACCGCAAACTTGGTGCACGTGTTGGGAAAATCCGTCGCCCCTACGGCGTCCCACATATGCGTCAATACGTATTTATATCCCTTTACGAGACCGTAAATATCGCGAATGGAATATTCGCCGGAAAACAGCACAGGGATCACGAACGAGCGAAAATAGCTGCGCTTTTTCGCGCTCTGCGAATAGCCGCCGTATTTCATCATGATGTTGCGCTGCGCCATCATGCCGTCGAACCCGCCTTTGTAAACGCCCTTCACCGGCGGGCCTACTTTTTTCAGGGTGGCAATCGCCTTTTCATCCCCCGCCTTAACGGCCTCGGTCATTGCAAAATCGTAGCTGATCTCCTCGTTTTTCGCGCCGTCTACAACCTGTCCGAAGCCGACGTATGCAGCGATCTTTTCCGGGTGGCGGTGCGCCAGATATGTGCCGAGTTCGCTGCCCCAGCTGCCGCCGATGATGAAGATTTTGTCCTTATGAAAGCGCTCGCAAAGCCAGCTGACCAGCGCGTTTGCGTCCTCCACCATCTGATCGACGGTGAGGGTTTCCTTTTTTGCACCGTAGTAAGAGCCGCCGCTGCCGCGCTGATCCCAGGCGACAACCGTAAACGTATTTGCGAGGTCCTTGTGATCGGTCATGATCGTGTGGCGGTTGCAAACACCCGGTCCCCCATGTAAAAACAGGAGCACGGGGTTGTTTTCGTCCGCGCTCTTGATGTGAATTTTTTGCGGCAATCCGTTGAGCGTTACCATGCGTTTTTCGTCGATCATGCCGGATTTTCTCCCTTTCTATTTATATATTGCATAATGTTCCATACCAATATAACCCAAACCACCTTTTTTCGCCAGAGAATATGCAGGTTTCTACATAAAAACTCAATTTTGTAACCCTGAGGCGAGCGCGCCTTGTTCACACCCACGCCATAGTGTGAAAGTCACAGAAAACAGTGGTTTTTCGGGTTGCAATGGCGAGTTTCCTATGTTAATATTGTTTGATACTGGCGTATTATGCCACTTGAATAGATGCAAATGTTGGAGGAGCACATGGCAACCTTTGAAAAACTTGAGAACAACCGCGCAAAACTGACAATCACGATTTCGCCTGAGGCGTTCGGCTCTGCCGTACAGAAAGCTTATCAGAAGACCGCTAATCGCTACAACGTACCGGGTTTCCGCAAGGGAAAAGCCCCGCGCAAAGTCATCGAAACCATGTATGGCGAAGGTGCATTTTACGAAGAAGCGTTTGATCTTGCCTGGGGCGACGCATATGACGCGGCGCTTGCCGAACACGATCTCACCGCGGTTGACAAACCCTCTCTGGATATCACTTCCATCGATGCCGCAAGCGGCGTTGTATTCACCGCCGAAGTGCAGTTAAAGCCCGAAGTTACCCTCGGCGCTTACCAGAAACTCGAAGTACCCGAACCCGACTTCGCCGTGAAAGACGAAGAAGTGATGGCGGAAATCGAGAAGGATCGCGAAAAGAACGCGCGCTTCATCGAAGTGGACCGCGCCGTTGAAAACGGCGACCGCGTCATTCTGGATTATTCCGGCAGCGTGGACGGCGAAAAATTTGAAGGCGGCACGGCCGAAGACCAGCTTCTGGTCATCGGTTCCGGCACATTCATCCCCGGATTTGAAGAACAGCTTGTCGGCATGAAAGCCGGCGAGGAAAAAGACATCAACGTGAAGTTCCCGGACGAGTACTCCGCGCCGCTGGCCGGCAAGGACGCCGTCTTCGCCGTCAAGATCAAGGCGGTTCAGGTAAAGGAACTGCCCGCGCTGGACGATGAATTCGCCAAAGATATTTCAGACTTCGACACCCTCGAAGCGCTAAAAGCGGACCGTAAAGCCAAGATGGACGAAAAAGCCGCGAAGAACCGCCAGACCGCGATTGAAAACATCGCCCTGCAGAAAGCCGCGGACAACGCCATCGTCGATATTCCGGAAGTGATGATTGAGCGTCAGATCAACTACATGCTGCGCGATATCGCATATCAGCTGAGCATGAGCGGACTCTCGCTGGAAGATTATGTAAAATACACCGGCACGGACATGAACGGCCTGAAAGAAAGCTACCGTAAGGAAGCGGAATCGCGCGTTAAAATGCAGCTGGTCATCGAAGCCATCGGCGAAAAAGAAGGCGTAGCCTGCACGGATGACGACCTCAAGGCCATCATCGCCGAATACGCAGACGGCAGCGGCAAGAGCGCGGAAGAGTTTGAAAAAACGCTGACCGACGAGGACCGCGAATATCTCAGCGACAATGTACTCGCGAGAAAAGCAGTCAAGATCGTAACCGACAGCGCGGTTCTTGTGAAAGAAGAAACGGAAAAGAAACCCGCCAAGAAAGCCGCCGCGAAAAAAGCGGAGAAAACCGAGGACGCAGAAGCCGCGGAGAAACCCGCGAAGAAGCCGGCCGCCAAGAAAACCGCAAAGACCGAGCCGCAGGAATAACGGCAGGTCGGAGCGCACCACCCCAGTTTCCGTTTGAAGGAGAAATACAGCATGAACCTCATCCCGATGGTCATCGAGCAGACCAGTCACGGCGAAAGAAGCTATGACATCTACAGCCGCCTGCTCAAAGACCGCATCATCTTTATCGGCGGCCCGATTGACGACGACATCGCCAACAGCGTTATCGCGCAAATGCTCTTTTTAGAGGGAGACGACCCCGATAAAGACATCAACTTATACATCAATTCGCCCGGCGGTTCCGTCAGCGCGGGACTGGCCATTTACGATACGATGCAGTACATCAAGTGCGAAGTCTCCACCATCTGCGTGGGTCTCGCGGCCTCCATGGGCGCGTTTCTCCTCGCAGCCGGCGCAAAAGGCAAACGCAAAGCGCTGCCCAACGCCGAGATCATGATTCATCAGGTGAGCGGCGGCGCACAGGGTCAGGCGACGGATATCAACATCCAGGCCGAACAAATTCTCAAAATCAAAAAGCGCTTGAACGAAATTCTCTCCCAACGCACCGGCCAGAGCGTCGAGCAAGTAACGAGAGATACCGAGCGGGACAATTACATGAGCGCCGAGGAGGCGCGCGCATACGGACTGATCGACGAAGTCTTTCCGCCGCGCAGATAACCCAGAGAGGGGTAAGTTATGACAAAAGTTGAAGAATCCTCCACCGTGCGCTGCTCGTTTTGCGGAAAGGCGCAGGAGGACGTGCATCGCATCATCGCAGGACCGGGCGTAAACATCTGTAACGAGTGCGTTGAGCTCTGCCGCGAAATCATTGAGGAGGACGTCGAGGCCGAACCCATCGACCTGACGAACATCCCCAAACCGCAGGAGATCGTCAATCAGCTCAATCAGTACGTCATCGGGCAGGACGCGGCAAAACGCGCGCTGGCGGTTGCGGTATATAATCACTACAAGCGTATCCATACGCCCGCGAAAAAGGACGACGACGTTGAACTGCAAAAGAGCAACATCATCATGCTCGGGCCGACGGGCAGCGGCAAAACCATGCTCGCCCAGACGCTTGCGCGCATCCTGAACGTGCCGTTTGCCGTTGCGGACGCAACCAGCCTTACCGAAGCGGGCTATGTTGGCGAAGATGTGGAAAACATCCTGCTCAAGCTCATTCAGGCGGCGGATTACGATGTTGATAAAGCCAGCAAGGGCATTATCTACATCGACGAAATCGATAAAATCGCAAGAAAAGGCGAAAACGTATCGATCACGCGCGATGTTTCCGGCGAGGGCGTGCAGCAGGCTCTGCTGAAAATTCTCGAAGGAACCGTTGCCTCCGTTCCCCCGCAGGGCGGACGGAAGCATCCGCATCAGGAATTCATCCAGATCGACACGACGAACATCCTCTTCGTCTGCGGCGGCGCGTTTTCCGGCATCGACAAGATCATCGAAAAACGCATCGGTCACAAGATTCTGGGATTCGGCGCGGAGATCACGAGCAATGTTCAAAAAGACATCGGCGAAACGCTCAAGAGCATTCTGCCGGAAGACCTCTTAAAGTTCGGTTTGATTCCGGAGTTTGTCGGCCGTATGCCGATTATCGTAACGCTGGAAAACCTCGACGAAGAAGCGCTCATGCGCATCCTCACCGAACCGAGAAACGCGCTGGCGAAGCAGTATCAGCGGCTCTTTGAGATGGACGGCGTCGAACTGGACTTTGACGAAGACGCGCTCCGCGCGGTCGCCAAGAAAGCAATCGAGCGCAAAACCGGCGCACGCGGATTGAGAGCCATTCTCGAGGACGTCATGCTCGACATCATGTATGACATTCCCTCGCGCGAGGACGTTTGCTCCTGCCGCATCACGAAGGACGTCATCGAAAAAGTCTGCCCGCCGCTGCTCGCAGAAGGCACCGGCGAAAAGAAAACCGCCGTCAAAAAGCCCAAGCAGTCGGCATAACAAAAGCAACATCAAAAGGCGAACCCGAACGGGTTCGCCTTTTATGCGAAGTTTACCATAAAACGTCTGACCTTTCCTTAGTCATTACCGTTAAAATTAACCAACAACTCTTGGTACGTTCACAATTACATATAATTCGATTATTTTCACATATTTCTCCGTAATTGAAAAAGAAACAAGCCGATTTTGCTTTTGCAAACAACGACTTGTGAACCGTTGTATTTAATTGTCTATCCGAAATCTTTGTTAATTAACCCTGCATAAATGTAACCCCTTTATGTTTTGCTTTTGAATTATAGCACTTCGCACTAGAAACGTCAACTCGGATTTTCCCACACAATCACATACCTCCACCCTTTCCTCGGATATTCAATTGGATCGAGTTCAATTTCATGTGTAGATTCGTTATACTTTAACGGATTAGAACTAATTCGAGTGCTCAATGTATCGTTTGAATGAATTTCAATTTTGGGGTTAATTGGTTTGAATTTCATTGGTAACTTGACCGTCATCCGCAACAATCTTGTTTTCCTTAAAATTGTATTGCTTAAGAAAGGCCTCACAGTTTGAGTTACATCAACCAAACTTGTTATCTTTGCTCCTGTTGATACCTCTTTCCCTTTACGTACTGTATTGAATTTCACAGTGAAGGCTGTCCAGATTGTTTCCCCTCGAATATTTGTAACTGTTTGTTTTGGTTCGAGAGCTTCAATGTTAGCAGAATTCGAGTCGCCAGACCAGCAAAATCTGTCATCATAGCTGTCAAACGTATTGCTACGCGACTTCAAACAGTATTTCTTTGTGAACTCCCAATTTTCAGCGTCTATTCGCTCATAGATATAACTCTGCTCTAATATGAGATACGGATCATCAATTTTTGTAAAAAAGTAGAAGATCGCATTGATGATTTTTGATCCTTTTCTCTTTAACATGCTATCAATCCAAAAGAAAAATAGGCATAAGAAAAATGCCAAAAAAGAAGAGGCCACGATAATTGTCTTATTGAGCGAAAATATAGAGAGAAAGGATGGTACCGCAAAAGAGAAAGAAAGAATTGTTATAAATTTGTTCACTTCGTTTTTTACTCTCCTATATATTATTAAAATTGTATGCTTACTACGTCCAGTTGTCAATACATAATATATAATATCAGGCAACGATTTATCAGAATATTTTCAAACAGCTCATAGCAAACGAGCTATCTGAAGATAATTTCTAATTTTTTTATGTAAAAATCAAAAAAGAGTACACCATAATAGATATTCTTAAAAAAGGTTAAAAAGCGGAACAAGATGGTTCCGCTCTTTTTTCGCACTGTTTCTTGCGTTTTCATGTTGTTATGGACTGTGATAATGCACATGCAATCGAAATTACCACAAGTAGTGTGCGCAAAATTCCCTTACAGTTTTCCTTGCGCCGTAACGGTGGTAAATGTGCGGAGCGTATGCTGCATGCGTTTTTGCTTGAGCAACGGCAGCATATAGCGGACGATCTCCACGCGCGTAATACCCGTCAGCTCCATGAGCATTTCGGAGGCATCGCGGATGGATGGGCTTTCATCGAACACGACTTTAATCGTGTCTTCCCCCGTCAGCGTGATGCGAATCAGGCGCGTAAACGGCGTTTCGATAAAGTGCGCGATGATGTTGAGCGAGATTTCACCCGTTTCGCTCTTCTCCGTTTGAACGGCAAAGCGCGCTTCAAACTCGTCTCCGCGCTGCGTCAGCCGCGCGGCGGTATATCCGTTTTCCGTCAGCGTAAACCGGTGTCTGTGCGCGCCTTCTTCCATTTCGACCGCAAGCGAACCACCCTCACCGCGCGAAAACACAATTTTGTCCAGCCCTGCGGTAAAGTTGTTGTGCACGCTTTGCAGGATAAACGGAAACAGGCCGCCGATATTTTTTTCGAAGGAATACACGCGTCCTTCCAAACGCGAAATGAATTCTTCCAGCGGTACGCCTCTTTTTTCCGGGTCGAACAACGGCGCGTGATACCGCGCGCTTAGCGTTGCAATCGTTGTTTTCAGCGCCTCTTCCCCGCGCAGATCGTGCTGCAATGCGCCATCCTCAGCCGAATCCAGCGCGGCTGTTACCTGATCCAATACGCCGCCCTGCGCAAAGAGGCGGGACGTGCCGCTAAAGAGCACAACCAGCGCGTTTTGATCCGGCAGAGCGAGCATATATTGCCCGAATGCACCGTTAAAGAGAAACGCGCCTTCCTTTGCTGTCATCCATATCTGATGTCCGTAGCCATAGGTGATCTCACCGTTCGGGGTGTCGATCTGTGCGCTTGTCGCTTCTTCGATCCAGTGTTCCGAAATCAGGCGAACCGGACCATCGGACGTATGCCAAACACCTTTGTTCAAATAGAGCTGGCCGATTTTCGCGACGCTTTCCGGCGTCAGTGAAAGCCCCCAACCGCCTTTTTCGGTGCCGTTCGGGCAGGTTTCCCAGTAATACGATTCGATGCCGAGCGGCCCATAAAGCCGCGGTTCCAGATATTCCGTCAGTGATTCGCCCGTTTTTCGCCGGACGATCGCCGCAAGCATATAGGTGTTCATGGAGTTATAGTCAAACGCGCTGCCTGGCGCAAATTTTGTGTGCGCATGCAGAAACTCCCGCTCCCAGTCCGCGCCCATTGCGGAACCCGCCTCGTTAAAATACGAACCGGTGCTCATGTTGAGCAGCATGCGGACGGTCATGCGCTGCGCGGGATGCGATTCGCTCTCCGGCGCCTTGTCGTAAAAGATATCGCAAAGCCGCTCGTCCAGCTCCAGCAACCCCTCCTCAACCAGCATACCGATGGCGGTTGAGGTAATACTCTTGCTCAACGAATAGAGCTGATGCGGCAGAAGGCTGTCATAGGGCGCCCAGTTTGCTTCGGCAATCACTTTGCCGTTTCTCAAAATCATGATCTCGTGCGCGCAGGCAGCCTCGTCCCCGTGGATGGAATCCAGCAGGGCGTTGACCGCGCGGGAGGAGATTCCCTCCGCTTCCGGCGTGCTGCGCGGCAGAGGAAACGAATCGGGGTTCGGCTGAAAGGCCTGTTTTTGTGAGCGGAATCCGTAGGCATATAGATGCTGCGTGTCCTGCGTTAAAAACTTCCAGATCATGTCCATCGCGCGCTTTTCGAGCGTTAGATCGACTTTATCCATCTCCTTGCGGAAGATACCGCGCTTGCGCTTAATCGCCGCGCGCTCCATTCCCGCGAGTGCCTCATACCGCGCGCTGACGCGCTCTACGACCGCATCCCAGGAAACCGGCGCAATTGCGCGCGCCTGCTGTCGCATCCTCATCTGCATATCCGAGTCGAGCAAATACCGCTCGATCGCGTCCGCCATGCTCTCCACCGTGTCGCCGCAGGTCAGCCCGTTGACGCCGTTTGTGATGAGTTCGCCCGGCACGCTTCCCGAAATCACGAGAGAAGGCGTGCCCTGCACCGCCGCCTCGCGCACGACGAGACCCGCACTGATGTTCTGCATCGGAAAAAGACACAGCGCGCTCTCGGCATACAAGCCGCCGAGCAGCGCCTCGTCCGCAATTTGCCCAAGAAACCGCACTTTGCCGATTAGTCCCAATTCCGTTGCAACGGTGCGCGCATGCTTTTCGTCCGGCCCGCGTCCGGCGAGCAGCAATTGAAAATTTACCCCGCGCTGACGCAACAGCGCCGCCGCTTCAAACACGCGCGGCAGGTTTTTCTGCCGATCCAGACTGCCGGCAAAGAGCAGCGCAGGCGCACTGGTGAGATGGAACGTTTCCCGCGCGCGTTTTCGCGCATCCTCCCCAACCGCTTCCTGTTCCGTGCCGTTGTCAAACACCTCTATATTTCCATCAAATCCCCGCTCATAGAGAAACGACCTCGCCTCTTCAGTTGCGGTCCATATCTCATCGCAACGGCTGAAAAAATCAAACGCAAAAAACTTGGCGATCTGGCTCTGCCGCTCATCTTCGATGTTCAACAGATAATCGCGGATATATTTCGTATGAAATGTGCCAACCAGCGGCGCGCGGCTCTTGTCCGCAAGGCGAACCGCCTCTATTCCCGCAGAACCGGGGCTATGCGCATGCACAACGTCAAACGAATGCGCGTTGACGCGCGCGAGATAATGCATATCCAGCGGCGCCATAGCCGCCTTCATCTGCCCGCCGGGAATGTTCAGCGCGACATAGTCGAGTATCTCAAACGGATACTTGCCGCGATACCCCTGCGTAATCATCGGCGTAACAACATACACCTCGTGTCCCAACGCAGAAAGGCCGCGCGCATATGCGTTCGCGACGCGGCTGACCCCGTCATGAACGGGGAGAAAGGAATCGGTGCACTGCGCAATTTTGAGCATAGCTTAACATCCTCCGGTCTCATTCTAGCACAGCGCTTGTATATTCGTCACCGCATGCAATATGACGCTTTCGTGAAACTTTACGGCTGGTGCCCGCTTGTATATAATATTACCATTCATATATCAGGGGGGACGATACGATGGAGACTCAGTTCGATTCGCAGCAAACGTTATCGGATTTCTTTGCGCCGAGTAAACGCTTGCGCATCTGGCGCATCATACTTGCCGCAATCACCAGTATTATGGTCGTCGGCGCGGCATACTTCTTTACGCTGCCAAAGCCTGATCCGGAGATTTTGTCATATTCCACACCCAGAAACAGTTATGTCTATCTGGATCTGCAACTGCTCTCGGACTGGATTTACGACGTTTCCGGAGATGAGGATTATACCCTTTATGAGGCAATGGATGCAGACGGAAATTGGTTTATCCTGTCGATGAGCGACAAAACCTACAACACGCTTTCGACATATGTGGATGCTTACAACGCATATTTTACGGATGATTATATGTACTACAATTATCCGGAACCAACGCGGTTGACCGGCATGACGCGCTATATTTCCAGCGAGGACGTTTCCCAGCTCGCGACATACTACTCCGTAACCGAATCCGAAGTAACGGATTTCTTCGGCTCGTTTTATCTGGATGTGGGCGCAAGCAACCTATATGAAAACGCAATCATCTTTGTCGTTTTCGGCGTAATATTCGGCCTTCTGACGCTGGCGCTGTTTTTGCAGAGTGCAACAATTCAACGCAACTATAAAAAGAGCGATTTGCGGCTTTACGAACTCGGTTTGCTGGACGACGCAGAAGCGCAGTTTTCTTCTCCGGACAATATCCGCTTCAGCAAGGCGCGTCTGGTTCTTTCCAAAGACTTCGCTTTCAGCGGAACAACCGGTTGGGTGCTGCCTTATGAGGACATCGGTTGGCTATACCAGCGCAAGCAGCGCAGCTATGGCGTTACCGTTGCAACGCATCTTGTTGCAGGCCTCGTAAACGGCAAAACGGTCTACCTTGCCAGTCGTGCCGTCAACGACGATCTCGTTGTGCAAACGGCGCAGGCGACACTGCGGAAAAATCAAAATTGCATGGTCGGATATTCGTATGACAACATGAAACAATATCGTCTGCGGGTGAAAGAATATAAACTGGCTCATCCGAAATGATGCGCATTCATCAAAAAGAGACGGCATAGGCCGTCTCTTTTGTCTGCTTCTATAGATCAATTTTTCTGATAAAAATCGTATACTGCGTTGATTACGCGGTCGGTCTGCTCTTCCGTCAGGCCGTAAAACATTGGCAGGCGCAAGAGCCGTTCGCTTTCTTTGGTTGTGTATTCGTCTGTTCCGTCGAATCGGCCGAATTTAAGTCCCGCGGGCGCGGAATGCAGCGGTATATAATGGAACACCGCGCCAACATTCGCCGTTTCGCCAAGATAGTGGATCAGTTCCGACCGCTCGTGGATGTCTTTTGCTTTGAGGTAGTACATGTGCGCGTTATGGCGGCACGAATCGGGAATCACCGGACGCTCCACACGCCCGCGCTCTTCCAGTGCTGCAAACGCCGCATGATAGCGGTTCCAGCTTCCCATGCGGTCGTCATAGATTTTGTCCGCGTGTTCCAACTGCGCCAGAAGATATGCCGCGTTGAGTTCGCTGGGCAAAAAAGACGAGCCGATATCCGTCCAGGTATATTTGTCCACCTGTCCGCGCAAAAAGCGCGAGCGGTCTGTGCCCTTTTCGCGCACGATTTCCGCACGCTCGATAAACTGTTCATCCGAAAAGAGCAGCGCGCCGCCCTCTCCCATGCTGTAGTTTTTTGTTTCGTGAAAGCTGAAGCACCCCATCTGACCGATGGAGCCGAGCGCGCGCCCTTTGTAAGCGCTCATTACGCCCTGCGCCGCGTCCTCAACAACGAGCAGATTGTGTTGCTTTGCCAGTTCCATTACGGCATCCATTTCGCAGGCAACGCCCGCGTAATGCATCGGAACCAGCACTTTTGTGCGCGGCGTGATCGCGCGTTCAATCTTCTTTTCATCAAGGTTCATCGTGTCCGGCCGGATATCGACAAATACGATTTTCGCCCCGCGCAGCGCAAACGCGTTTGCTGTGGAGGAAAACGTATAAGAGGGCATGATCACCTCGTCGCCCTGCCCAACGCCGGAAAGGATAGCCGCCATATCGAGCGCGGATGTGCCGGATGTAGTCAGCAGTGATTTCTTTGCCCCGGTCATCTCCTCGAGTTTGCGATCGCAAGCCTTGGTCATACAACCGTCGCCGCAAAGTTTACGCGAGTCGATTACCTGTTCCAGATAGTTCTGCTCAATGCCGAGATACGGCGGAATATTGAACGGTACGCGCTCCACAAAGCCACCTCATAGATCATAATCCAAAATATATTTCCGGCGTATTTTTCACGCAGGAAACGAGCGTATTATATCATACACAACCAAAAAGAAACAGCCTTACCGCCAGCAAAGCCATTAATGCCCAATTTCACGTTGTGTTAACACCAGTTACATCATCCTCTGTTGATTTATAAGCAGTAATAGTATATATTTAATGAAGTCGCATTCTTTTTGCGCATTCAAGCGCTCATAATAATCATACGGAGGTCGTTTCTGTGGAACATAAAAAAATGGATCGCCGCGTTCGAAAAACCCGCATGCAACTGCGCGCAGGATTGACGCAACTCATGCGTGAAAAACCGATCAAGGACATCACCGTGCGCGAACTTGCGCAGCTTGTTGACATCAACCGCTGCACATTCTATCTGCACTATCGCGATATCTACGATATGGTAGAGCAGGTAGAGCAGGAAGTGTTTGAAGAGTTTGAAGCGCTCGTCAACGCACACTCCACGCAGGAACTGCAGGAAAAGCCGATTTCGCTGCTGCTCGACCTGTTTGAGTTCTTCGCCGCCAACTCCGACCTTGGCGCCGCCTTCCTCGGCGGAAACGGGGATATGGCGTTTTTCAATAAACTGATCGCCCTGATTCGCGAACGCGTGCTGGACTTCTGGTTGCAGGAGCGAAAGAAGGACCCCGAACAGTTCGATTATTATTTCTCCTTCCTCGCCTCCGGTTTCATCGGCGTGGTGCGGGAATGGTTTGCGCGGGATATGCGCGAAACGCCCGCTGAAATGGCTGCGATGACCGAGCAGCTCGCGCTTTACGGTATGGGCCGCTAAACGCGATTCCCTGTTTTTCTTGAATTCACGGTCGCAATGTATTCTGCATCATGTGCCCCTTTGTAACTTATAGAAAGAGATAACGTCAAAACGACATGAAAGAACATACACCATCTAAAAAACCGCTGTATTACTACGCGATTATTGCGATGATCGCGCTGTTGTTGTTGAATGCGTTTGTGTTCCCCTCCCTTCTGCAAAACGAAGTAAAAGAGGTTGGATACAACGAGTTCCTCTCCATGGTGGATAGCGGAGAGGTAAACGAAGTTTCCCGCGACGAAACGACGCAGACCATCACCTTTACCAGCGAAGAGAACGGCGAAACGAAATACTATAAAACCGGTATCTGGCCGGACGACACACTGGTCACCCGTTTGGACGAAGCCGGCGTAGAATTCACCGCCAGCATTCCCACCCAGACTTCGCCGCTGATGACGTTTCTCATCAGTTGGGTGCTGCCGATTCTGCTGTTCGTCGGAATCGGACAGTTTTTGATGAAGCGCATGCAAAACGGCATGCCGGGCGGCATGGGCAACGCGCTCGCCTTCGGCAAAGCCAACGCAAAGATTTATGTTGAAGCGCAGACGGGAAAAACCTTTAACGACGTCGCAGGTCAGGACGAGGCGAAAGAAGCGCTGCTGGAAATCGTCGATTTTCTGCACAATCCGGACCGCTACGCCAACATCGGCGCAAAGCTGCCCAAGGGCGCGCTGCTCGTCGGCCCTCCGGGCACGGGTAAAACACTCATGGCAAAAGCGGTTGCCGGAGAAGCGAACGTACCGTTTTTCAGCATTTCCGGTTCCGATTTTGTAGAGATGTTTGTCGGCATGGGCGCGGCAAAGGTGCGCGATCTGTTTTCGCAGGCGGAGCAGAAAGCGCCGTGTATCGTATTTATCGACGAAATCGACACCATCGGCAAACGACGCGAGAGCGGACTTGGCAGCAACGACGAGCGCGAACAGACACTCAACCAACTGCTCACCGAAATGGACGGATTCGACGCGCGCAAAGGCGTCGTCATCCTCGCGGCGACCAACCGGCCGGACTCCCTCGACCCCGCCTTGCTGCGTCCCGGTCGTTTTGACCGGCGTATCCATGTGGAACTGCCGGATCTCAAAGGCCGCACAGATATCCTCAAAGTGCATGCACGCGGCGTAAAAATTTCGGAAAACGTAGACTTCGAAGCGGTTGCCCGCGCAACGAGCGGCGCCTCCGGCGCGGATCTAGCGAACATCATCAACGAAGGCGCCCTGCGTGCCGTCCGCATGAAGCGCGACATCGTGGAACAAGCCGACCTTGAAGAAAGCGTAGAGGTCGTCATCGCCGGCTATGCGCGCAAAAACGCGGTCATCACCCCCAAGGAAAAACGCATCGTCGCTTACCACGAAATCGGCCATGCTCTGGTTGCCGCAAAGCAGACGGAATCCGCACCCGTACATAAAATTACCATTGTGCCGCGCACGAGCGGCGCACTGGGATACACCATGCAGGTGGACGAGACGGAACGCTACCTGATGACCAAAGAGGAAGCGGAAAATAAAATCGCCACCCTCACCGGCGGCAGAGCCGCGGAAGAGGTCGTGTTCGGCTCCATCACGACCGGAGCGAGCAACGACATTGAGCAGGCGACGCGAATCGCCCGCGCCATGGTCGTGCGCTACGGCATGAGCGACGAGTTCGGCATGGTCACGCTGGAATGCCAGAGCAATCCGTATCTGAGCACGGACGGCGCCATGACCTGCTCTTCCAACACTGCTTCGCGCGTCGACGCGGAAGTGATTGCAATCATCGACCGCGCGCACCAGCGGGCAAAGCAGCTCTTAAAAGAAAACGAAGCCGCTTTGCATAAACTCGCGGCATATCTGCTTGAACGCGAAACCATAACCGGTGAAGAGTTCATGCAGCTGCTCAACGAAGTATCCCCCGCGGCACCTGCGCAGATCGAAGCATAATAGCCTGATTCAAACAGACGGGAAACATTCTCCCGTCTGTTTTTGTTTGTCGGAAAATTCTTATTATTGGCGCATATGTTCCGCCGAGTTTCGGAAAAATGTGAAAATATTGTGGAAGCGTACAGATACCCTTGAAAACAGCCCGAAAGCGTAGTATTCTAGATTAGCACTCGGTTGATTCGAGTGCTAATAACGATTCACAATTCTGCACGGAGGCGCACTTATCATGGCAAAAAAACAATTTAAGGCGGAATCCAAGCGTATCCTCGACCTGATGATCGACTCCATCTATACGCACAAGGAAATTTTTCTGCGTGAGCTGATCAGCAACGCCAGCGACGCGATCGATAAGCTCTATTTTCTCTCGCTGACAGACGACAAAGTCGGCAAAAGCCGGGAAGATTTCGAAATTCGCATCACTGCGGACAAAGAAAAACGCGTGCTCACCATCGCCGACAACGGCATCGGCATGACAAAAGAAGAGCTGGACGAAAACCTTGGCACCATCGCAAAAAGCGGCACACTCGCTTTTAAAAAAGAACACGACACCGGCGACGCGGTCGATATCATCGGCCAGTTTGGCGTCGGATTCTATTCTTCGTTTATGGTTGCGGAAAACGTCAAGGTTCTTTCCCGCGCTTACGGCAGCGAGGAAGCCTGGCTCTGGGAGAGCGAAGGCCGCGACGGATATTCCCTCACCAAAGCGGAAAAGGCGGACTGCGGAACCGTCATCACGCTGGAAATCAAGGAAAACACCGAAGACGAGCAGTATGATCGCTTCCTGAACCAGCACACGATTTCCTCTCTGGTCAAGCAGTATTCGGACTATATCCGTTACCCGATCCGCATGGAGACGGAACACACCCGCGCCAAAAACGGCGATCCGGGCGACACGGAAACCGTTGTTGAGGACGAAACGCTCAACAGCCAGATTCCGCTCTGGAAAAAAGCCAAGAGTGAAATCAAGGAAGAAGAATATAACGAGTTTTACAAGAGCAAGTTCCACGACTTCGAAGACCCGCTGCTGACCATTCATTTCAGCGGCGAGGGCGTGGTCAGTTACGACGCATTGCTCTATATCCCGAAAAATCCGCCGTACGATTTTTACGCGAAGGAGTATCAGCGCGGATTGCAGCTGTATTCCAGCGGCGTCATGATCATGGAAAAATGCGCGGATCTGCTGCCGGACTACTTCGGCTTTGTCAGCGGTCTTGTGGATTCCAGCGATCTTTCGCTGAACATTTCGCGCGAGCTGCTGCAGCACGACCGCCAGCTGAAAACCATCGCCGTCACGCTGAAAAAGCGGATTAAATCCGAACTGAAAAAGCTCATGGATAACGACCGTGAAAAATACGAGGCGTTTTACAAGAGCTTCCGTCTGCCGATTAAATACGGCCTGTACAGCGACTACGGCATGAACAAGGACTTCCTCTCCGATCTCGTTCTCTACCACAGCACGGCGGAAAACAAGCTCGTTTCGCTGAAAGAATACGTAGACGCGATGAAAGAGGATCAAAAGCATATCTATTATGTTTCTGCCGAAACCGTGGAACGCGCAATGAAGTTGCCGCAGACCGAGCGCGTACGCGATCAAGGATACGACATTCTCTGCATGACGGACGACGTGGACGAGTTTGCCGTGCGCATGCTCGGCACGTTTATGGAAAAAACCTTCAAGTCAGTTTCGGATGCGGACCTCAACATCGTATCGGACGAAGAAAAACGGGCACAGGAGCGCGCGCAGGAAGAGCACAAGGATATTCTTGCGGCGCTGAAAACCGCCCTCTCCGGCAAGGTGAAGGAAGTGCGCCTGAGCGACCGGCTCAAGAGCTCCCCTGTCTGCCTGACGAGCGACGGCCCGCTCTCCATCGAAATGGAAAAGGTTCTCGCGAGCATGCCCACCGCGGACGGAAACGTCAAAGCCGAGCGCGTGCTGGAGATCAACCCCGCGCATCCGGTGTTTCAGGTACTCTCCTCGATCGGTGCGGATGACGCGAGAGTCGGCAAATATGCGAACCTGCTCTACGATCAGGCGCTTTTAATCGAAGGCTTGCCGATCGAAGACCCGGTGGCGTTTTCCAACGCCATCTGCGAGCTGATGGTTTAAGGGGGAATCGCGAGGGGCGTTGCCCTGAGCCCCGTGCCCTTATGATAAGCGGCAGACCGAACGGTCTGCCGCTTTTATTTGTCCTGATTTTTATTTTTTCGCTGGCTGGTCTATCTCTTAGGCTTTCGCTTCCAGCCGTTTTGCGCGGTTGATGGCGGAGAGAATGCCGCGCAGCGGCGCGAGGCTGATGTTATGCGAAATACCTACGCCGAACACGTCTTTCCCGTCCTGTCCGCGCAGTTGAATATAGGCAACCGCCTTGGAATCCGAACCGGTCTGGATGGCGTGTTCCTTGTAGTCCACAAAGGTAAAGCGGTCCATCCGCTGCCCGTGAATCGAGTTGAAAAACGCGTCGATCGGTCCGTTGCCCTCGCCTGCGACTTCAAAAACCGTCTCTTTATGCGAAATGGTTCCTTTAAAGGAAACGTGTGAATTGCCTTCCGCATCGGTCGTTTCGGAAAACGCATGGCTGACCAGTTTGTAAGGCGCGTCGATATCCACATATTCTGACTGGAACAGATCATAGATGCGCTCCGGCTTGAGCTCTTTGCCCACGCGGTCGGTCTCTTTCTGCACCACCGCGCCGAACTCCGCCTGCATGGTTTTCGGCAGATCGAATCCAAAGTTCTGTTGCATGATGAACGCCGCGCCGCCTTTGCCGGACTGGCTGTTGATGCGGATGATCGGTTCGTATTGCCGCCCAACGTCCGCGGGATCGATCGGCAAATACGGAACCTCCCACATATCGCTGTTTTGTTCCTGCATGTATTTAAAGCCCTTGTTGATCGCGTCCTGATGCGAACCGGAGAACGCGGTGAAAACAAGTTCGCCAACATACGGCTGCCGTTCGCCGATCTTCATCTTGGTAACGCGCTCGAACACTTCGCGAATCTTGTTGATATCGGAAAAATCCAACACGGGATCAATCTGCTGGGTATACAGGTTCATTGCCAGCGTAACAAGGTCCACGTTTCCTGTGCGCTCACCGTTGCCAAAGAGCGTTCCTTCAATGCGGTCCGCGCCTGCGAGGATGCCCATCTCCGCCGTGGCGACGCCGCAACCGCGGTCGTTATGCGGGTGCAGGGAGATAATCGCGCTTTCGCGGTTCGGCAACTTTGAGATGAAATATTCGATTTCGTCCGCAAAGTAGTTTGGCATGCAGTTTTCCACCGTGGAAGGCAGGTTCAGTATCACCGGCTTTTCCGGTGTGGCGTGCAGTTCTTCCATCACGCGCTGGCAAATGCGCACGGCGTTGTCCATCTCCGTGCCCATAAACGACTCCGGCGAATATTCATAGCGGAGGTTCATGCCGCTCTCGATCACCGGTTTGGAGAGCTTGTAGATCAATCTGGCTGCATCGACCGCAATCTTGATGACGCCGTCCATATCCGTCTTGAACACCACCTTGCGCTGCAAGGTGGAGGTGGAGTTGTAAAAGTGCAGCACGGCGTTCTTTGCGCCGCTGATGGCCTCAAACGTGCGCTCGATCAAATGCGCGCGCGCCTGCACCAGCACCTGTATCGTCACGTCGTCCGGAATATGTCCGCCTTCAATCAGAGCGCGGATAAACTCAAACTCCGTTTCGGACGCGGACGGGAATCCAACCTCAATTTCCTTGAGCCCGATATCGACGAGCGTATGAAACAGTTCCAGTTTTTCCTGAACGTTCATCGGGTCGATCAGCGCCTGGTTGCCGTCCCGCAGGTCGACAGAACACCAGACTGGCGCCTGGGTAATCTGCTTGTTCGGCCATGTGCGGTTCGGCAGTTCTACGGGTATAAACGGTACATACTTCTCAAATTTGCTTTTCATGGGCTGCTCCTCCTTCTTCGTCGGCGGTCAGGAGCGAAAAAAAGCCCCCGACCAAATTTCTTTGGTCAGGGGCGTGAAACTTTACGCGGTACCACCCTGATTCGATTGCCGGTTTCCCAAACAATCCTCATAAGCCTCCAACAAGGCCGCGACCGGTAACGGGGTCAGACGTTCCGCCCTAATCGATTCGGTTCAGACGGAAAGCTCCGGGATGAGCCATACACATGGACTGCCGCACCGACTCGCACCAAACCGCCGGCTCTCTGAGCGGAAGAGACCACGTCTTGTTCCCTTCGTTGCTTTTGAAAATCATATATTGTCGCTATTCTAGTCGATTGCAAAGCGGTTTGTCAAGAGAAAATACCCAGTTTTCTATTATTTTACATGATATTTGCAATCTTAAGCGATCTGAAATGCGATATTTCTTGCTTTGCATTTTACAAAAAGATAAAATAATTGTGTATGGCCATGATCGATGAAATTCGGCGCGCAACCAACGCGAACGCCTGTGCAGACCCGCGTCAGCTCTCTCCGCTGGCGCTCGCGCAGATAGGCGACACCGTGTGTGATTTGTACGCGCGCATCTACCTCAACGACCAGTTCGCGCGTTCACCGCACGAGCTGCATCTTGCCGCAAGCAAATTCGTTTGCGCGGCGGGACAAGCCGCGGCTTACCGCAGGATGGAACCCGCCCTGACCGAAGACGAAGCCGCCGTGTACCGCCGGGGGCGCAACGCGCACAGCGGCACAATGCCCAAAAATGCCTCCGCCGCGGACTACCACACGGCGACAGGGCTGGAAGCGCTGGTCGGCTGGCTCTTTTTAAGCGGAGCGGACGAGCGGCTCAACAAGCTGATGGCGTATTATTTTCAGCCGGAAGCAAAACAATCAGCATCAACCGATCCATCTCCAATTGAGACTTGAATTTTGGACGGAAAACTAACGATTTCGAACGAACTACCATCAATTTTTAATTTGAAATGAGGAAATAAATCCATGCCGCAAAATCAATACGGCTCCGGCCGCAACGGCCAAAACAAAGGAAGCGGATATCGTTCCGGCGAAAAATCGCAGGGCGGATACCAGGGCAAAAAAACATATTCAGACAAGTCCGAAGGCGGTTATAAAAAATCCTACGGCGATAAATCACAAGGCGGTTATCAGGGCAAGCGTTCCTATGGCGACAAACCGCAGGGCGAAGGCTATCAGGGTGGCTATAAAAAATCCTACGGCGATAAATCACAAGGCGGTTATCAGGGTAAGCGTTCTTACGGCGACAAACCGCAGGGCGAAGGCTATCAGGGCGGCTATAAAAAGTCCTATGGTGACAAGCCGCAAGGCGGTTATCAGGGCAAGCGTTCCTATGGCGACAAGCCGCAGGGCGAAGGCTATCAAGGCGGCTATAAAAAGTCCTATGGCGATAAACCGCAAGGCGGTTATCAGGGCAAGCGTTCTTATGGCGACAAGCCGCAGGGCGAAGGCTATCAGGGCGGCTACAAAAAATCCTATGGTGATCAATCGTTTGAATCCAAGTCATACGACAGAAAACCATACGGAAAAAAATCGTACGACAAGAGGTCCTCTTATGAAGATCGCCGCGCGGATGAAATGAAAATCCGCGACCGCATGGTCGAAGAAGACAACGACACGCGCGAGCCGGACGAACTCCCATTCCTCATCCTCGGCCGCAATGCCGTGAAAGAGGCAATCAAGAGCGGACGCAGCATCGACCGCGTCGAGGTCGTCGGCGATCCGGACGGTTCCCTGCGGGAAATTCTCGGCCTTGCGAAAGAGCGTAAGCTCGTCATCCGCGAGGTGGACAAGCGTCATCTCGACGAAATCTGCCTGCCGTTTGGACACGGCGGAAAACCCGGCAACCATCAGGGCATCGTTGCCTACGCCGCGGGTGTTGAATACTGCAACGTATCGGACATTCTCGCACTCGCAAAAGAAAAAGGCGAAGACCCGTTCGTCATCGTGCTGGACGGCATTATGGACCCGCATAACCTCGGTTCCATCATCCGCAGCGCGGAGTGCGCGGGCGCACACGGCGTGATCATCGGCAAACGTCGGAGCGCTTCTGTCACCGCCGCAACCGTGAAAGCAAGCGCGGGCGCGACCGAGCATGTGAAAATCGCGCGCGTGGTCAATATTCCGTCTGCCATCGACGAACTCAAGCGCGCCAAGCTCTGGATTGCCGGCGCGGATATGAAAGGTCGCCCGATGAACGATCAGGGGCTCAACGGCCCGCTGGCGCTGGTCATCGGCGGCGAAGGCACAGGATTAAGCAAGCTCGTTGCAGACAACTGCGATTTTCTTGTGTCGATTCCGCAGTTCGGCAAAATCGGTTCGCTCAACGCTGGCGTTGCGGCGGGCATTCTCATGTTTGAGAAAAAGCGTCAGGATAAGGCTGAATGAAAAATTACGAAACGCTCGCGGACGAAGAGCTTCTGCTTCTTCTCCGCGCGGGCGACGCGCGAGCGGAGGAAACGCTCTACGCGCGCTATAAACAAATTGTGCGCAGCAAAGCGCGCACATATTTCCTCATCGGTGCGGATCGGGAAGATATCATTCAGGAAGGTATGATCGGGCTTTACAAGGCAGTTATGGATTATCTGCCGGATCGGCAGGCGTCGTTTCGCAGTTTTGCGGAGCTCTGCATCACGCGGCAGATCATCACCGCAATCAAGGCCGCAACGCGAAAGAAACACCTTCCGTTGAATACCTATATTTCCTTCAACCGCTCTGTTTACGAGGGGGATACCGAGCGCCCGCTGATCGACGTTTTGACCAGCACGCGCATCACAGATCCGGAGGAAGTGCTCATCGGCCGCGAAAACTACGCGGCGGTAGCGGACAGCATTGAGCACTCGCTCAGCAAGCTGGAGCATAACGCCCTGGGGCTCTATCTCAATGGTTATTCTTATCAGCAGATTGCCGATTCGCTCTCTATTACGACAAAGAGCGTCGACAACGCCATCCAGCGGGTGAAAAAGAAGCTGGAATCAAGGTTAAAAGAACTGCAATAACGCAAACAGGATGGCAAACGCCATCCTGTTTTTATGTTGAAAAAGATCAGTCGATATAATACAGCGGATTATAGGGGATGCCGTCGATGATGAGTTCATAGTGGAACGTCGCCTTGTCTCCGTCCTCATCCTCTGCCAGCGTGCCGATTGTATCCCCAAGAAACACGCGCTGGTTCATCTCCACCTGCACATCGTTTAGGTGCGTCAGTCGCGAAACAAACCCGTTTCCGTGGTCGATATCGACCACAAATCCATATGCGCCGCGCTCGCCGCAATATACGACAATGCCCTCGCCCGGAGCAACGATTTTCGTGCCGGGCATATTCATGATATCCAGCCCGTAATTCATCTTGCCTTCGACATAGCCGAAGTAATGCGTCACCTGTCCGCGCATCGGATAGCCAAGCTTCAGGTCGCCTTTGCTCTTGCCTTCCGGCCCTTCCAGTCGGTCCGGCGTGCCGGATGTATCCGCCTTGGTGTAGGTGCCCGTGCGCAGAATTGTTGCGCGTTCCTCGCGCAACGTAATCGTCACAGGAGCGGTTGATTCAATCAGTTCACCCGCGCGGTATACCAGCTGTTCGCTGGTTTCGCTGATTGCTCCCGCGCCAAGCTGCGTGATAATGCGCGTGCCCTTCGGCAACGCCGATTCTTTGGATTCCGTCTCGGTCGGGCTCGCCTCGCTTACCTGCGTACGCAGCGTATTCACAAGAACGGGTACGAGCGAAGGATTCTGCTCCAAAACCCCCAGCGCATCCCCCGCCTCCAAAGGTTTTTCATAGGGATCGCCTTGTGTAAGAATCAGTTCGCAGTCAAATCGCGCGGAGAGAAACCGTTCCCCCTCCGGCGCAACCGCGCTCCCGCTTAAATATTCCCAAAGCATTTGTTTTGCCGCAAGTTCCGAACTCAGCGTCATAACCGGCTCTCGATCGACCAGCAGCGTTACGGTGCCTTTGTAAGAAATCGGTTGCAGCGTTGGCGCCGGCGTTGTTTCAACCGGCTCCATATTGATCAGCTCCGCCTGTGCTTCTTCCAGCAAAACTGGGCCTGTTTCCGCCTCCGGCTGCGCGGCGCGCAAAGCGCCGACTACGCCAAGCAGCGCCAACACGGCCGCCGCCGTGATGAAAAAAATACGGTTGAGCTGTTTTTTATCCACGGAAACCCGGTCTGTCCTTTCTTAGTTCGTGCGTTAGCCAATCTTCACGTATGACGCATAGCAGTAACCCAGCGTCCCGTTATAATCGACATAGCACCAGCCGTTCGCGGTAAAATAAATCGTAACCGTCGAACCGCGATCCATCGTCAACAATATCTCCGAACTCACGCTGGTCGAAGGCTGCGCGCGCAGGTTGAGCCTGCCCGTTACCACGCCGGTCGTCGTCGCCGTCTGCTGTGTGTCCGTTTCCGTCAGGGTAACATATTTCGCGAAAATATATCCCGTCAGTTCCGCAGAAGGCACTTCAATTTGATACCAACTGCCGGAGGAACCGATTACCTTTACGCTCGTATTGCGCGCAAGTCTGCCAAGGCTGTTGTATCGCGTTCCGCTGCCCGTGCGCAGGTTTACGCCGGATGCGTTTACATAGCCCGCGCTTGCCGCTGTGCCGTCCGAACTGGTTCCGCCGGAACCGGTCTGCGTAATGGAAACATATTTTGCGTAGACGTAACCTTCCAGTCCCGTCGATTCCACATATACCCGATACCAGGACCCCAGTTTTTCATAGAGTCCCAACGACGTGTTTTTCATGAGTCTTCCGTAGCTCTTCGTCGTCGTGCTCGCTCCGGCGCGAATATTCACGCCGTCGGCATTGATCACGCCCGCTGCAGCATACCCCGGCGGCAGTGTCGGGCCGGGTGTTGGCGTTGGCGTCGGTTCTGCTGTTGGCGTTGGCGTCGGCGTTTCTCCGGTTCCAACAGCGGTTGGAACAACGGTCGCTGTCGCGTCGCCTGTCGGCGTTGGCGTTGCACTGTTGTTTAACGCAACACCGTTTGTAATGATGATATAGTCTTTGCTGATGAAGCCGTCTTGTCCTGTCGACACGGCTTTCACCTTATACCAGCCGCCAATCATGCCGTAAATGCCAAGCTGCGTGTCCTGCGAAAGCTGTCCGACCGAAGTATAGCTGGTTCCCGGGCCGCTCCGGAAATTGACCGCGCTGGCGGAAACCTTGCCCTGCGCAATCATCGACGTGCCGGTGAGCAGGATATAGTCATACCGAATATAGCCGGTCTTCCCGCTCGGCGTGGAAACATAATACCATTCTCCGGTCATGCCGAGCAGCGTTACCTGCGTATCCACCGCCAGCGTTTCCAGAACGCTGCTGCTCGTGGATGCCTTGGCGCGGACATTGACCGATCCGTTTTGCACCTTGCCGCTCGAATTGCTGGTTTGCGCCGTTTCCGGCTGTGTCGCGCCAACCGTTTCAGGGAAGACATATTTCATTGTCCCGAGCGTAGCGCCGGGGTAATAGAACGAGAGTATCTCGCGAAAACTCTTGCCGATGCTCGCCATATACTGCGCCCCGCGCTGGCTCATGCCAACGCCGTGGCCATATCGCGCGTGGTAAAGTGTCCAGCCTCCGCTGCTCGGCGCGGCGTAAAATATCTTGAGCGAAGTCGATTTATAAAGTCCCGCCGCAACCATGTCGGCAAATGTGAAGCTTACCGTAATTTGACTGGTCTTCACGGTTTCAATCTTCGGCGTCGGGCTTGGCGTCGGTTCAAATGTAGGCGTTGGGCTCGGCGTCGGCTCAAATGTTGGTGTCGGGCTCGGCGTCGGCTCAAACGTTGGTGTCGGACTCGGCGTCGGATCGTACGCCGGTGTAGCGGTTGCCGTTGGCGACGGTGTTTCACCCGCGGCAGGCGTCGACACAGACGCCGTCGGCGTTGCGGACGGTGTCGGCTCGAATGTCGGCGTCGGGCTCGGCGTCGGCTCAAATGTAGGCGTCGGGCTCGGTGTCGGTTCAAATGTCGGTGTCGGGCTCGGCGTCGGTTCAAATGTCGGCGTCGGCGTCGGGATGCGGTCTTCTTCTAGATTGGAGCGCACGGTCGCCTTTACGGTGACCGTCGTGTGGTTTTGATCATCCACATATCCCGCCGTGCCGGAAGAAACAACGCTGTCAATCGACTGGATGCCTGCAAAATAGAAATGGCTCGGAACCACGTTGCGTTCCGCAACCGCCGCCATCAGGCGCGCATCCAGAAACGCAAATGCGGATGTTCCCATCTCTTTTTCGCTGTAGTTTTGTGCAAAAAATATTTTTTCTACAGGAGACGCGGCGTTTGCCAGATCGTACGGGTCCGCGCCGTAGCGGTATGCGCCGTCGTAAATCGGGCTAGTCCAGCGGTCCGACGGCAAAATCATCCAACCGCCGTTGCTTGCCGCATAATAACAATATAAGGGTACGTTATTGTAATACAGTACGTCGTCCATGGTTTCATTGACGGCTTTGATGACGTTTTTAATCGCCGGATCATAGCCTTTATAAACCTGATCGGAAGACGTATCGGTAATGTCGTATGTGCCGGATGTGCGAATTTTGAGCAACGCATATCCTTTTGCCGCGAGCGCCTGTGCTTTGAGCGCCTCCAACGGGAAAGTATTGCTCATTTCGTATCCAACTACGCCGTAAAGATAATGCGACAGCGGCACGCGGTTGATCACCGTGAGCACGCTGTTGGAAGCGGAAATCGCAAAATTGCCAAGATAGTTGCGCGTTCCGGCGGCGGTGTTAATCGTCAAATAACCCGCATCCCGCGAAAGATCCGCGCGCTCTATGGTAGCTCCGCTGCCGTAATAGATTTGTCCTTCCGAGGAGTGCGTCACTTGAACCATGTTGCCGACGGCGGTAATGGTCAGCGTACCGTTGGAAAATGTTCTTTGCGTTTGTGCAAGCGTGTATGTACCCGAAACCGGTACGCTCAGCGATTGCGCGGACTGCGTTGAGAGCAGCACGCGAATATACCGTACGCCGGTGTCTGCCGGCGCGGAAGAAACCGGCACGGTCAGCAGGAGCAGCGCGAGTACGATGGCAAAGGCAATCCCTTTACGGACGCGGATGAATCGTAGCATGAATAGTCCCCCGAAACGTAAATTGCCAAAACAAAAATGTAACAAATGTTCGTGCTGTGATTGTACCGAATTTTTGGCGCAGTTAGTATCCTTTTTTACGAGATTTCTCGGATTGTTCACTTTGCGGCAACAGCGCGGTTACACACCCGCCCGAAAACGCGGCAAAAGCAGATTATACGCTCTGACAAACGCGGACAAACGGAATATCGTCCAACGATGGCAACGCAGCCTGCGCCGCGTCCTGATCCGCAAACACGCCGAATACCGCGCTGCCGCTGCCGCTCATGCAGGCGGCCTTTGCGCCTGCGTCAAGCAGTCGCTGTTTGATCCGCCCGATTTCCGGCACGAGTTCAACCGCGGGTTCTTCCAGCGCGTTGAATAAAAGCGGGCAAAGCGCGTCGAGATCACCCGACGCAAGCGCTTTGAGCGCGGCTGTCGTGTCCGGCATTTGGCGGGGTAGTTTTAATAAAGAAAAGAGTTTTTTTGTGGAAACGCCTTTCGCGGGTTTTGCGACAACAAAGTGCAGCTTCATGCCGCGAACGGGAGTTAGAATCTCTCCGATGCCTTCCGCGCGCTGGGTTCCCCCACGCATGCAAAACGGCACGTCTGCGCCGACTTGAGCGCCGATCTCCAGCAGTGTCGGTTCGTCCACTTCCCCGTATATTTTCTGCAACCCGTTGAGCGCCGCCGCTGCGTCCGCGCTTCCGCCGCCCATTCCTGCCTCGGCAGGAATCCGTTTGACGACGCGTATCTGCGCGCCGCGTCCCGTGAGTGCGCGGTATGCTTCCGCCGCGCGTCGAATCGTATTGTCATACGGAAGTGTCATGCCCGTACTGGTCACTACGATGTCCCGCGCGCGTTCAACCGCAACCGTATCGCACAGGTCGATCGTCTGCATGATCGAATCCAGCGCGTGATATCCGTCCGCGCGTTTATAGAGCACGCCAAGCGTGAGATTCAGCTTTGCATAGGCCCGTTCCGTCGTTCTGTCCATGGCTCAAAGTATACCAAAAACGCGTGTAAAACACCAGATAGCTGCCGCGTGTCCAAACGGTATTCTCTGTCGAATTCTTGCGGCTTGTGCTATACTGTATATGTTTATTTTCAAAGGAGCAGCCCCTATATGTTGTTTTCCCCGTTGTGCAGCGGTTCATCCGGCAACGCCTCCTACCTGGAAGCAGGCGGCGTACGCCTTATCGTAGACGCGGGCGTTACCGCCAAGCGCCTGAAAGACCTTATGTCCATGCTCGACCTTTCGCCGGATGGGCTTGACGCAATTCTGATCACCCATGAACACTCCGACCATGTTTCCGGCGTCGGCGTACTTTCGCGCAAATACGATATCCCCGTCTATGCCGCGGCGGAATGTTGGGATAACATGCCTGGCAGCATCGGCGAGATCGCGGCAAAAAACATTCGCGTGTTCGAGCCGGACCGGGATTTTTATCTGAAGCAGCTCTGCATCCATCCGTTTACAACACCGCACGACGCCGCGCACGCGGTCGGCTACACTTTTGTTCACGATGGTAAAAAGCTTTCCATCATGACGGACATCGGACATGTATCCAGCCGCATGATCGACGCGGTTGCAAATTCCGACTTAATTCTTTTGGAAGCGAACCACGACGTGGATATGCTCAAAGCGGGCAGTTATCCATATCCGCTTAAAATGCGTATTCTCTCCTCCAACGGGCATCTTTGCAATGAAGATGCGGGCTTGGTGCTGCAAAAGCTCCACACACGCGGCGTAAAAAACGCCATACTCGGCCATCTTTCGCAGGACAACAACACCCCCGAGCTTGCTCTGGTTACGGTGCAATCCATGCTGGAAGAAGCCGGCATGTTGGAGAGTATGTTCGTCACCGTCGCAGACCGGTTCCAACCATGCGGTTTGTTTGAACTCTAAGAACCCGCCGTCGAAAGCAAGATGAAAATTAAAATTGCCTGTGTCGGAAAACTGAAAGATGCTTTTTTTCGCGAAGCCGCGGCGGAATACGCCAAACGGCTTTCGCGTTTTTGCACGCTCGAAATTGCGGAAGTTGCAGATGAAAAAGCGCCGGAGTCCCTTTCCGCAGCCGAAGAGGCACAAGTAAAAGAACGCGAAGGCGAGCGGTTGCTTTCGCGCATTTCTCCCGGTGAAACCGTAATCTGCCTCGCAATCGACGGAAAGCAATATTCTTCCGAGCAGTTCGCCCGCACGCTGCAAACCACATTTGACCGCGGTGCATCCTGCGTCACGTTCGTCATCGGCGGCTCACTGGGACTCAGTTCCGCCGTGCTCGCGCGCGCGGATCTTTCGCTTTCCATCTCCGAAATGACACTGCCGCACGGTCTTTGCCGCGTGGTACTTCTCGAACAAGTGTACCGCTCGTTCAAGATTAACGCGCATGAGCCGTACCACAAATAAA
>QKAN01000088.1 GCA_003246365.1 Clostridia bacterium
ATCTACTTATTGATAAGAAAGTCGTGCAGGATCCTTATCTTACTGCGAGTTATTATGTCTATAAGAACATAGCCAAAGAGTGCCGCAAACATGATAGAGCACCAGAAGGCATAGTTTTTGCAAGAGAAGGTTTATTTATTGAAAACATTGATGATAAGGCAGAAGCAATTAACGAGTTAGGGCTGTGCGCCATTGATTCCTATGGAAAACTTCAATTAGCGTATGATGTGTATTACTCATGGCTATTCAATAGTTCAGTTGGTGAGTTTACTGAGCTATACAAAGAGCATGACGCCAGTACCTTGCTTCCAAGCCAAGAAGAATCAGGTCGGTGGTTGACGAAGAAAAATAATGCTGAAAAAATTTCGAACTTTTACAATGACCTTGCATATATTTGCGGAACGATTTCTGAAACGTATGATAGAAGTGAAGCCCGAAGAAAGGTTTTTCTCGAATATGCACTTAAGTATATAAAGGAGTCGATAAAATACTCTGAGAATGCAACGTATTATTTAAACCGCAGTATCCTTCAATACAGAATTGGATTTCTAAATTACTTGCCTAATAATATAACTAAGAATAGAATTAAAAGCTCTTTGTCATCGGCTCGGAAATACTTGTCTATGGTAAAGAGCCCGGGCAAACCGTATTTCAATGGGTCAAAAGTCGAATATTTCAAAGCACAATCCGTTTATTCGGAATTATTACTAAGTTGGTTGCTTGAAGCATTTCAAATTTATGTTCAAGAAAAATTAAATGGGTTTCATTCCGACAACCGCATTCTATCATACTATAGCTTGTTTCGGGACTTTTATAGTGACGAAACTTATGCAAAAAACATCGATGATTTTTTTAAAACATTTTTCAGGATGAAAGAATTATCCATGCAAATTACGAGTTCAAGGACGAAAACTAAATCGCATAACGAACTAAATGAAAGGGATAAGTGGGAACCCTATTTTTCGTTGTGCGATCTTTCTATTAATGATGAGAAAACCGATAATATGCGAAAAAAATGGTTGTTGCTACTTTTGTTATTTGATATTTCAACAAAAACATTAAAATCGCAGCTTAAAAGACAAGATTACTCTTCAACTAATTACTTCCTTCGTATCTCTGAAATTGATAAGGGCATTAAGCAGACTCGGGACAAGATTTGTCCGATCGCATATTATACAACTCTCGCAAATATTAAATTTTTGTTCGATTCATTGACCGAAACTCAAGCACTCGGTAGCGCAGATGAGATAGTAAAAAGCATAAAGACAGATGGAGATAAAAAGGGTTGCGAGAAACTATCTGAAGCAAGTAAGGAAAACAAGAAGAATTGCCTGACGTTAATGCACGTAAGGCATATGAATGATCCATTAGAAGGGTTGATGTTGCTTAGAATCCTATTCCAAGAAATAGAATCAAATATTTCGGGCAAACTACATCCATTGTTTTCAAAACAAACGCCAGAGAAATATCGCGAACAGATTTACGATCAAAATTATGTATTTCTTAAGGCATTTACCGAACGCCTTGATAAGCTTGACATGTGGAATCGATATGCTAGTGATCGGGCTAGTGGCAAAGATAGCAACGGCTGTTGTGTTGAATTGAATCCTGAAACATTTAGTCGTCAAGATAAAGATACTGAGCAGCGGATGAAGAAGCAATTCAACATGCAAGATGATTTCAAGCTATATAAAGTGTTGTATCTCAGTGATAATGGGAAATTTGCAAACAAAGAAGATGAAAACGTATTGCTTTATTACGATACTTTTAAAATGCTATTTGTTACGCTTAATGAGTTTTTAGGGGATCAAGAATTATCAAAGAAGTATGGTAATAATGGGGATGAGTTTGTTAGGAAAATTGCACAGATTACTGAGAATATAATCATGAATATTATGTTTCTTTTCAAACCGGAAGATTATGTAGGCGAGAAGGAAAGCAGGATTGTAATCATTAGGTCATCTGATCAGAAAAGTTCATTTCATTTAACTAGTACATCAGTACCCAGACTATATATTACCCCCTTTCATCAAGTTTATGTGGATAAGATAACAGTAGGGCCAAAAACTGAAAGCCCTGATCACTGGCTGCCATACTTACAATATAAAATTGATGGAATGCGTCAAGTTATTCAAGAAGATTTTGACGAAGGAACAAGAATCAGCTATTTTCCAGAAAAGATATCTGTACGAAAATCTACGATTCCTTATCAAGATTAAGGTGAGTAAAAAGAAAAGACCCTTTCGGGTCTTTTCTTTGTTTTTAGTTAAGCTTTTACAACCCTTTCAACCCACTCGTCTCCAGCTTGTCATACCCACTCAAGAACCCAACCAGCTTTTCCGCGATCTGGTGCACGCCGCCGACGGAGTTGCTCTCGATGTTCAACGGCATGAGTGGATCGTGCAGCGACATGCGAAGCAGGAACCAGCCGTCGCCTTCGCCCGCCCCGAACGAAACACGCAGGCCTTCGTAATTCTCCTTCGCCACATCCCAGCCCTCTTTGGCGGCATGGTCGGCGAGGTCTTTGAGAATGCCGCTGCCGTAGGCCGCAAACTCCGGCACGAGGATGTTCATGCGCACTTCTGCGCTCTCCGCAGGTTCCGCGAGGGAGTCGATCAGCGAAAACAGCGTGCGGTTCTCCTTCTTGAGCTGCGCCATTTTGATGAGCAGCTTCGTGATCAGATAAGCGCCGTCGTCGAGGAAATAGTTTTCCTTCAGCGCGCCGTGCCCGCTGGTCTCAATCGCGAGCTGGCTGTCGTGACCACTCTTGTTGATGCGGATGCTTTCGTCGATGACGTTTTTATACCCGCGCTTAAAGCGATGATGTACGCCGCCTTTTTCCGCGATAAACGCGGCAAGCCCGCTAGAGGTAATCGAGTCGGTAACGATCGTCGTGCCCGGATGCTCTTCCAGCAGCACCGCGGAGATCAGCGCGATCAGGCGGTTGCGGTTGATCTCCTTGCCGTCGTTGGCAACCGCGCCCGCGCGGTCCACGTCGGTGTCGAAGATGATGCCCATGTCGGCTTTGTTGTTCAGCACGCACTGCGCGATGGAGTCCATCGCTGCTTTATCCTCCGGGTTGGGTTGATGGTTGGGGAAACGCCCGTCGGGTTCGAGGAACTGGCTGCCCGTAGTATCCGCGCCCAGCGGCTGCAGCACGCGGTCGACGTAAAACCCGCCCGCGCCGTTGCCAGCGTCTACGACGATGCGGAATCCCTTGAGCGGATGATCGTAATCCTCGGCATGCACCCCGCTGCGGATGCGCTCGACGAGTCCCTGCGCGTAGACTGAGAGGAAATCGACTTGCGTAAATTTGCCGCGCTCGACGGCGGGGATAAACGCGTCCGCCTGCGCGCTAGCGAGAATCGCAGCGATGTCGCTCTTCTCCAACCCGCCGTTTTTCGTAAAAAACTTCATGCCGTTGCGGTTCCAGGGCAGGTGGCTTGCGGTGAGCATAATCGCGCCGTCGTATTCAAAGCCCTTGGTGACGGTGCTCATGAACATAGAGGGCGTGCTCGCAAGCCCGAAATCCGCAAGATCCGCGCCCATGGCGAGGATGCCTTCCGCCGCGGCTTTGAGCAGGCTTTCGCCGGAGAGACGGGAATCCCGCCCGATGGAGAGCCGTAGATCGCTCTTGCCCGTGCGCTCCTGTAAAAACAGAACAAACGCTTTGGCAATGTTCGTGATGGCCTCCGTGCTGAGCGTGACCGGCTGGCCTTCGACGCCTTCCATCGCAACGCCGCGGATGTCGCTTCCGTTTTGCAGCTTTCTGTACTCGATACCCATGAAAAACCCCCGCTTTCGATTTGTCGTTCGCCCTGGCGTAC
>QKAN01000166.1 GCA_003246365.1 Clostridia bacterium
AAGAGGCGAAGCCAATGTTGATTCGGAAAGCGGAACAGAAAGACCTGCACGAACTGCTGGATATCTATAATTATGAGGTGGTCAACGGGGTTTCCACGCTGGATCTCAATCCCCGCACGCTTGCCGACTGGCAGCTTTGGCTTGACCGGCACAATGTAGAAAACCATCCGCTCTACGTTGCGGAGATCGATGGACGCGTTGCGGGCTACAGCAGCCTCTCTTCCTATCGTGAGAAGGAAGCGTATAAGTCCACCGTCGAGCTTTCGATCTATATCTCGCCAGACTATCGCAAGCGTGGCATTGCGACCGACCTTATGGCGTTTATCCTCGACCTCGCGAAAGCCGACCCGCGCACACACACGGTCGTCTCGGTCATCACCGCCGGAAATGAGGCCAGCTGTAAGCTGCACGAGAAGTTCGGGTTTGATTTCTGCGGAACCGTGCCGGAGGTCGGTATGAAGTTCGGGAAGTATCAGGATATTGTGACGTATAGCCTGTTTGTTTGAGACGATAGAATAATAAAAGAGCCGTTTCGCGTTGTGCGATGCGGCTCTTTTTCTTTATGATTCTGTTTGCTTGATTGCCTTACCCGGCAGGAGAGAAAGAATCAATAGAACGATACACACCGGCACCATCACCCAGCTGCCGATGCTCCCGGGCGCGGTGCCCGTGGTGACGATCGGCTTCATCTGCCCGATGACGATGCGCATGGCGTATTCGATGATCAACAGCACATACATCATCGGAATCAGCGACTTGTATTTGACGTAGACGCCGATGTACACCAGACCCATCAGCAGCTGCGAAAGACCCCAGAAGGAGAAGATCAGAATCACAGTCGCCGCGGCCTCCGAGGAGTAGGCGTCCAGCGGGATTGTCGCGATGCTCTGCGCGCCGCCGTCCGGCGCAAACACATGGATTAGGCTGCGGACGATCGTCACCACCGTGATGATCAAAAACGCATATTGCGAAATCTTCTTGCCGCGGAAGATGTTGTCGATGATATCAGGAAGAAGTTTGATTTTCAAAGAGTTCATTCAAAAATCCCCTTTCTTGATCAAACATATATTGGCATACATGCATGAACTATAGATGAATTAGTTGATGATCAAAGGCAATGACTATTTCTTTTTTCTCACTACTTGAAGAAAGTACAATGACTGGAAATGAACTGATAATGATGGTATGATCAATATGCAGAATTATTTGAACGCGCGGATTTTTGGCCAATTACTCATAATAAAAAGCGGGAGCAGATATGAAGACAGAGAAAATTGCAGCATTACGTAATAGCTTTGATTCAATTTCTCATTTAACGGAAGATGGTGTAGAGTATTGGCTTGCGCGCGAGCTTCAACCGGAATTCGGCTATAATCGCTGGGAGAATTTCGAAGTTTCAATTTGGAGGGCGATAGATTCTTGTAAGACAACGGGTGTCGTGTGTGAGGATCATTTTCGTGAAGCCACGAAAATGATCACTCTTGGCAAAGGTGGACAGCGAGCTGTGAAAGATTACATGTTGACTCGCTATGCCTGCTACTTAATTGCTCAAAATGGTGACCCACAGAAGGAAGAAATCGCCTTTGCTCAGAGTTATTTTGCGGTTCAGACAAGAAAGCAAGAGTTAATCGAAGATCGCATCAATCTTATCGAACGCATGGCCGCACGCGACCGTCTACGAGAATCTGAAAAGAAATTGTCGGAAAATATTTTTGAGCGAGGTGTTGACGATGCGGGGTTTGGTCGTATTCGTTCAAAAGGTGATAGTGCCCTGTTTGGCGGCAATACAACGCAGGATATGAAAAACAAATATGGGGTCAAAAGCGGAGCGTTGGCAGATCACTTACCTACACTGACTATTGCGGCAAAAAACCTTGCGACGGAAATGACGAATTTTCGAGTTGAAGAGAAAGATTTACGCGGCGAGATGCCAATCACAAATGAGCATGTACAAAACAATCATAGCGTGCGGAATATGCTTCTCGCACGAGGAATTAGGCCAGAATCACTACCTCCGTCTGAAGACATCAAGAAGTTGGAGAGGCGCGTAAAATCTGAGGAGAAGAAAATGATTGAGAAAGTCCAGGCTCTTCCGCAAGATGAAAATTCAGGTAAGAAAAAATAGATCTTAACGCATCATGAGTCTATGCAATAAAGGGAATCCGCGGATTCCCTTTTTGTTTCCCGTGAAATAATCAAAACTCAATTCCCTTTCTTGCTTGCACACCCTTTTCATACGGGTGCCGGACGAGCCTCATCTCTGTGATGTAATCCGCGCGATCAAGCAGCGCTTGCTCCGGATCGCGTCCCGTGATGACCAGCTCGGCGTTGCCGTGGTCGTCCAGCAGAGATAGCACCGCCTCCCGGTCGATCAACCCCAGCGACAGCGCGGCGCAGAGCTCATCCAACACCAGAAGCGAACACGTGTTTGCTTTCGCAAGCTGCGTCACTTCCGCTAGCGTTTTATCATGCATCTCGCGGACGGACTTCTGCATCTTCTCGCTCATATTGGGGAAGAACCCGTGCGGAAGCTCGTTGCGGTAGATCGGCACGCCAAGGGCTTTCAAGCTCGCGAGCTCGCCGGTTGGCGTACTCTTGAGAAACTGCGCGAGCACCGCCTTTCCGCCCGTGCCGACGTGGCGGCAGATCAACCCGATTGCTGCCGTGGTTTTTCCTTTTCCGTCTCCGCAATAGATGTGTATCATATGGATTCCTCCAAACAACTCGCAATGTTATCCACATTTTACGCCAAAATTGTGGAAAAAGATACTCGCGCTCGCGCAACATACGAAAAACGCTTCTACTCAACATAGCGAGAGAAGCGTTTGAGTCGGGACTTACTATTTATTGTAAAAAGCTAGATGCGTCGGTTGATTTATATTTACAGATGCGATTTCTTTTGATATTTGCGTATTGTCGGCTCTGTGCCTTCGCGGACGCGGCGATAGTTCTCCGAATGCTTCAGAATCAGGCACAGGCAGGGAACCAGCAGAATCGAACAATTCAGGCTGCTCTGTGTTGTTAGCCCGTATGTAAAGGGGAACATCGCTGCGGCGGAAACGGGCAAAGCCCAATGATAGTTCACCAGAAACTCAATCGTAAATCCAATCAACAGCAAGACGAGAAAAAGCTGGTAGTCCAGCGCAATGACAACGCCGGCGAGACACGCAGAACCTTTTCCGCCCTTGAAGCCCAGGTTAAACGGGAACATATGCCCCAGCATGACCGTGCTTCCGGCGAGTATGCCCGCAAGCGCAAATTGAGGAAACAGCGCCTTTGCAAGAACAAAGGCGACATATGCCTTACTGATATCCAAGAACAGAACCAGCACGCCGATGACTTTCCCGAGCGTTAGAAATGCATTGGTTGCGCCGAGGTTTTTCGTGCCTTCGCGTCGTAACTCGATTTTCTTGTATCTGGAAATGATCCACGCGGGATTGATACACCCAATCAGATATCCAAGCAGCAAGGAAACGGGAATATCATACATATAGGAGCAGACTCCCTTCTCGGCAATTGCTGCCGAATACTGACCAGACGATGTGAAGCGATCGAACGCTTCTGAAGTACAATACTATTTCTCAACATTCTACGACATATCTGTGGAAAAAAGCAAATGCGGCTGAAACATTTGGTTTCAACGTTCAGTAGAGTCAATCAAAACTGTCAATTAGCGGATTCTCAACAAAGGAAAATCTTCTGTTGCATTGTGACGGTAACGCACGATATTTCGCAGATTTCTTAACCCGCCGTTCGCGGGAGATTCACAGCCGGTTCACAACCAAATCGTGTAAAATATGCTAGTATGTGTGAAAGGTCCC
>QKAN01000237.1 GCA_003246365.1 Clostridia bacterium
TGCACCTCGTCACCCTGATAGGAGAGCACATCATTTGCCGTGATGTAGGAATGCACCATCAGGATCGCGACGTGGTCTGGATGCGATTTGAGCACGGCGTTGATCCATAGAGCGGAGGAGACGTCCGCACCCCAGCCTGCGCCGATGAGCAGGAAATCGATGCCGCCCGCTTGAAATTCTGCCCAGACGGCCTGCCCGCCTTTATACTTCTGATTCTCCGGCAAATCCGTGATGAACGGCTGGCTCAAAAACGCGCTGTAATCCTGTCGTTTTACGCCAAGATCGTGGTTACCCGCAACGGTCAGATAGGGAATCTTGCCGTAGAAATAGTCGCTGAGCACGCGAAAACTGTCCCATTGTTTTTCCTGAAAGCCGTTGTCCACAAGATCGCCGGTCTGCACGATATAACGGATGTCGAGCGGTTCTTCGTTTTCCATGATCCACTCGCCCATGGCGCGGAACACGTTGTTGTCCTTGCGATATGCGATTGTTTGAGTATCTGCGATCCAAAGTATCGTAAACTGTTCCGGCGTGGGGATCGGCGTTGCCTGCGGCGGGGTAATCATCGGCGTTGTCGCGCTCGCAAACGGAGCGGGCGTTGCGGTGGAGTAGGAACCATTGTCCAGCGTTGGATGACAATCGAAACTCGTCAGCAAAACAAGGAGCAAAACGGCGCAGGCAATGATAATTTTCAGGAACGTGTACGCGCTTCTTTTGTTTTGATGTAACAGCATGAAAACCCCTTGGACGTTCGGTAAGATTTATTACTACGTAATCAACACGTGGTTACGTTAACAACTTCAGTAAATATTGCGCACGAAGCGCGATACAACTCAACAGGATTGTAGTCGATTTGAACGGCGAATTCAACGGATACAATGTGAACAAGACGTGAGAACAAAAATAGATGGTATATACAACTTTGCAGTGCGCAAACAAAAAGAGCCCAGTATTTCGGGCTCTTTTTGTACTTCGCTTATCAGACTCTTTGAAAAAAGCAGAAAATGGATTCAAACAAGGAATTACTTTTTGAATCCGTTGAACCACGCCCGCTCGGAGAACGGTAGTTTCTTTGGCGTTCGGGTGCCGTCGACTGCTTTGCCGATCGGCAGATAGCAGATGAGTTCGTATTCTTTCGGTACGCCGAGCACATCTGCCATCTTGTGGCCGATGTTGTCCTCGTCCGTGATTTGCCCTTCGACCCAGCAGCTTTCGTAGCCGAGCGAAACCGCGGCGAGCAGGATGTTTTCGATCGCGGCGGAGTAGTCCTGCACGAAATAGGTGCGGTCGCGGTAGGCGATGATGCGCCGCGTGAGCACGAGAATCATCGCGGGTGCGGTTTGGCCGATCTTGGATTCGGTCAGCGCGTTGAGCTGGCGCAGGATGTCGGGATCGTCCACGGCGATCAGGCTCGTGGTTTGCTTGTTGCAGCCGGATGGTGCGGCAAGGCCTGCCTCCAGCAACAACTGGAGGTGTTCGCGCGGAACGGGCGTGGGGTCATATTTGCCGCGGTAGCTGGTGCGCGAGAGGATGGCGTCGAGGGTTTGCATGCTGGTCTCCTTTGTGTGGTTGGGTGCGCACGCTGGCGGTTATCTTGCGCGGCGCAGCACGCGCGCGACCCAGATAGTAGAAACGATCATCAGCGTCAGCGCGAGAAGTAGGAGCGCGAGGCCGATTTGTAAGTCTGTGTGGAAGAGCGTCGGGGCGATGCCGCGCTGCACGAGGGCGATCGACTGGATGATGCCGACGATTGCGGCGATGAACAGGCAGCAGGTCCAAATGATGCCCATGATCTGCATCTCGTATCCGCTGGCTTTCGGCGGTGGATCGAACGGGGCTTTCACGGGAGGAATCAGGTGGCGCTTGCCGGGCGTCTCCGGGTTGCAATAGGGGCAGACGACAAAACTGTCCGTGTGCTGAAAATGCGGCACATCGCCGCAATCCGCCGGACGGTAAAACCCGGTATCGTTACAGTACAGGCATTTCACCGCTGCGGTTGGCTCGGGTTCCTGCGGGCGGGTGAGGATGTCTACCTTCGTCTTCATGGTCTCCACTCCTTTCGGTTGGTCCAGAGGGGGGAATAGAGGAAGAGAATGAAAGTTACTGGGTTGTTATTCAGTTTTCGTCGGGTTGTGTGTGGAGAGCGGCATGCTTTCTTTACTATCTATATTATAACATGGAATCGGGAATATGTAACAGGGATGTTGTTATTTGGGTACTGGATTAGGTTGCTATTTACAGAAAGGAGGTTGTTTAATATGAAATATAATTATGGCGAGTATACAGCTAAGCAAGGAGGCTGGTTCTAAAACTATGATTTGTTCAATTACGTAAAATATATGATGTAATTGCATGGATACAAATAATTCAAGTATAATCATCCTATATAAACACAAGGAGTGATTATGGAGAGGATGCAAAATCTTAGTTATGAAGAAAACATAATATGTGCACTCGAAATATCGCAAATGAAGCAAGACAGCGAATCAATTTTTCAGCTCATACCATTCTTTACAGCTTATCCGGAATTATCTTATGGATTCATACCGTACTTGTCACTATTTTCGATATCTGTTTTAGAATTCTTGAGTAAATATAGTAATGAATATTTTTTAACAGATGAAGCTCAAAAGATTAATCAAGTAAGAATTAAAGACGTTCGAGCAAAGATTAAAGTATTTGATTCGGGATACATAAAATCTAGAAAACTGTTATTAAATGTTGAGTATATACAGGAACAAGATTTCAAGCGAAGGAATGCTTTTTATAGCTTTTTAAATAATGGACAGTATCCAAATATGAGCATTCATCTTGATGACAAGAATAGAGTAATTGGCAACACTCACTTCGACTATTATTTGATGCAAGATAAGCGAATAATCGACAAGAGTCTTGATACTGTAAAAGAACTTTATCGTAAAAGCCCTAGATCATACTCATTTGAGCATTTGGGCAAGGATGCATATAACGTATCATTAGACTGTGGACGGATCATCGGCTCAATTCTTTCTGTCCTAAATTCTTTGCAGGTACCATCTTTACCAGATGTTAAACCATGTATGCTGGATTTATATAAGTCTGATGTTAATACAAATCACAGAGAGCTTTTCTCCGGAAACACATCATCTGACAACTCGGCATTCTTATTTATTCTGCATATTCTATCAGCTACTAATTTTATTCTTTATGTGATCAATGAGTGTGAAGGGATTGATACTGGTTGGTGGTTAAAGGTTAATTACTTAGCATACTACTATTGCATTACTAGATTGCGAGATTTAGAAACTTATCTGCACAAAGATGGTCGTATGGAGGGGAGCTTTAGCAGTCTTTTTGATAAATTAAATCTCAAAGAGGAGAAATATTTAAGTTCGATACTAAGAAACAGTATCATGCATTCCAGCTTCTCATTTGAGAACAAAAACATTATTAGCGATTTATACCTTAACTTTGATGTGCCATTATTCGGCTTAGTTGAAACTTTATTTTCTGGGGCTGGCTATTTTGAAATTAAGAGAGAGATTGAATGCAGGATGACTCAAATTTCTACAATTCTGACGGAATGGCTAGACATGAGACTTAATACTGAACTGACTCGAGATCAGACAGAGCGAAAGAGCGTGTCGATTGACGAGCTGCGCGGCAAAATACCAGAAAGAAATTAACACCCTCCCTCCGTTGCTTTCCCACCTCCAATATGTTAAACTCTCCGAAACGAAAGTATATATAATGAATGGAGCCAGTATAATCATGCATGCCATCGTCACCGTCATCGGCCAGGACCGCGTGGGTATCATCGCGGGAATCTGCGTC
>QKAN01000234.1 GCA_003246365.1 Clostridia bacterium
TGGGTTCAAATCCCACCTTCTCCGCCAAAAAAGAGTATCCGAATGGATACTCTTTTGTTTTGTTTTTTCTGATTGATTCGCTATACTGTGATTAAGATTTTATTCGCGAGGTGTAAATTATATGGATCAAAAAGAACATCTAAATATTCTTTGGACGAATGCAGACATTCTCACATCCGATAAAATGGTCATGATGTATTCCACAAATAGCATGCTACACAAATGGTGGAATTCCGTTACGGTCATCATCTGGGGCGCAACCGCAAAACTAGCAGCGGGAAACGAGCAAATAAAAACAAGAATTCAAATAGCGCAACAAGCAGGAGTAAAATTCTCCGCGTGCAAAGCTTGCGCGGATCAGCTTGGCGTAACTGAACAACTGGAGCAGCAGAACATTGAGGTGATTTATTGGGGCGAAGGCCTAACAGAGATACTCAAAAGCGGAGAAAAGCTGATTACGGTTTGATTGTTGAACAAATTCTGTAAATAGGCGGGGGTTTTTATTATGCTTCAAAAAGTAATCTTTCATATAGACGAGCTGCAAAAATGGAAACTGCTACTCCATAATGTTAAAAACCTGCTTTCCTCCTATGAAAATGAATCATCAGAAGTGAAAATTGAAGTATTGGCTAACGGAGAAGCAGTTCAGGCATACGCCTCCGGGTTTGACGAATCGTTAACCGGCAAAATGGAAAATCTTTCTCAAAGAGGTGTTAATTTTGTCGCCTGCAATAATGCGTTGACGGCTTACAAGATTCAAAAGGAGCAGCTTTCTTCTTTCGTAATTATCGTTCCCGCTGGAGTTCGGGAACTGGTTGACAAGCAGTCGGACGGATACGCTTATATCAAACCATAATAGCGTTGCAATACGTTTAGACACGATGTTAATTGGTGTTCCTTTTTCTGCCGATTAACATCATTCCCAATATAACGAATCCGCCCCCGATCCATTGTAAAATCGTAGTACTTTCGCGAAGTATGCAAACGGATAAAATCATTGAAGTAAGCGGCATAAGGCCGGAAAACGCCGCTGCAGTGAATGCGCCGCTTCGTTTGATTCCAGCATACCAGCAAAGATAGGCAAGCGCTGTCACAACAAAACCATACCACCCAAGCGCAATCCAGCCTGAAAATCCGATATTGCCGAGCCTTTCTATCGGTTGTTCAAAGGCGGCAGGAATCAGGCAGAACATCAATGCAAAAAACGTTACGAACGTCGTTTGAACAAGTGGGTCAAGCGGCGTTCCGTTTCTTTTCAAACGCGTTGCTGCAGATCGCGATATAATGTTAAACATCGATTCGCTGGCCGCCGCACACAGAACAAATAGATTGCCGACTAAATGCTCTCGATTCATCCATTCAACTCGATTGGTAATTCCCTGAACAAGCAATACGCCTGCTACCGTACAACAAATTCCAAGTATGGTTTTACGATCGACCTTTTCTCGCAATATCAGCCATGCAAGAAACGCCGTAATTGCTGGTGTTGCACCGGTTAATATTCCCGCCTCCAGTGAGCTGGTGCGCGTGATGCCGTTGAGTAAGAAGAAGCGGAATAGAAACATACCAAACAACGCCTGAATAGTGATGTCAAATATATTGAGCAATGTAATATTTTTCAACGCCGTTTTTAGTCTGCGGAAACACACCGGAATCAGCAGAACAAGCGCAATTGCCAGGCTCATGGCGGCAATAGTGAACACGCCTATTTGATCCGTTACAAAACGAGCGGCTACCACACTTGTACCTGCAAGTGCAAACGCCCCAACTAGAAATAGTTTCCCTTGAATAATTTCGTCTTTCATATAACTCCCGTTGCAATTTACTTGTGTTTTGATACAATGCTAACCAAGGAGCTGGTATTGTGAAAGATCCAGATAATCGCAAAATATCGCATACCAGTTGAAATATGAAACTACCAATCATTAATCGGGACATTGATCAACCGATTCGTCGACAGATTTACGAGCAAATTCGCCATCAAATATTATGCGGCGAAATGAAATCCGGTGAAACGCTGCTTTCTACGCGTCAGCTAGCGGATGCGCTTGGCCTTGCGCGCAGCACGGTCGTAGAAGCATATGACATGCTTTTAGCAGAAGGATACCTGACCAGCAGACAAGGCGCCCAAACGGTTGTTGCAGACGGTGTTGTAATAGATTCTGAAGTGCTCCCAAAACTCAAACAACAAACTAAACGTTATCCTAGAATCGTTGCAGATTTTTCAACTGGCAGACCCGATTTAACACAATTCCCGAAAAAGCAGTGGGCGTTACTTCTGTCTAGTGCCGCTTTGGAATTGCCAATTTCGCAATACGGTTATGCCGGTCCGCAAGGGTATTTGCCGCTTCGAAGTGAAATCGCTTCTTGGTTATCCAGAAGCAGGGGAATAGCGGTTGACGCGGATGATATTTTCATCACCGCGGGTGCAACCCATGCATTGCATATCATCACACAGCTGCTCTGTCCAAACAAAGGGCGCGTAATCGTAGAGGATCCATGCCATAACGGTCTTTACGATGCGTTGGTCAATGAGTCTTGCGAAATCATACCGATCGAAGCTGATGAACATGGTCTGCGAACAGAATTGCTCAACGGTAAAGAAAAGGCAGGCATGATCTACGTAACCCCCTCGCATCAATTTCCGCTCGGCGGAATTTTACCCGCATCGAGACGTGCCGCGTTGATCCGATATGCGAGGGAAAATAATGTCTATATTGTCGAAGACGATTATGACAGCGAGTTTCGTTATGCGGGAGAGCCGATTGCGCCAATCTACTCTATGGATTCGCAGCGAGTTGTTTATGTTGGCACATTCAGTAAGTCGTTATTTCCCGCCCTTCGGATCGGGTTTGTCATTCTCCCGAAACAATTACAATCCCGCTGGAAAAATCTGAGAACGCATATCGATGTTCTAAACACACCGATTGAACAGGCTGCCCTAGCGTCATTTCTTCAAACACGCAAATTTGACCGGTATGTTCGATCGATGAAAAAAAGGTATAGTAAGCGCAGGCAGGTTCTGTTAAACGCATTAAATAAAGAGTTCAACGGAGAGTGTTTTGCCTGCGGAGATGCAGCGGGTTTACATGTTACAATACGTTTCTTTGGAAAACAATTTGCAACACCATTTCTGGAAGAATGCAGCAAAAGAGGAGTACTTGCGACTCCACTGGAAAACTATTGCATTGTAAAAGGCAGTCATACCGATCAGCTTGTCCTTGGATATGGCCATTTAGAACCGGAGCAAATCGAGTTTGGAGTTCAATTGCTCTCGGAAATCATTCGCAAAAGCGGCCAATGAACAACAAAATTGACTTTTAAAGTTGAAAATGATACGTTGCAATTAAAGAAACACACGGAGAAGACAAATGATCTACAGAAACGCAGTTTTAGCGGATATTCCGAAGATTGAAGAATTGCAAAAGAAGTATCACGTATCTTTTATCGCTGAAGAAGAAAAAAAGAATGGTTTTGTAACGACACTCTTTACAAGAGAGCAACTTGAAGAGCTGATTTTACAGGAAAACGGCATCTCGTTATGTTGCGACGGAGAGAAAGTAATAGCATATGCAATGGCCGGTTCCTGGCAGTTCTGGAGCAAATGGCCTTTGTTTCAGTTCATGATTGAAGACTTGAGTAATGTCACTTATCTTGGTCAAACTTTGACGATGGAAAATTCTTATCAATACGGACCTGTCTGCATTGATTCGGCATATCGAGGCATGGGCATTCTTCCAGAATTATTTCTTTATTCCGCGCGGCAGATGAGTGCTCGATATCCGATTTTGATTACGTTT
>QKAN01000126.1 GCA_003246365.1 Clostridia bacterium
CGGAGTGTTTCAGCCATCGTCATGGAATATCTGCTCCTTCTCTTTACGCTCCAGTTCAATTAAACGTCTTTTAAACGGGTTCGCGGTCAATTCATCATTCGGCGGCTTCGCCTGCTCCCGTCCCTCCCATGTTCGCACAGCCGCCTGCCAGTCCTGCATCGGCTGATTGCCGACGCGCCAACCCTTCGCCTCGTAAAAGTCAAAGAACCGCTGCGGATCGACGCCGCTGCCCCGCTCCCGGCAATACGCGCCAATCTCCGTCACCGTGGGCTTGGTGAAGCGGCGTGGCTTGTCCGCGCAGAATGCGTTCGCATTCTCTTTTCCATTCCCATTTGCTTTTTCTTTAGCTTTCTCTTTCTCTTTCGGTTCGACTTTGGTTACAGCTTGGTTATCGTTTGGTTTTGCGTTGGTTTCGCTTTGGTTTTCGCCCTTCTCCGCAATGGCTTCCTGCTGGCTTTCGCAAGCCTCCTCCGCAACCGCCTTCGCCGGCCGACCGCCGCGTAAGCCCGCGTCGCGCCTGCGGTTGTTGGCATCGATCTGCGGGCGCATGAGCGTGAAAAATCCGAGCGCGATGCCATCGTCCGAAAAATCCGGCTCGATGTCGTAGAGCGCATAGTCCGCAAGCGCGTGATAGAGCCGCAGCTGCGTTTCAGCCGGCAGCCCCTTCATCGCGCTTCGGAATGATTCGTAAAAAATAAACCCCTCGCGCACGAAATTTCCTCCTTTCCGGTTTGGATGCGCCTTAGCCCATCGTGAGAACCATTATAGGGGCAAACCAGGCTGCGTTTTTATCGGAATTCCATTCAATAGAAATTATTAGAATTCCGCTTGCCAGCGCTCTTTGTCGTGTTCAAACACATTTACTATCAAGAATTTGTTCTTTCACAAAAAAAGACCCGCACTGCGATGAGTGCGGGTGAGATTTTGTTGGTTTTTTTTGTTCTTGTATCATGCGGATCACATGCTGGACTAAAATCGAAATCCACTCGACTGATGATTAAAGATTGACCAGATCCTGATAGGCTTTGTCCAGCAAGTCTTTCAGTACATCCTTTTTCAGCGCGTAATGCAGTCTTTGTCCGACACGCTCATAATCGATCAACCCAATGCCCAGCATCATCGTCAGGTGATACGACGCCGTCGCATTCGTTAACCCTACCTGTCTGGCCAAATCGCTTCCGAGCGCGGGTTTCACGGCAAGGCTTTTGATCATCTCGATCCGCTTTTCTTCGGAAAGCACTTTTAAGAACTGCTTGATCTCTTCGCTTCGCTTTTCGAGAATTCGTTTTTTGCTGATGAACGTACCGTAAACGAGTACAAACTTGCCTTTTTCCGGCTGGATGATATAGGTCAGGATTTCGGAAAATGCATTTGGAATAAAGACCAGTTGCTTTGCCGGTTCGATGATATTCGCATTGATCTTCAGGTAATTGGTGACGAATGCCTGCGCGTTTGCAATGCAGCTGCTGCTGGATCGTTCCACCTCTGCCTTGTCCAGTTCTTCGAGTTCTGCAACATAGGGCGCAAAAACCGTAACGTATTGTTCCAGCAAACGGATCAACCGCTGTTTCGCTTCGGAAGGGTAGCGCAAGATCTCCAGCGCCTTTTGCTGATCCGCTTCTGACAATTCCTTGCATTCCAGCACGCGCTCTTCAAACGATTTTAAGTCGGCAAGAAGACGATCCGAAGCATTTTCGTCTTCGCAAATCGTCGGCTCCCGCTGGTAAATCGCTTCGATGACGTCACACAGCAAATGTTTCAAAGCATCCAGATCGGAAAGCTCTGCAACCTTCGCGGGCAACAGGTGGATATCATGTATGTCTTCGGAGAAAGTAAAGTCCCATAGCAGCGAACAAACTGGCTTGTCGAAAAAGAACGATATCTCCTGCCGATAAAACATCGACAAGCTGTTCTTAATCTCGAGGATGATTTCAGCCAGGCGCGCGTTTGGCGTATAGTTCGCGTTTTCAAAATAGCTGCTCTCCAGCCGGTCACTGTCAGCGATTCGATTGAGCGACAATAGCATCTCGAAAACGGGGTTTGAATCGATCGAAACATCTACTTTCTTCATGATAACCGCCTCTGAACGTTTCTGCCGTGTTCGATATCTGCCGATAGTCTGATGATGACGACTTCCAGCCAATGATTGATTCGCTTTAACGTATGGCAGGAAGCCGATTGCACGCTCAGTTTTATGGAAGTCTTCGGCTTTTTCGCAGGCTTCAACGAAGAGGGCACGACATGTTCCATCTTGCAGTATTGCTCGAGCTCATGATTCTGGTTTTCCATAAAGCTGCTCAGGTATTGATCCAACATTATTCACACCTCCCTCTCTTCATTGCATCACAAGCATAAATCAATCTAACATACTTGTCAATAGTATTTTAGATATTTTTCTAATATTTATCGCACTTTATTTTTGACTGCATTGATATTCTGTGTTGTGATTTCTATTTGATCGTAGTGAAATCAAGTATCCTGCAGTTGCCAATCGATTTTCGGCAACCAAAACTGCTTATGCTTCCAACGTACGCGGATGTTGTATAATATCAGTAGAAACACACACCTGTTCCCGCCAGCTGACATCCCGAAACGTGATTTGCGAAAGGAGCGGCATTTATGCAGAGTGAAGAGCGTCTTACGCGCAGTAACAAAATGGACCGAAAGCTTATGCTTCTCGTAAACCCCGTCGCCGGACGCAAGCAATCGCTTCGCCTGCTTGCAACGATCGTACGGATCTTCATGGATGCCGGCTATGTCGTAACGGTCATGGTATCGGCTTCGCCACGGGACACAACGGCGCTGGCTTCGCAATATGGCAACGGATATGACGCAATCGTCTGCGTTGGCGGAGACGGTACGCTCAGCGAAACGCTTGCCGGCGTGCTAGACTGCGGCGCGAACATACCAGTCGGATACATCCCCGCGGGCAGCACGAACATTTTTGCGCTGAACCACGGCCTGTCCTGCGATATCCTCACAGCCGCGAGAAACATCGCAAAGGGTGACGTCCGGCGGTTCGATGTAGGATCGTTCAATAAACGGAGCTTTGCGTTCATCGCCGCGTTTGGCGCGTTCTCCTGGTCCTCCTATACGACGCCGCAAAGCTTAAAAAACATGCTGGGCTCTCCGGCATACATTCTTGACGGTATGATGAGCCTGCCGAAGATCAAACCGATCCACATCCGCATTGTCTCAGGGGAGACCGTACACGAAGGTGACTATCTCTTCGGCGCCGTCTGCAATCTGTTCACCTTTCCGGGGCTGTTTAAGCTGCCCGAAGGAAAGGTACATACGGATGATGGTCTGTTTGAAGTGATTCTGATCCGGGAACCCTCTACCCTGCTTGAATGGCAGGCAACGATCATCTCGCTGTTAAACGGAAAACTGGAGTCAAACTCCATCGAGTTCTTCCAGACCAAAGAGCTGAGCATACAGTCCAACGAGGCGATTGCATGGGCGCTTGACGGCGAATACGAAGGCAGCGCTTCCGGCGAAACAATTGAAGTAAAGATCCAGCACCAGGCAATCGGATTGCTCGCAGGGAAATCGTGACGGCAAAAAGGCTCCAGGAACCATGCCGTCTCTTTTCGGTTGGTTTATGTCATTACTGCATTGTACAATCCCCAAAACCAACAAAAAACCCGCTGAATCAGCGGGCCTTTTTGTTTTCGATTTGGCTGCGGAACTAGGACTCGAACCTAGACAATACGAGTCAGAGTCGTAGGTGCTACCATTACACAATTCCGCAACATGGT
>QKAN01000217.1 GCA_003246365.1 Clostridia bacterium
CCGGAAGTTCGTAACAGGCATCGCAACCTGTGAAAGAATGACCAATACGCCAACAAGCAGGTTGAGGATATTCCACCAGACCATCTCGCGGGCAACGGGGGATTTAAACTGCGGATCGACGATGCGCAGCAAGATAAGCCCCGTTGCGGCGGTGCCGGTTACGATGCCAAACTCCGCAAGAAACCGTTCGTTGGAAAACGCGCCGCTGCGTCTGGCGAAATAGCGCACGACAAAGAACGTGACCGCACAGATCACTGCGATATTGATGACCAGCGGCACAAGGCTGGAGAAGATCAGCTTAATATTGATTGCAAGCATCGCTGAGATCGTGAGCGTATCGATCAAAAAGCCGGTGATGCTGCCCTGTACGTCGGGGTCGATGATATACGTGAACTTTGTTTTGCGGAGGATTGCTTTGATCAGGAACGCGAATAATATTCCCCAAACAAACATGTTGCCAAAGATCAGCGTTTGATTGGCGGCGCCTTTTAGAACAAAGCGCGTGATTGCTTCGGCAAAGCCGTAAGAGAGCAGATAGGTGATGCCGATCAGCGAAAAATGCAGCGTCAGCGTGTCCAGATTTGCGTGATGTGCGGTTTGGTGTCCGAATACGGGCTTTTCTTCATCCCGAATTAACCCTAGCGCTAGATCGTTTGATTCTGCCTGCGTTGCGCCGACCTCACCGGACAACATGCGCTTCTTGATCAGTCGCTTTGCGTACGGCACGCCAAAGAGGAACGCAACCACATATCCGGTTGCCGCATAAAACAAGCCATACTGCGATGCGTTTTCAATGCCAAAGCCTTCCCAGATTGTTCCGATGGCAACGGCTTGTCCCGGACCCTGCGCAAATCCATGCGTAATCATGCCGCCAAGCGCGGGAAGCAGTTTGGATCCTGTCAGGAAGTTATATCCCAGAAAGACCGCGGAACCAAACAGTGCCTGAACGCTGATCATCATTCCAAACATGAGCGCGAGCCAAAGGCCGCCCTTAAAGTAGCTCTTTTCGCTCTGTTTCGGCGTGTTGATGCTCATATAGGTGATGGAGATGAAACTGAGCGAGAAGAGGTGGAACGAAATCCGCTCATAGACTGCGAAATCGAGCTTCAGAAGCCCGGAATTCATGAGAGCGAATCCGAGAATTCCAGCGAGAATCGGCGCCGGAATCATTGCTTTTTGGATGAGCGGAATCTTCCGCAGCAAAACACCGATAAAGACGAGAGAAAATAGTACAGCGGGAATAGCAAATTCTTGAATCATGTTATCCTCATTTTCGTTTATTCGAACACATATCTATTATGCGCAAAATATTTGACTGGTTATCGCTAATACGAAGTAAAAGCGCTAGGAACACGTATCTAATTACCTTGTAAGAATCCTACGCTTTCGCTTTTCGAGATAAAAATCGCTTTGCTTTCCGCAGCAATAGATAAACGTACTTGAACTTATTTCTTCGCTGCGCTTTTTTAGGAATCCGCCATTCTAGCCCGGTATGCATGGCGTCATCGCAGGGCGTGCACAGTCCGCACGGATTTCCTTTTTCATCCGGATTATGACAGAACCAGGAAAGCTTCATCAAATCAAGCCATCCGTTTTCTCTGGCGAAGCGTTCCTCATCCTTTTTCGTGAGCCGGATGGAGGGTAGCAACAGGTTCTCAAAAACCAATGTTACGGTATCGTTGTCTTCTTTTGGTAGAACCTGATACCGTTCGCCTAAAACATCGTCATGGATCGGCGTGAGTATCGCTTCCGCATCGATTGCATCCTCGACCTTTCCGTGGTACTGATGCACCACGCAGGCCTCCATCTGAACGCCTAGTTTTTTAGCAAGAAGCGCAAACCATTCATATTGTGTACCGACATTGTACTTCTCTCTCAGAAGCCTAAATGCTGCGCTGATCTTTTCATCCGCGCAGTTTTCCATAATCCATTCGACGGTATAAAACTTTACGGGTAAGATCGTGGCCTTAAAGTTGTTTTTTCCGCCGGCAGATACAGCATCAATAATTTTCGCCATGGCATCTTTTTCATACTCGGTGCCTTTGCGATTTTTGTCGATCACATAGATCGGCTGAATCGAAATCTCTTTCGATGCCAGTTGTAAAAAGCGGAACGTTCCATCCCATCCGCCGGACCATAATATTGTTACTGTGTCCATTCTCGTCCTCCCTGGTTTCGATAAATTTTCCCCAAAACATCAGCCGAACTGAGCTGTAGCATATAGACGTGTTCAAAAGGCCATATGTTTCAGTCAGGTATTGTGCAGTAGATTTTGATTATTTTGCAGACGATTCACTAATTAGATTCAAAGTACGGTCAAGTAAAAATGAACCGAACGAACAATTTAGTTTATTATACTTTTTTTCGGCTATGATGGACAAGGAATTATTGGAAAATATAGATGCTATATGGTTGACGCGGCACAGAACACGTCATTACAATCAATGTGATGCCATATCAAATTCAGATCGTTCCCAACACACAAAATTTCTGCGAATCAGGAAAGACAAACGATCAAAGCGATATAGAGAAGGAAACAGGATGAGCTCTGCGTTAATCGAACAATATCGTTCCTTTCGAGCGAATCCATACAAGCTGTTTGTTAAATTGTCCCGTATTGGCTTTTTTCGAAACATGCCGGACGAGATGTACTTGAAATTGCTTTTTCGCGGAATATTAGGTCGATCTTTGCGCCTTGATTCGCCTGTTTCCTACAGCGAAAAGGTGCAGTGGCTCAAGCTTCACGATAAAAATCCGATCTTCCCAAAATTGTGCGACAAGTATGCCGTGCGTGATTTTGTGCGCGAGCGCGCAGGGGAGGACTGCTTGATTCCGTTGCTGGGCGTATGGGATCGACCGGAGGAGATCGATTTTTCGAGTTTGCCGGAACAGTTCGTGCTCAAGTGCACGCACGACTCCGGCAGCGTGATCATCTGTACAAACAAGGCTGAGTTGAATATTCCTGATACTCGTCGCAAACTGAAAAAGTGGCTCAAACGCGATTACTCATACCTTGGGCGAGAGTGGGCATATCATGATGTGCCGCGTCGGGTGATTGCAGAAGCGTTCATTGGCGATGAAGCGGGTACAAGGCCGGATGATTATAAGTTTTACTGCTGGCAGGGGAAGGTCTTCTCGGTCTTATTATGCGTAAACCGCCGTCAGGGCGGGGCGAATTATTTGTTTTATGATCCGGATTTTGTTCCTCGTTATATGTCGATTGGCGGGACGCTAAAAGGGTTGGAAGAGTTTCCGCTCATTCAACCGCCGCATTTTGAAGAGATGAAAATGCTGGCACAGCAGCTTTCCAAAGGGTTGAATCATGTCAGGGTCGATCTGTATGATACGCCGGAGGGTGTACGATTCGGCGAGATGACACTGTATCCAAATAGCGGATTCAACACAGGTTATACGCAAGAGTTCAATGACTACTTTGGATCATTTATCCATTTGGAAGAAAGCGATATTGATAAAACATGATTCAAGTTACACAAAAACCGCACTGAAAAGTGCGGTTTTGCTTTATACGGGGGAATAGACTTGAATCATTTACCTCTGCATTACGGACGTATTTGTACGAGATGGATTCTATTACTCTGCGCAAATAACATCCGCAATCCGTTTACAGGCAAAGCCGTCACCATATAACGTGCTGACGTTGCTCATGGCGGAATACATAGCGGAATCTTCCAGCAGCATCTTAAAGTTTCGATAGATGCTTTCTTCACTGGTGCCGATCAGCTTTAGCGTA
>QKAN01000206.1 GCA_003246365.1 Clostridia bacterium
GCTCGACTGGTTTCCGTGGGATGCGTTCATCAGCCACCGTTTCCCGCTGGAGCAGGCGCAGGATGCAATTCTCGCAAGTATGACGGATGACTCCATGAAGGTGCTCATTGAACCGTAATGTAGGGAAACGGGAATCAGCTGACATATGCAAACCGAACGGATGAGTCGAAGGGAGAAGGCTACACCGATGCCAAAGCTATGAACCTTACAGTTGCATATAACTTGAGAACCTAAAAAGAGACAAAAAACGCATTGATGAGAACCACCGCAGAGAGCTCAAAACGAGACAAAAACGCATCGATAAGAACCACCGCTATGCGTACAAAATAGGCAGATGCGGGCATAAAGAACCGAAAAAACATTTCCAAACAATATAAGTATAGGTTTGACAGTGTCACGGTCTTGGTGTAACATCAAAGTGTATATACCATTTATTTTATTGCAATATTTTTACCGATCAAGTTAGCGCTCGGCGCTTGCGCCAACACGAAAATGCTGAGCATATGAACTCATAACAAAATAGATTAGAAGAATACAAGAAGAAAGGACATGCTGATGTATAACTTACTGATTGGCGGCGCCGCCGGTCAAGGCATTGAAACGACGGCGGCAATTTTGGAAAAAATCTTAAAACGATCCGGCTATTATGTGCTGACGATACGAGACTTCATGTCACGCGTTCGCGGCGGGCATAACTTTTCGCTCGTTCGATTTGGAACGGAGCCGATATATTCGCATAGCAATCGTCTGGATGGGATCATCGCGATGGACGACGAAACCATTCGGCAACATATAGACCAGCTGAACGAAAACGGGTTCATCTTGGCTGATGAGAAGATAAGCATAAGCGACGCGCGTTTGAATCGATATGACATGGAGGGCATGGCAAAAAAGCTTGGCAATCCGCGTGTCTCCGGCATCATTGCGGTCGGGATCCTGCTCAAGATGTTTGGTGAAGCGCTGGATGATGCGGAGCAAGTTCTCAGCACATTTGTGAAGGAACAGTATTTGGAAGTCAACCTGAAAGCGCTTGCGGCGGGATATCAAATCGTCGAAACGCGTTATCAGCACAGTAAAGGGACATACGGCGGGAGAATGCTGATATCCGGTAACCATGCCGTCGCGTTCGGCGCGGCCTCAGCAGGGCTTCGCTTTTACTCCGCTTATCCGATGTCACCTTCAACGTCGATCATGGAAACGCTCGCTTCACTTGCCGACGAGGCGGGGGTGGTTGTTGAGCAGGCGGAGGACGAGATCGCTGCAATCAATATGGCAATCGGCGCGTCTTACGCGGGCGCTCGGGCGATGACCGGCACATCTGGCGGCGGATTTTCCCTGATGGTGGAAGCGCTTGGCCTTTCCGGTATGGGTGAGATCCCACTCGTGGTAATTGACGTACAGCGCCCGGGCCCTGTGACCGGCCTGCCTACGCGAACCGAACAGAGCGATTTGAAATTTGTGATCTCCGCGTCGCAGGGTGAATTTCCCCGGGTGGTTATCGCGCTGCGCAATCAGGAAGATGCGTTTTACCAGACGATGCGTGCGTTTGATCTTGCAGAGCGGTATCAGATTCCGGTTATTCTCCTGAGCGATCAATATATTGGTGACGGAACCGCTACTGTTGAGGAATTTGATCCGACGCGTATAACGGTTGCAAATCCGGTAGAGGAATATGACGCAGAAGGCGAATATCTGCGCTATCGTTACACCGAAAGCGGAGTCAGCCCCCGCCTGATTCCCGGAAAGAGCAAACATCTCGTTGCGATCGACAGCGACGAACACGACGAGCGGGGCAGGATTACGGAGTCCGCTGAAGTCCGAACCCGGATGACGGACAAGCGCATGAAAAAAACAGAAGCGATTAAGAAGGAACTGCAGGAACCGGATTTTATCGGGCCTGAGAGTTTCGATACGTTGATCGTTGGCTGGGGCTCCACCTGGGGCCCAATTACCGAGGCGGTCGGGTTGTTAAACGCCGAGACGCAAGGGCGATATGCCGCGCTGGTTTTCGGGGACGTTTACCCGCTACCGCAGAAACTACTGTTGGAGAAAGCCAAACGAGCCAAGCGATTGATTCATGTTGAACAGAACGCAACCGGCCAACTCGCCGGGTTGATTCGCGAGGAGACGGGGATTTCCTGTACCGGCAGCATACTAAAATATGACGGCAGGCAGATTGCGGCGGAAGAAATTGTGGATCGTATTCGTAAGGAGGAACTGAAATGAGTACCGCGTCTTTTTGTACTTACGAAACAGCATGGTGCCCGGGTTGCGGCAATTTCGTGATTTTGGAATGCCTCAAGTCCGCACTGGAACAACTTGGGAAAGAACCGTCCGAAGTACTGGTAGCTGCGGGCATTGGTCAGGCGGCGAAGACGCCGCAATACATTAATACAAATGCGTTTTGCGGGCTGCACGGGCGCTCGCTTCCGGCGGCGGTTGCAGCGAAAATCGCCAACGAATCGCTGACTGTTATTGTCAATACGGGCGATGGCGATTCTTACGGAGAAGGCGGCAACCATTTTGTACACAACATCCGTCGGAACGTGGATATCGCACATTTTGTGCATGACAACCAGATTTACGGCCTGACAAAAGGACAGGCGTCTCCGACTTCCGGCGTCGGCATGGTCACCGGTGTTCAGACGGATGGAAACATCACCGAACCGCTCAATCCGGTGCTGCTTGCAATCGCCTGCGGCGCCGGCTTTGTCGCGCGTGGATTCACCGGGCATAAAGAGCAGCTGATTGCGCTGATGAAACAGGCGATAGAGTATCAGGGGTATGCATTGGTCGATATTCTGCAGCCGTGTGTCAGCTTCAATAAAACGAATACATTCGGTTGGTATAGAGAACGTGTTTACGATCTGGATGAATCATACGATGCTGGCGACAAATCTGTTGCACTGATAAAAGCGATGGAATTTGACGAAAAAATCCCGCTCGGCATTCTCTATCGTGAGGACAAGAGCACATATCATCAAAAAAACGAGGTGTTAAAGCAGGGAATACCCCTGCTGGATAGAAACACGGAACTGGAAGTCATTAAAAAACGAATCGCATCGTACATTTAATTTTGATTGGAGGTTATGATATGTCTGTAAAAAATGCTATGACGTCTGAATTTCTGCATTCAGCATATGGCGGCGAAAGCATGGCTCATATGCGCTATCTGATCTGGGGCGATCTGGCGGAAAAAGAAGGTTTTCCAAATGTAGCGAAACTCTTTCGCGCAATATCGTACGCGGAGCAGGTGCACGCGACCAATCATTTTCGCGCAATAGGCGGCGAGACCGCAGCAGCAACCGTAGCCGCCGGCGGAATTTTTGGGCCAAATAAAACCGCGGATAACCTTCGCGGGGCGATTATGGGAGAACTGCACGAAGTGGAACAAATGTACCCGGTCTATCTGCATACGGCGGAGTTTCAAAATGAACCGGAAGCAAAGCGATCGTTCCATTTTGCATTGGAGGCGGAAAAGCAGCACGCTTCGCTATACCAACAGGCGTTGGATGCGGTCACTGAGGGCAAGGATATTGCGCTGGATTCGGTCTATATCTGCCCGATCTGCGGACACACCGTGCTAAACGGCGCACCGGACCGTTGCCCGATCTGCGGCACGGTAAAGGAGCAGTATCACGGATTTTAACGAATGATCAAACGTGCTGTGCGCATGATCAGAGCAGGCTCAAACAAAGCCAGCCATACAATGAATATATCAAT
>QKAN01000028.1 GCA_003246365.1 Clostridia bacterium
CGGCTTCTTCGATCAGGTGCAGCAGCAGGTCGAGCGGGCCTTCAAATTGTTGAAGTTGAACCGTATACGGCATGCAAATTCCTTAAAACAGATTGACAAACCACGCGGCGACAGTAAAGAAGCCGGAAGTAATGCCGGAAACAAGATAACCAAGCACGGTAGAAACCACGCCAAGCAGCAAGAGCCCCAATAAGATCCACTGACCATATTGGCGAAGGAACATAACAAAGCGCGGTATCTTATGCGCGAGCAAGACTTCTAAAACATGTGATCCATCGAGCGGATAGATCGGGATCAGGTTAAAGATTGCAAGCGCGAGGTTGATTGTGATAATCGAACCAAATATGCTCATAAACGCCGTGTTGGTTGCAAGACCCCATTTCAGAACACCGGCAACATAGACAAATGAAAACACGAATGCGGTAAGCAAGTTTGTAAAGATACCGGCAAGCGAAACGATGATTTCGTCCCGTTTGTAATTTTTAAAATTTCGCGGATTAATCGGCACAGGGCGCGCCCAGCCGAACCCGATCAGAAGAAGCATGATAAAGCCGATTGGATCGACATGCGCAAGCGGATTGAGCGTCATACGCCCTAAATTGCGCGCAGTCGGGTCGCCAAGGCGATAGGCGGCATATGCATGCGCCCATTCATGTACGGTAAGTCCAATTAAGATCGCCGGCAGCACGTATAAAAGCTGCAGCGGGTTTTGTAAGAGTTGTGCGATGCGTGACAAAATCGCTGACTCCCTTCCTGTTAGACATGCGGAGGATTTACTTGGTATTCAGCCGCAAGTCGAAATTTTATGACACAATTATACGCGAAGGAATAACCGAACGCAATCAAGCAGACGATGTGTCTGGGATTCTCTACAGACTGTTCACAAACATGGCATAGCCTTTGCCTGGATTGACACAGTTTGTATTACGCGTTTGATTCCCCGCGAAGCCGTTGAATTGACGTTGCATCCGGCGTTACATACAGCGTGCGGTTTGTGGAATAGATCACCATACCCGGACGCGCTCCGGATGGTTTTTTCACGAATTTACGCGGTGTGTAATCGACAGGAACCCCGCTAGATGAACGCGCCTGCGAATAGTAAGCAGCAAGCAAAGCCGCTTCGCGGAGCGTCGACTCCGGAGGCTCACCGTCATAATCGATGATGACGTGTGATCCGGGCATGTTTTTCACGTGCATCCAGATATTCTCCGAACGAGCGGCTTGCAGCGTCAGCGTGTCGTTCTGCCGGTTGTTTTTGCCGACATAGATTGCGATACCGTCGCTGGAGCAAAACTGCATCGGAGCGGAGGACTTATTGGCCGGTTTGGATGCTTTTGTTTTTTCCGGCTTCAAATATCGTTCATGGATTAATTCTTCTTTGATCTCGCTCAGTTCATAGAGCGTGTCGCATTTTTCAATGTTTTCCAGTTGTCCTTCTAAATAGGAAATCTCGCTGGCTAATCCTTCAATTTGCCCTTCCGCATATGCTTTGCCGAGTTTTCCTTTGCGATATTGTTTAAAATATCGTTTGGCGTTATCCTGCGCGCTATAGGCGGGGTCAAGCTGGATGATTCGTTTTACTGGCGGATCCGCAAAATAGTCGTCGGCGATCAGCTCGCTTTGACCCGGTCGGGCAAGATGAAGATTGGCGAGGATGAGTTCGCCGTTGATCCTTGCGTTCTCGTGCGCATCCGATTGCTGAATCGTTTCCAAAAACGCGGCATATTTGTTTTGTGCACGGCTGAGCGCGGATGAAACCGTGTGTCTAAGCGCACTACCATGCCGACGGATACGAACAATTTGGTCACGATCAGCGTAATATCGATCCAAAGCATCGCTCATGCTTGAAATCGGCTCAATTCGGTAATATAAACCGTTTGGCGTGAATGGCAATACGGCAACGGGTTCGTTTTCTGCATTAAACGCAAGACACGGGGCATAATATCCGTCTTTCATCTGACCTAAAAGCGTATGAAGTGCGGCTGCGTTTGATGCTGCTGAGATCAGCGCGGTTGCGGTCTGCTTCGAAATTCCGTCAAACATAGCGGTCAACGCACGAACGGGATCGGGAGAGTCAGTACATTTTGCGAATGCATCTAACGGTGCGGAAAAAGGATTCAATTTATTTTGGGTGGGAACGGGGTCGTAGGGGAAACCGGGGAGGAGCATACGCGCGGTATCGTCTCCGGCAGAAATCCGCCTTAAGCAATCTACGATGGCGCCGTTTTGCTCAAGAAGCACCAGATTGCCGTGCTTGCCGGTGAGTTCAATCATCAGGCGCAGCGTTACTTCATCAAACAGTTCGTTTCGTGCGAGAACGATAATTTCACAGATACGGTCAGCGCCGAGTTGACGAATTGAACAGATGCGGCTGCCGACGAGCCGACGGCGCAGCAACATGCAAAATGCAGGCGCATTTGCGGGATTGTCATACGTTCGGTTGGTGAGCTGTATTCGTCCGTTTTCAGCATGCGTGGTGACGAGCAGCTTGCGTGTACTGTTATTTGCGCGCACAGTAAAGAGCAGCACGTCCCTTTCGGGCTGCTGCACTTTGTCAATCTTGCCACCGACAAGCGGCTGGCATTCGGTTATCACCGCGCCGAGCGCGATGCCGTCCATGGCCATTGCTGAAAGAGCTTACTCCGTTTCTTTTCCGTTCATACGATCGAGGATCAGGCGATATCCGCCCGCGCCATATTCCAAGCAGCGGTTTACACGGCTGATGGTTGCCGTTGAGGCGTTGAATTTGTGAGAAATATCCTGATAAGTGACATTTGCGTCTAACTGCCGCGCAACTTGCCAGCGCTGCGCCATTGCTTGTAGTTCGTTTATGGTGCACATATCATCGAAAAAACGATAGCATTCTGTGAGGTCGCGCAAGGAGAGAATCGCGTGAAATACGTCGTCTAGTTCCGTGCTTTTCAACTTGGATTCATATGCATCCATACAGATTGCGCCTTTCGTTCTTGTATTCGGTAGAATATCATCGACAATCATATTCTAGACGCTTTCACACTGGAAAGCAAGAAAAAAGGACACACCCGAAAGGCATGTCCAAATCTGAAAACCGAAAAGGGGTTTACTGCGCAGCAGTCAGTTTCTTAGCCAGCTGCGACTTTTTGCGGGCGGCAGCGTTCTTATGAATGATGCCTTTTGCCGCGGCATGGTCAACCGTGCTGACGGCAGTCAAATACGCAGATTCGGTTGCGGCAGCGTCCCCGGCTTGCATTGCTTCGTCAAAACGGCGGATTGTCGTCTTCATTTCAGACTTGGCCGCACGGTTGCGAAGGTTCTGCTTTTCGGCGATTTTGACACGCTTGATGGCGGACTTGATGTTTGCCAAACTATTCACCCCCTATATCAGTCTCGAATTTCACTCGAACAGAAGTCAGTTTAGCATAAGGAGCGTGAGATTGCAAGAAAAATATTGATTTCATGAATATTCAGCATGCTCATATATATAAATGAAGCATACTGCATTTTCTTATTTATAAATATTATCATAAAATACGGTTGTAGAGCTAATGTTTGAATTAGTTAAAATTGTATCTGAATGACGATATATTTTTACCGGCGCAATTCGCTCCGTGATTATGTTGCGCAATTATAAGCTATTATCGGGACATTTCACATTTTCGTTGCATTTATTAAGTTGACGCATGCGCCTTTCGTGGTATAATAATTTTCGTGATTAGCACTCAGCAAAAAAGAGTGCTAACAAAA
>QKAN01000046.1 GCA_003246365.1 Clostridia bacterium
AGCACGTTGATTATCGATATCTATGACGGTTCCATCATTGTATTTATGGACAAACAGTCAATGGTTGAAAACAATACCGAACTTGCCAACGAACTTGCATCCGCGCTCGAGCGAAACGAGATCGAATCTACGCTTGTTATTTGCTACAATCTCGAAACGACCACGGAAGTAAGGCAGGCATATTTGGCGGTTGCGAACGGACTGGAATATGCCAGAAAAATCTTCTGCCATAAAAGGCAGCTCACCATGCGCGAAATCCTCTTTGCGCAAGAGTGCAACGATATCATCGTGTCCGGTGAAGAGGCGATTGAAAGCAGATTAAAGGACTTGAAGCTGCTGTCGGCTGGCGAAGACAATCGATATACGGACCTGGTCAAAACACTTGAAGTATTCTTGCTGGAGGCAGAGAGCAATATTGCAAAAACCGCAGAGTTGATGTTTTTACACAAGAATACCATTAAGTACAGGATCCGCTGTATCAACGAACGGCTCTGTTATCCGATTACGAAGATGCCCGAGGCAAGCGCGCTGTATCTTGCCTGCGCGATCAGGCGTCTTCTGGATGACTAGCAGCGGCAGCAGCAGGCGAAAAACAGGCAGAATTTTTTGTCGGGAGAACATTTCAACTCCTTCCGTATGATGAGCCGATAGCTTTATAAGAGCAGTCAATCTTGCACTATTTAGATTTGCAATGTTTTCTAAGATTCTGTACTTAAAATGATTGCATCCTCCAGACCGGGTCAATTTAATAAATTACAGTATAAAAAGCACATTCCGTGTATAATATGCGCAAGCAAACAAGAACTGTCAACAGGTGAAAAGGTGCATTGTTACGGTTAATTCAGCAAGTGTTGTAATATTTGACAACTCGTATAATTGAATGTATATTAATGTTACAAATGGTAATTTCTATAAGTAGACCTCGTTAACAAGCGGCAACCGAAGAAATGAAAACTATTTTCAACACTTCTCGTTTACTTTCTCGATTGAACAGTTTTATATTAACCGGAGAAAACCGAAGCTCTCGCGGAAAAACACACTGGACAACGTTCGATATCGCGAATGCGAATTTCTGACGGATGATGGACGCTGGACTTGTTTCGACAAGAAGCAAACACATTGCTTCATGGATTGGCATACCGGCAAACAACCTCTGCATGGAATCCTTCAGCGGCAGTCTTCGATATGGCCGCACATCGCTCCAACTAGTTTGACATCGACCAAATCGGCCGGGACGCAGGGCCTTGAAACCGATTTAGTCGGTTTTTTCTCATTCAGGCTTGGAACGAATCAGAGTCGACATGGTTCGAATACATACGTTTAGCCGTAATGATCTGTGCGCCATTTGATTTGCACTGGGAGACTGATATGAAAAATACTGTTATCATCGGGCAAACGTTCTTGGTAAGAGACTGGCTGAATCGCAATTACCACAGCAATCTCGTGTTTTATGGATGCAGTCAATGCGGCAACAATATTTGGAAGGTAAATATTGGAAAGGAAATCGGAGATTACAGCGGCATTATAGAAGAGAATAGTTCAGGTACGTTTTGCATCAACGTACAGATCGGCAATGAATTACGGTTCCATGACTACTATATCTATATTCAAAAGAGCGGGGATGTTGGCTTTCGAGGCGACTATATTACAGATAGCCAAAAGGGCCGGCGCAGCGTCACATCGATTAAAATCCTTGATATTGGCAGGGATTTTATGACCATTGAGTATCGAATCACATGAGCGGGCAATTTCGCTTTTGTTGTTATCTTGGTTTGTAATTTGTATCACTGACAGGATGATGAGATGCGTAAGGCAATACCATCTGTGGTACAATAGTATATAGTTTGTGAAGACAGGAGCTGCGTATGAACGGACAGGCAATCAATACAATCAGATCGTGCATTATATTTGCCTGTATTGTTCTGCTTGGAATGGGCGTTATCCTGCTGTCTTCCTGCGCGAAAAATCCCCAGTTATCCACCCCGGAAGCGAATGGCGATGCAATCGAAAGCAATCAAGAAAACGAAGGTGTTATTTCAGGCCAAGGGGATCTGAATGCCGCGGGGCAATATTTCCTCGCCAACGGGTTGATTGAAGAGGATGAATATCATGCTGACCAATACGTAACCCGCATCGTCGCTGCTGAGATGATCGCGGATATTACTGGACTGAGCAAGGAGGCGCAGAACACGTCCTTCTCTCATCCATTCGTCGATATTTCCAGCGGCTCCGAACAACTGATCGGATTCCTGTATCACAATAATATCATCGAAGGTATCACGAACAATCATTTCATGGAGACAGAGCTATGCGATGAAACTGCGTTTCTCGCTTTTTTATTACGAGCGATTAGCTATGTCGGCAAAGACGCGACCAGAGTCGATATGGAAGATGCCTACCAAGTAGCAATGGAGACGGGCGTCCTTCTGAGCGACTATCAGAACGACGATAAAGCGCTCCTGGTGAACGATGCGTTTGAGATATGTTACAACGCGCTGTATGCGGAAACTGGGTCTGACGGCAATACGCTGCTCTCGCATCTGATGAGCAACGGAACGATCACGCAGCCTCAAGCCGAAGTCACAGCGGCCGGAACGGATGCGTTTTCAATCGTTTGGCCGGAGGTACAGCCGTTCTTCACCGACAACTTTAACGACAGCACGCTCGAGGGGAGCAGTGTTTCCGACAAACGGGGAAATACGTGCTGGTATGGCGGCAACGTGCCGGGAGCGCAAAACTCCATCACGGAGGATGGTACTCTCGAGTTGTCTGGCAGGAACCAGGATCTTGCCGTGAATCAGCAGTATGCGCTGCTGAAGAAATGGATGCAAGGCAACGAAAGCTACGGCATGACGTTTACCGTAAACGTGCAGAAGATGTCGAACGAGGGGAACGAAAGCCGTGTTATTTTTCGCGTAATCCCAAGAACGGCAGACGCAAGAGTGACGAAGTATTATGCCGTAAACTACTATATTGTCCAAACGCTCGGCGAGTTCCAGTCTAACCTGTTTCGCTGTAAATGGTCTATCACAAACACCAATGCGCCAAGCGGAACCGAACCGCTGGCCGAGGCTTTCTTCCTTTTAAAGGAGAAAGAAGACTATACCGCGCGGCTGCTCATTGAGAACACGGACGAAGGAAACGTGCATATCGCGTTTTACATAGACGGGGCGGATCGGCAGACGGACAGCACGACGCCGCTGTTGGAGTACACGGACACCTCCGAATATAAAATTCTGCAAAGCGCTATGGGGCCTGCACTCGGAATATCGGGCCATATCGACGTGTTGTGGGGGTTTGCTTCCCGGGTACGGTTCGACAATGTCGCGCTGTATAACGTTGAGGACTTTAAAACGCTGAATGCGCAGCTCATACGCTCGGCCAGGACGCCTGTCATCATGGACGAAGGAAACGAGTTTGCAGATCAGCTGCATTATCTTGTGAATCATGGCATCATCATGCCGGATCAACGGCGAGTCGATTTTGACACGGTTGTCAGCCTGGAGGAATTTCTCGCAACCGCGCTTTACCTGAACGGCCAGCATATGGTAGACGGGCAGACGATCGATGCGTTTACCGCATCCGCCTTTTCGAGCATCTTCCGGCGCATCTTTGACGTAAAGAACGCCGATTTGAGCCGCCCTGTCACAAGATATGAAGCTGCCGAGATCATGCGGCAGATGCTTCCGGGCGAAGCCGGGTCAAACAAGTATGAGTC
>QKAN01000133.1 GCA_003246365.1 Clostridia bacterium
CGTGCCAGGATACGCGGTTGCGTGCAGCCATCGAAGCCGCGCCGGATGAGGACATCCATGTGCCGGACTTCCGGGAAGCCGCACCCTGTTATTACGATCTCTCGAATGGGATCGACGTGCCCGACAGCGCGTTTTCCGCTGTACTTGGTCGGGAGATTCCCGCGCGCGAACGGCAAAAGGGCGAAAAGCACACGCTGAACGTCACGCTCAGCGAAGTGAAACACACTTTTCTTGGACGGATTCTGACTTTCGTCGGGCGCAAGGTTGCCGAGTCCGCGTTGTCTACCAACGAGGTCGACCACAACGTCATCGATCATGTGCTCTACACAACTCCACTGCGGCTGATGAGCTCGGAGTCCGATATCTCTCCTCGTCAGATCGAAGGCATTGTTCATCTGTTCAACCATGAACCTCTGAAAGGGATCAAAGCACTTTTTCAGAAGTAATCGTCCTCTACACATACACTGGTTCTCTAGGCATCCAACCGCTATACCAGAAACTAAAAATCTCCAGCATCGGAGGAATCTACAAGCATGCATTCCGTGCTCTCTTCGTTCGCGCTTTTAGGCGCGCCAATCTCCTGCGAACCTTTTGGCAGCGGGCATATCAACGGAACGCAGCTCGTCGCCTGCGAAGGCGGCGCGCGCTATGTCCTCCAACACATCAATACGCATGTATTCCGTGATCCGGAAGCGTTGATGCGCAACATTGAGCTGGTTACGGCGCATCTGCGCAAAAAGGTCAACGACCCGCGTGGTGTGCTCAATCTTGTTCCGGCACTCGACGGCAAAAGTTATGTCGTGGAAAACGGGGCGTACTGGCGTGTTTACGAGTTGGTCGAAAACAGCGTTTGTCATCAGAGCGCGGATGCATCGCTTTTCTATGAGAGCGCGGTAGCATTCGGTAGATTTCAGAATCAGCTGGCTGATTTTCCGGCGGAGCAGCTCGCGGAAACTATCCCGCATTTTCACGATACGCCCGTGCGGTTTGCGGCCTTTCAACGCGCTGTTGCGGAGGATGCGGCAAGTGTAAGCCACCTTATCCAGCGTGAGATCGACTTCGTGCTGTCCAGAGAGGCATTCACGCACACGCTGACCGATCTGCAAAACGCAGGCGAACTCCCGCTTCGGGTCACGCACAACGACACCAAAATCAACAACGTTCTGTTCGATGCTGAGACGAACAAAGCGCTGTGCGTAATCGACCTTGATACGGTGATGCCCGGCCTTTCCGTCAACGACTTCGGCGATGCAATCCGCTTTGGCGCATCTACCGCTGACGAGGACGAGAGGGATTTATCCCGCGTGCATTTTGACTTGGGTCTTTATAAAGCATACGTCAAAGGCTATCTTTCTACTTGCGGCGAGAGCTTGACGAAGATGGAAAAAACGATGCTGCCCGTTGGCGCGAAGATGATGACGCTGGAGTGCGGCATGCGCTTCCTTGCGGATCATCTTGCGGGTGACGTGTACTTCCACGTTTCGCGAAAGGGACAGAATCTCGACCGCGCTCGCACCCAGTTCCGGCTTGTAGAAGAGATGGAACAGCATTGGGCTCAAATGCATGAAATTGTTGAAGAAACGGACTAAAATGTCATCTTATGTCGTTTGCTTTGACGCGAAAATTGCAGTGTGATACTATCTCTAAAAGTGTGGCGATTATGTGAAAATTGTGTCGCTGTAGTGTGGGGTAGTATGCTAAAACCTTGGGCTGAAACTATAAAAGATATTATTTATATGACCGGTTCATTAGGTACTATCGTTACAATTGTAAGAACCCAGGTGCAAAAGAATAAAGCCCTGAAAGCAAAAGAGAGAGAGAGTAGAAATTGGGACACTGACGAAAAAAAGAACAGGTCCCAAACCAAAAAATCCGAGCAGATAGCGCCACTAAGAAAAGTTTTTGAATTTCTTAGAGCATACAAGTACTCAATTATTATATTTTTATCCTCAGTTATACTTATAGTGTTGTTAAACCGATTGGGGCGAGTAGAAACATCTCCTCCTTCCGATCAAGAATCTGTTTCAATTATACCAACGCCTATGATTGTCACAAGCGTGCCAATCAAGAGCAGTGTAAAAGACGCATGGCTCGACGAACTTGACCCGATTCTACATAAGCCGAGAGCTTTTTTTATTCACGAGTGGAGCCGATATGATTTAATTCAGATCGAAGATACCATATATCAACATAGTATTGGCATTTGCATACCATCAGATAAACTTAAGGCTTACTGTGATATTCCCCCAGTGGGTGAGATCCTGCATAACGAGTATCTTGAGTATAGATTGTCATATAAGTATAAATCGTTCCAGTTCGATTATGGAATCGACGATATCTCATTCCCTGAAGATGTAGAAACCGCGAGCAGGTGCGAATACAAAATTGTTGTTCAATCCTGCAACTCAAAAGAGTATCTTGGAAGCACAGACAATATTCTGTATGACTCTGACTGGATCAATTACAGAAGTACAGTTTTCCGTTCCTCATTGATAGACGTCGCTAATTCCGAAGCTATTCGCATTACAGTTTACTGGAAGTTTCATTTACGTACATGCGGGCCCATAGCGTTCAATGTAGCTATCGTTAATCCAATTCTGCGAGGTATAAAAGCAGATACTTATATTAGTAATCCTAAAAGAACACAAACAAAGCCCGATTCCATTCGCTGAAATCGGGCTTTAACTTTGTTGAAGAAAATTTCTTCTATTATTTATTTAGCTACATCGATGAGTGATTGCATCGGTAACAACGAAATCTCGGCAAGCTCAATTCCGTGATCCTTCATCTCCTTGACGTCGATGTGCAGTCCCGCTACGTCGACAGAGAACGCTGTGCCATCATCCGGTATTTCATTTAACGCACTGAAGACCAATCCATTCAGCGTATCAAACTCGCCCGTCGGCAGCGCATAGCCGATAATCTCAGAAAGATCTTCCAGTGGCACAGAACCATGCGTCTGCCAGACGCCATCCGCAACAACCGTGATGATGTGCTCTTCGCCGTCTTCCACCTCGTCGATATCGCCCACTATCACCTCGATAAGGTCATTCATGGTTACGATGCCGCACATGCCGCCGTATTCGTCCATAACCACCGAGAAGTGGTTGCGGCTGCGCTTCATATCGAGGAATAGGTCGTCCGCCTTAATCGTCTCCGGCACGAAGCGCGGCGGCTGGACCGCCTGCTGCATGACGTTTTCGCGCGAACGGTCGCTGAGACGGAAATACGTCTTCGCGTCAAGAATGCCAACCACGTCGTCCGAGCTGTCGCGGCAGATGGGATAAAACGAATGTCGCGTGGAGTGTATCGTCTCTGCCCATGCTTCGTCGCTCTCGTCCATCCAGAGAATGTCCACCTGTTTGCGATGCGTAAGGATATCCTCTGCGGCAACGTTGTCAAACTCAAACACGTTGTGGATCATTTCTTTTTCGGTGGCCTCGATGGTTCCCTTCTCAGAACCAACGTCGACCATCATGCGAATCTCTTCCTCGGTGACTTCCTCCGCTTCCGCGTTGGGATCAATTCCCAGCAGGCGCAGAATTCCATTCGTCGATATGGTCAGAAGCCAAACGAGCGGCGAGAACACCTTTGCTACGCCGCTGACAAGACCCGCCATGCTGAGCGCGAGCTTTTCCGCGTTTTTCATCGCAACACGCTTGGGCACAAGTTCTCCGAAGACGAGCGTAAAGAACGTTAGAA